>NZ_AP014635.1:1248990-1561238 GCF_001547935.1 Vibrio tritonius
ATATCTTGTTTATAATGGCCATAAAAATCAACGGCTTCATGGTTAGGGTAGAATTTATCATTTTCTACTGTTTCGGTGATAACTCGAGGAACGCCATGAGCACCTTTTGTTAATACGTCAACAATACTTGGACCTTTGCCTTGGGCATTCCAGCCGCCTTCTACTTGGTGAGCTGCTACAGCTCCCCCCCACAAAAAATCATCAGGAAAACCTAATTTCGACATTGAACACCTCTGTTACGCGATAATCGATCGCTATCTAGATTGGATTTCTTATGATTGTAGATCATTTTTACGATTATTGTAACCGGTTTCTGTAACCGGTTACAAAATGAATTAATACTATTGATTTGAGCAAACGGGATTCAAGAATTTTGGCTAATTGTGTTGTGATTAATGATAAAAGTGCCCAAGGATATAGAGCACTTTTGATGAATGTAGTAGATTGGCGAGTGTAATGATGTCATCTTTGACAAGATGAATTATGGCAAATCAAATAGTAGCGCAAGTACTGGTTTCGTTCCCATATTGACCAGATCGAGTGCAAATTCATCGGTCACTTTCGCACCATCACCTGGGTTTAGATTGATGCCATTGATCTCAAGCATGCCTTCAATTAAATGAAGATAAACACGACGACCATTCTCTACGGCAAAGCGCTGCTGAGTTTCTTGTGCCAATGTCACTTGGTAAATCGTGGCATTTTGTTTAATAACAAATGAGCCACTATGACCATCGGGCGAAGCAACAGGGACTAAACCTTGTCTGGCTTCAAATGGTTTTTGTTGATACCCCGGCGCTGTGTCGTGCTCGTGCGGTTCAACCCAGATTTGCAAAAAATGCAGAGTCTCTTTTTGTGATGGATTGAACTCACTGTGATAGATGCCACGACCAGCAGACATCAATTGAAACTCTCCACTAGGTAAGGTCTCAACATTACCTGTACTGTCTTTGTGTGCGATGGTCCCATCTAACACAAAACTCAAAATTTCCATGTTGCGGTGCCCGTGAGTAGCAAAGCCAGCTCCGGGTTGAACCGTATCATCGTTAATGACTCGTAGCGCAGAAAATCCCATGTGGTGAGGGTCGTAATATTGACCAAATGAAAACGAATGGTGGCTATTAAGCCAACCCATGTCGACATTACCTCGGTCATGTGCGGCACGAATTTCAATCATAAGATGTCCTTACAGTGTTCAAACGTTTTTGCTCAGCACTATTTATGGCTCAACAAAAGGATTAAGCACAGTTTAGTCAGTCCTTGTGGGGGATAACACTGTATTCCCCCGTTGAGGTTCATCAAAAAATTTGAACATGTCACCGATTAATATGGGTATCTTTCGATGTTCATTTTTAACCGTTTACTTAGTGTCGCCTCATCCAGATGATAGAGAATGTCTAACATCTCTCCGGCCAGAAAACCGGGTCCATCACATCGCTCGGCAGCAATTTCTCCAACGACGCCCCAAATTGCCGCAGCAGCTAAACCGCTGCACTCACCGACGGCAGCAAAAGCGCCAGTAAGTGAACTTAATGCGCAGCCTAAGCCAGTAACGTAAGGCATGATTGGCGAACCATTAGCTAAATAATAGTCGTGATTTTGGGTGACGATAATATCCGTTGCTCCAGAAATAGATACATCCGTCTGATATTGCTCACGAATGTGATGAGCTGCGCTAAGGGCACTCAGCGTTGAATCCTGGCTGTCCACCCCTTTATTACCGCGGGGTAACTCATCAATAGAAGGTGTGTGTCCCGCTAAGGGATTTACTTCTGTTGTGTTATCCAAAGGTGTGTGTCCTGCTAAGGGATTTACTTCTGTGGTGTTATCTAAAGGTGTGTGTCCCGCTAACGCAATCACTTCTGATGCGTTGGCTCGAAGTGTGAGGTGGCGGGCGAGTGAGGCGAAGTGGCGGCTTACTTTGGTGCGATAAGTGCTGGCGCCACAGCCTACTGGGTCGAGTACGATGGGGATGTGGTGTTGGTTAGCACATTCAATGGCGTATTCCATCTGCGCGACGCGTTTCTCATCGAGTGTGCCAATATTGACCACTAGCGCTCCAGCCAATGGTATTAGTTCGGCCATCTCTTGACGGGAGTGGGCCATGATCGGTGATGCGCCTAATGCCAAGAGGCTATTGGCACAAAGGTTCATTACGACATCGTTGGTCATGTTGATGACCAACGGACGTTCGCGGCGCACGGTTTCAAGAAAATTAGCGATCTGTTTGATGTTCATCGCGTTCATCGTGCCTCCGCATTATTGGTACTGGCCATTTGCGCGCTGTCTAGCGCATAAAAGTGATGAACTGGCCCATGACCTTGACCCACTTGGAGTCGATGGCTTTGGCGTAGTGCTTGGGTGAGATAAACCTTCGCTGTTGCGATCGCTTCTTCGAGCGTGCTACCCAGTGCTAACTGCGTTGCAATTGCAGACGAAAGCGTACACCCCGTGCCGTGAGTATTGTGGGTTGCGATACGTGGGCCGTTAAACGTGGTGATTCTGTTACGCTTAATCAGATAATCCTCAGCTTGATGAGGATCGTCGCTGTGGCCGCCTTTGAGCAAAACAGGATAATCAAAGCGCGCCAGTGCCGAGCGAAGGCGAGCGACGTTGGTGTAATGGAATGGTTGGTTGACCATGATTGCCGCTTCGTAAAAATTAGGGGTTACCAACGAGGCGAAAGGAAACAGAGTTTGACACAAGGTATCAATGGCATCAGGGGAGACTAAACGGTCACCACTGGTCGCGACCATCACTGGGTCAATCACCACATGTTGGATAGCATATTGGTTTAGTTTCGCCGCAACGGCTTCGATAATGGCGACATTGGGCAGCATGCCGATTTTAATCGCATCGATATGAATATCGGAAAGTACCGCATCAAGCTGAGCCGCCACATTCGCTGGTGGGATGGGGTGAATATCCATGACGCCGCAACTGTTTTGTGCTGTTACTGCAGTAATCACGCTACAAGCAAACCCACCATTTGCGCTAATGGCTTTGATATCGGCTTGAATCCCCGCGCCACCACCACTATCAGAACCTGCGATGGTTAGAATATTAGGTAGGGGAGATGAGGTAGATAAGGAAGAAATGTCTGTTTTAGAGTTCATGGTTGTGCTCCTCAACATGACATGAGGAACCAACCTAAGGCACAAACACCTTAGTGATTGTCGTTGGTAAATGATCGGTAAATGGATCGCGCCGCAGACACTCATAGTTCCCTACGTCAGTGTTAACTGAATCAGGTTCAACGGGTCTCGCAAAGCGATCTCAGCCAAATGGCACCCCGACTATCGGCTTTTATCCTAACAACTTAGATTAAATTAGCAATCAATTAATCACTCTAAGAGGTGAGTGTTACTCTTAAAGTCTCTACTGAGTTAGCGAATTAGTTCGCGAAGTAACGCTTGCTTCTATTTTTTGTAGAGACACAAAAATGCTTCGACTGCTTTATCAACCGTTTCGCGTATCTGTTTATCTGTTGGCATTTCAATCGCACGCAGCGCATAAGGTTCAAAGTGTTCTGCGGTTAATAATCCTTTCAGTTGCATGGCTGCATACCAAGGATCTGCGTGGCGCAAAGTGCCACGTTCCATTTGATGCTGCAAATAACCACTCAAATGAACCCAGCCTTTTTTGGGGCCATTTTCATAAAAATGTCGACCGATTGATGAGCGTTCTGCTTCATTAACCGCCATGCGATAAATAGCCATGATATCTGGCTTTAAAACGGATTGAAGAAAGTTATACCCAAATTCAGGCAAAGCAACATGCATGTCGTCTTGATGATCCAAAGAGACAAAAGCGTTCTCAATTTGTTCGGTCGCAGAAGATTCCATCACCGCAGCGAAGATCTCTTCTTTCGAATTGAAATAATTGTAGAGCGTTGCCTTTGAGCCACCAAGCTGTTTGGCAATGTACGACATGGAGGTTTGCTCAAATCCTTGCTGGGTAAAAGAATCCTTCGCTATATCCAAAATAGCTTGCCTTTTTTCTTCGCTTTTTACTCGCATCGGCTACTCGTGTCCTATCAAAAATTGTGAATAAGTTTCGCTTGACGAACGATCAAAGTCAAGAGTATAACTGTACGGTACGGTTTAGTTATAAGGTAAATTAGCGTGAAAAGCAATGCGTTATGTACTCGATGGCGAGCCATCCGTCCCCGCCACTTGGCCTTAACATTGGTCAGTGTGGCGGTTCTAAACGGATGTGTGGCGCCGGATGATCAAGCCACTCCACAATTGACAGAGATGAGTGAGCTTCATTTCCAACAAAGTTTTGCCAACAGCCAATTGGTCGATTGGCCAACAATGGAATGGTGGACTCGATACCAAGATCCACAACTCAACACCTTGATGCAAGAGGCATTTGCCACATCGCCTGATCTCAAAATTGCGCAGGCGCGGTTGCGAGATGCACGCGGTATCGCCGAACAAATTGGCGCAATCAAGCGTCCATCTGTGGGGTTAAATGCCAGCGCCTCTGAAAGCAAGGTAAGTTACAAGTATCAAGCATACAGTCCACCTTACGATTGGAACGACTATGGTTCTGTTACCCTCAACTTCCAGTATGACTTTGACTTTTGGGGTAAAAACAAGGCTGCAGTGGTGGCTGCCACAAGTGAATTGGCCGCAACGCAAGCTGAAACCGTTTCTGCCCAGTTGATGCTAGCGACTTCGATAGCCAATGCGTACGCCGAGCTAGCTCGTTTGTACAAAAACCAACATACGGTGGATGAAGCGGTACAACTGCGGTCAAAAACCGTTGAACTGCTACAAAAACGTTATGAGAACGGACTTGAGACATTGGGTTCGGTTAATCAAGCCAAATCAATTCGTGCCAGTGTCGAAGCTGAGTTACTGGGGATTAATGAATCGATCGCGTTGCAGAAAAACGCCATTGCAGCATTGATTGGTGTCGGGCCCGATCGCGGATTAACGATTACAGAGCCAAAGATTGCGCTGGATAAACGCTATGGGCTGCCAAGCCATGTCGGGGTGGGTTTGTTAGGGCATCGTGCGGATATTACCGCGGCTCGTTGGCGTGCAGAAGCAGCAGCTCAACGTGTAGGGATTGCTAAAGCGCAGTACTACCCTGATGTTACCTTATCTGCGTTTATTGGTTATCAAGCTTTTGGTTTAGATAACTTAACACGTAGTGGTAATGATGCGGGCAGTATTGGTCCTGCGATTTACTTGCCTCTTTTTACGGGTGGTCGTTTAGATGGACAACTCACCTCTGCTCGTGCGCATTATCAAGAAGCGGTCAACAGCTATAACCGCACCTTAACGAATGCACTGCACGAAGTGGCGGATGTAGTAACCAGCAGTTCTGCACTTGATGCTCGAATTCAGAAGACACAAGAAGCCGTTGATGCAGCTCAGCAAGCATACGATATCGCTAACAATCGCTACAACGGTGGCTTAGCGACCTATCTCGATGTATTGGTCGCAGAAGAAGCATTGTTGAATAACCAAAGGGCGCTGGTTAACTTGCAGTCGCGCGCCTTCAGTCTTGACCTCGCTCTAGTACATGCCTTGGGCGCAGGCTACCAACCACAAAAGTCATGATCGGTTAAAAGGTTTTCCAAATGAGTACTGAACAATCTCAACAAGAGACAAATAATGTCGAAAATGAACGTGTTACTCGTTCCCGTAAACGTGGTTTTACTGCTTTAGCAGCAGCGATTGTGATTGCTGCGGCGGGTTACGGTTCTTACTGGTACTTTTATGCATCACGCTATGTGAGTACTGATAACGCATATGCTGAAGCAGAAGTGGCGGCGGTGACGCCAGCGGTTGATGGTATCGTTGCAAAAGTGAATGTGGTGGATACCCAATTTGTGCACAAGGGGGATGTTTTAGTCAATATTGACAATACCGATGCTCAAATAGCGCTTGATCGCGCCGCTGCTGATTTGGCCTTGGCGAAGCGTCATGTACAAAGCTATCTGGCGAATAACGACGGTTTGACCGCGTTAGTCGATGCACAAGAAGAGAATGCCAAACGGGCAGATGCTCAACTGCAGGCATCAAAAGCAGACTTTGAACGTGCAACCATCGATTTAAAACGTCGTGAAGACTTAGTGCGGTCTGGTTCGGTGTCTGGTGAAGAGCTGACTAATGCGCAAACCGCATTTGAACAGGCGAAAGCAAATTTAGATGCTGCGAAAGCCGCCTCAGCACAAGCTCACGCAAGCAAACTTTCCACTCTCGGTCAAAAAGAAGCTAACGAGGCTTTAATTGCCAACACCACAGTTGAAAACAACCCAGAAGTGTTAGCAGCGAAAGCGCGTTTTGAACAAGCGCAAGTTGATTTTAATCGTACAGTGATTCGAGCTCCAATTGACGGGGTGGTTGCGGAACGTCGTGTTCAAATCGGTCGTCGGGTAAACATTGGTGAATCGTTGATGACGGTAGTGCCAGTGCAGAATATTTATGTGGATGCCAATTTTAAAGAAGTACAACTCAACAAGGTCAATGTGGGACAACCGGTAGAACTGGTCGCTGATTTGTACGGTGATGATGTTGTGTATCACGGTGTGGTGACAGGGTTATCAGGTGGTACTGGATCTGCCTTCTCTATGATTCCAGCGCAAAATGCGACAGGTAACTGGATCAAAGTAGTACAGCGTTTACCGGTGCGTATTCAGCTCAATCGTGCTGAATTAAAAGATCATCCGTTGCAAGTAGGGTTGTCCATGGAAGTCACTATCGATACCAGTCGCAAGGTCGATGATGAGACGTTGCAACAATACCGTACTGCGATGTTGGCTGAGTAAGCCTAGGGGAGTGTCATGAGTCATACGAATGACAATCAAATTCAGCCTTTAACGGGGGCCGCGCTGTTTTTTGGTGCCCTCTGTTTGGCGATGGCCAATTTCTTGGCTATTTTGGATACCACGATCGCCAATGTTTCCGTTGCCAATATTGCTGGAGCGCTTGGTACATCAACCAGTCAAGGCACATACGTTATTACCTCTTACGCTGTTGCAGAAGCGATTTCTGTACCGTTAACAGGTTGGCTATCTTCACGTTTCGGCTCAATTCGTGTGTTTGTGGTTTGTTTCTTGATGTTTGGGGTGTTCTCACTGCTATGTGGGATGGCAACCAGCATGAGTATGTTGGTGATGTTTAGGGTCTTTTTAGGATTTTCTGGCGGGCCACTTATGCCGCTATCGCAAACTCTTATGATCCGGATTTTTCCCAAAAACAAAGCGCATGCGGCCATTGGTATCTGGAGTATGACCACCTTGGTTGCACCGATTATGGGGCCAATCCTTGGTGGTATTTTGTGTGACCAATACAGCTGGCCATACGTATTTACCGTGAAAACACCGTTTGCCATTATCGCGGGTATTGCATGCTGGCAATTGTTGAAACGGTTTGAAACCAAAACCATTAAAGCCAAAATTGATAAAGTGGGCTTAGCTCTGCTGGTGGTCTGGGTCGCTTGTCTCCAAATTATGCTTGATGAAGGGAAAGATCACGACTGGTTTGCGTCTAACCGTATTTTGATTCTCGGTATCGTTGCTCTGATTGGCTTTATTGCGTTTATTATTTGGGAAATGACCGAGCGTAATCCGGTGGTGGACTTAAAAGTGTTCCGACATCGAGGTTACAGTGCCTGCATGATCACCTTGTCGTTAGCTTTTGGTGCCTTTTTTGCTATCCAAGTGGTGACACCATTATGGTTGCAAGTGTATATGGGATATACCGCGACCATTGCTGGTTACTCTACGGCAACGATGGGGATATTAGCGGTGTTTCTCGCACCAGCGGTGGCAAATTTGGCATCCAAAATAGATCCAAGGCCACTGGTATTTCTTGGGGTGTTGTGGCTCGGCTCGTGGACCTTTATTCGTGGATTTGCCAATTTGGATATGACCTTTGCCCAGATAAGTTGGCCGATGTTCTTCCAAGGGATAGGAATGCCGCTGTTTTTCGTGCCATTAACGGCTCTGGCGTTGGGGAGCGTCAGTGATGCAGAGATGGACTCGGCGGCGGGTCTTATGAACTTTATCCGAAGTCTAGCTGGGGCGTTTGCGACTTCTATTGTTAATACTTCGTGGGAAAACGAAAGTCGATATGTGCACGCGGAGCTTTCTGGGTTAACGGATAAGGCAGGTGTTGCGACACAGATGATGCAGCAATCGGGAATGTCGATGGGAGAGATCCGCAGTTCAATCGACTGGCTGGTGCAAAAGCAGAGTGTTATGGTGGCCACGAATCAGTTATTTTTCATGATTGCCGCTATTTTTATCGGCGCTGCGTTTCTGATTTGGTTGGCTCCAAAGCCTAGAATTGGCGTGGATACTAGCTCTGCTCATTAAATAACTGTTTCCAATGTTATCAACTCACTGAGTTTGATGTTTGGCTGATCAAGCGCAATAGGACACGCTCGTCAGCCTTTTTTATTTGCGCTGATTTCTACTCAGCTAATAAGCCATTTATTTTTTACATGAGTGGATGTCGCTTTTAATGATGGAGGGGAAGTGATGGTAATAGAGGTATGGACATCAAGGGAGTCTAGAATTTTCTTTAACGTAGAATATTTAGGATCGGTTCGGCCATTTTCTATCCGCTCTAACGTGGAAACCGCTATTCCTACGTTATCCGCTAAAGCTTCTCGAGAAATGCCTTTGTATTCTCGGATCTGCCTTATCATTTGATGTAACTCAGTCATAGCTGACCTTCCGTCCTGATAATGTGTATATACCCTAGTAACCTCAAGATACTGTTTCAGCGAGAATGTATTCGCTCATAGGCAAGGCACTGATTTGAATACCTAGTTATTCTACGTAGAAAATATATTACCATTATATTGACTTGTAAGTAATTAGCTCAAAGACGTTGGCGAAATAGCCGGATACTGTCTGTTGTTTGGTCAATATTCGTCCGGGTAATGTAGTCTATTTTTATTGCGAATTTTGGAATCACTAGCAAATGTTTAACTTTGAGGATGGTTGAATTTTATATTAAACGTAGATCAAATAATCTTTATTATTCAGTTTCTTTAAAATATAACATACATATTAGCGTTGTTGATTTTAATTGGAATACTGTTTTATTACTGATTTCTATCTATATTTATTCCGCTGTTGTTTTTTGTGTTAATTGTGGCGTATCTCAAAGAACTGAGGCATTAGAGCGTGGGTGCTCTGGAGAGCGAACTACTTTAATAGAATGATTTATCTATCAACATTACATGGAATAGCACACGGAATATCTCGATTTTTGTGCTGTTGAAAATGCTCAAATAACATGAAGACGACATCTATTGATATTGCAATGGCGTCTACAGGCTATTTGGGCGTGTCATTCTCAATAGGAGATAGATAAAACATGAAATTGACTCCCACTCCCCTTAGTCGCTGGATAAGACTTAGTTTAGTTGCATCTATGATGGCGACGCCGCTGGCTGCTTTAGCTGCAGATGTCACTCTTGATGGTACTGCTGGTAACGGTAAAGTTGTGCTGACTTGGGATAGCTCTGATACCAATTCGAATTACCAAATCTATTACGACACTGACAGTGATCCATCCGGTCGTGTACGTTTAGGTACTGTGAATTCCTCAACCTTGCATTACACTGCTTCAGGGCTGACTAACGGAACACAATATTGGTTCTGGGTGAAATACGAAAATGCCAGTGGTGAGTATGAAGATTCATCCACGTTTACCACCACGCCTCAATCTGTGGTATTAGCCGCGACTGCTGGTAATCAACAAGTCTCGTTAACATGGAATGACTCTGGTGCTGACTCTAACTATCAAATTTATTATGACACCGACAATGATCCTTCCGGTCGAGTTCGTTTAGGTACGGTTAACTCATCCACTACCAAATACACGGCGACAGGCTTAACCAATGGTACGCCTTACTGGTTTTGGGTGAAATACACCGATAGTGATGGTAACCAAGCCGACTCGACGAGCGTAACCGCAACACCTGAGTCGGTAGTGCTTACCGGTAGTGCGGGTGATGGTCAAGTAGCGCTTAACTGGACAGATTCAGGCACCGATTCGAATTACCAAATTTACTATGATACCGACAGTAACCCGTCAGGGCGTGTTCGGTTAACCACCGTTGGTTCTTCTACCTTGAGCTATACCGCAACTGGGCTAACGAACGGAACACCTTACTGGTTCTGGATCAAATATACCGATGCCAGTGGGGATAGTGCCGACTCCACCGCGTTTACCGCCACACCGGATAGCTCTACATCGGTTGACCCTGATGCAACGGTGGTTAGCACGGCCAGCGCCATCATTTCAGCCATCAATAATGCGAGTGCAGGTGATGTCATTTATGTTCGCGGTGGCACGTACTATTTCGACGAGCCATTGGAACTGGAAGCCAAAGGCAGCTCGAGTAAAAAAATCACGTTGCGTCAATATCCGACCGATTCTGCTCGCCCAGTGTTTGATTTTTCAGCCCAATCTGAAAAGTCTTCTAATCGTGGTTTGGAGCTAAGTGGTAACTATTGGTACATCTATGGCATTGATGTGCAATACGCCGGTGACAACGGCATGCACATTAGTGGTTCATATAACACAGTGGAATATTCCACCTTCTCTCATAACGCAGATACTGGCCTGCAACTCGACAGCGGTGCGTCTTACAACTTGATTAAGAATGTTGACTCCTATTACAACGCGGACTCCTCTTTGGAAAATGCGGATGGATTTGCGTCGAAATTGGGGGTAGGGACCGGCAATACCTTCTATGGTTGTCGCGCATGGAATAACCTTGATGATGGTTATGATGGCTATTTACGTGGAGCCGATGGTGTAACAACTACCTATCAAAACTGTTGGGCAATACGCAACGGCTATTTGGAAAGTGGAAAAGCCAGTGGCGGTGACGGCAACGGTTTTAAAACCGGGGGAAGTGACGACAAAGACCTCAAACACAATGCGGTATTCACTAACAGTATTGCGGCAGGCAATGCAGTCGATGGCTTCGACCATAATAGCAATCGCGGTACGGTGACCATCTATAACAGTATTGGGTATGCTAATGGACGTAACTTCGGATTCAGTAGTTCGAATGCGCTGCAAAAATTGACCATCAAAAATAGCATCTCTTATCAAGGTGACTCTTCTGACAGTTTAAAAGCATCAAGCACCAGTATTTCTAACAACAGTTGGAACGGTAGTGTGTCAGTCAGCAGTGGTGACTTTGAAAGTGTGAGCATTGATGCCTTAACAGGCGCTCGTCAATCTGACGGAAGCCTACCGGATGTGTCGTTCTTCCATTTGAAGAGCAGCAGTGATCTTATTGATGCCGGTACGGATGTTGGCTTGGATTATGAAGGTGATGCCCCCGATATCGGTGCATTTGAGTCGGATTATTAATCCCACTTTGAGTGAGCTCGAATAATTCACTATGCCACGACATACAGCGTCCTCATGGAGGGCGCTTTTTTGTAAGCAGGGAAGTGAGAAATTAGAAAAATAGGACACTCTAAGCCATGCTTTCCAAAACTGAGCGTAATGCACTCTTTTGGCTTATCAATGAATACGCTTATTTTATTGATGAAGCAAACGATAACTTACAGTATGCTGGTCGCTGAAATCACCATTAACAATAAATGGAGTTACCATGACCCCAACGATTTTTTTGCGTTCTAAGTGGATGCAATTAGGTGCAATTACTTTGAGTGCACTTCTTAGCGGATGCAGTTTCCAACCAGCACAAAGTGCCTCAGCGGCGCCGACATCAGCATGTGCTGTCGGTAATTTGATGGCAGAAACCACACTGTACTTTGGTATGAGCCGTTCTCACGGTCCAGACATTACCGATAAAGAGTGGCAAGCTTTTGTGGACAAAGAGGTGACTCCTCGTTTTCGTGATGGTTTGACGGTATTTAATGGTAAGGGACAGTGGTTAGGCGCTGACGGTAAAGTGGCAAAAGAGTCGAGCCATGCGTTGATGTTGATCCACTCAATCAAGGATGCAGAAAGTGAAAAGAGCATTGAAGCTCTACGCACGATTTATAAAGCCAAGTTTGCCCAAGAATCTGTAATGCGCGTTGAAACCAATAAGTGTGTGTCATTTTAAGACGTTGGTTTTAGGGTATTGTAGAGTGGGCAACACGCTTCAATAAACTAACTCAACGCTATTGATGTGAATAAACAAAAGCCAGCACTCATCATGCTGGCTTTTTCGTTGTTCTGGTCTAGAACTCGCTCCTTATTGGGTGATGCGAGTTACATTACTAAGCCGGCGATAGCGGCGGATAATAAGCTTACCAGAGTAGAACCGTACACTAAGCGGAAACCAAAACGTGAAACGATGTTGCCTTGGTTTTCGTCTACACCTTTGATGGCGCCTGCAACGATACCAATGGATGCAAAGTTAGCAAATGAAACAAGGAATACCGACAAAATACCTAAGCTTCGTGGCGCAAACTCTGCAGCAATCTCTTTTAGTTGCAGCATGGCAACGAACTCATTCGATACCAATTTGGTTGCCATGATGCTGCCTGCTTGCAGTGCATCTTGGCTAGGAATGCCGATGATCCAAGCTAGTGGGTAGAAGACATACCCCATTAACTCTTGGAAGCTAAGACCAATCACTGCTGAGAACAGAGCGTTTAGCGCAGCAATCAGTGCGATAAAACCGATCAACATCGCGGCAACAATCATCGCAACACGAAAACCAGCGAGAATGTAATCGCCAAGCATCTCAAAGAAACTTTGTTTTTCATGCAGGTCACTCAGTTCTGGTTCTGGCTCTTCGCTAGCATCGTATGGGTTGATGATCGATAGTAAAATAAAAGTGCTGAACATGTTCAAAATCAGCGCGACTACAACGTAGCGGGCTTCGATCATGGACATATACGCGCCAACGATGGACATGGACACCGTAGACATCGCTGTTGCAGCCATGGTGTACATGCGACGTGGTGATTGCTGACCCAATATGCCCTTATAGGCAATAAAGTTTTCTGATTGCCCCAGCAGCAAAGAGCTGACCGCGTTAAACGATTCCAGTTTACCCATGCCGTTAATTTTTGAGAGCACGGTACCCACGATACGAATGATCCAAGGGAGGATACGGAAATGCTGCAAAATACCGATCAAAGCTGAAATGAAGATAATTGGGCACAGTACGTTTAAGAACACAAAAGCTAGGCCTTGCTTGCTCATGTTACCAAAAACAAAATCTGACCCTTCTCCCGCGAATTTCATCAACTCATCGAATAGGCTTGCAAAAGAAGCAACAGCGACGACACCTGCTTTAGAATTCAACAGGAACCATGCTAACAGTACTTCAATAACAACTAACTGAA
Source organism: Vibrio tritonius (assembly GCF_001547935.1). Lineage (NCBI taxonomy): Bacteria > Pseudomonadati > Pseudomonadota > Gammaproteobacteria > Vibrionales > Vibrionaceae > Vibrio > Vibrio tritonius. The sequence continues at coordinate 1,262,297 of NZ_AP014635.1, forward strand.
TAATATAACGAATTTTAATCTGTTTACGGTCGTAACTAACCAATAATGCTAGGGCGAAAATCACCGCGATAGCCAAACAGAAATGAAAAACGGATTGCATAAAAATAATCCCTAAACAAAGTACAGCAAAACCAAGGAGCCGGAGTATACCATACGTCAAATGAATAACGACGAATGAGTGAGTTATTAATATTCGCGTGCTGTATGGATAGTCACTTAAATGGCTGTTTGAAGGTTGTTCGACAAGGTGTTAGGACAGGAAAAGAGAGCCTTCATACGTGTACGTATGAAGGCCAGAGGTTAACGACAATCTGTGGGTTCACTATCAGGCTTAATTAGGGATTGAGCAATGGGATCGATTACTTCATGAAGCCAGTTGTTGGCTAAGGCATTAGCCATGGCTTGGTAGCCTTGAGCCGCTAACGTATCACTGTGAGCAAAACGGCCACATTGGACGATATTCCCTGTGGAGCTTTGTAGCAACCATTGCCCATGAATGGTGATTTTTCCATCGGGACTGGCATCAAAACGCGCAACATTGATCAGCAATTGATTGGCTTGGGCTGAATTGAGGTCAAATGGTGTTAACCAGTGAGCCCCGGGTAGGCGTTGTTCTAGTCGATTGAGTGCCAACCGTTGTAACTGGCTGTCTAACGGTTCGGCCCAGAGATTTTGACGAGCACGACTGACTTGGCCCTGTTCGCTCACTAACACAATGCCGTTACCGGCTAAATAGAGTGGTATTTCCACTGTCGGCACCACAACCTTAGCGTGATAATCTGTTTTTAGCGCAGGCGCCGCTTGGCTCATCAGGAGATATTCCTGTGCTGGTGGTGCAGAAGTTGAACAACCTACAAGTGCCACAAGTAGTGCTCCAGTGGTGATGAAGCGGCTTATTAAACTCAAGCGGGGAAGCAAACGGCGCATTATTGTTCTCCTTTACTCGGAATGGTATCCGGTGCAGCATTGCTTTCAAAAATCAATGCATTCGGTTTTTGTTGTAATTGACGCAGTACTGGCTGCAGATCGTTTAACGTTCGTTCTAAAGTCCCTAAACTTTTTTGCAATTGCGAACCTACGGCGCCTTCTTCTTGATAGGTTTTCAACGTACGTTGCAGATCTTGCAGTGATAGTGTTAATTGCTCTGGTAGCTGCTGAGTATGCGGCTCTGCTAGAAGCGTATCAATCTGTTTACTGACTCGATTTAAGGTATTTAAGGTGTCGTTCGCACTTTGCAGCGTTTTATCCAACGAATTCATGGTGTCATTAAGTGGTAGCTCATTTAGCTTATCAAGTAGGGTAGAGAATTTTTGTCCTAGGTTATCAAAGCTATTAGGAACCGATGGGAAGACAGGAAAGCCCGCCACTTGCTGTTTGCTAACCGGTTTGGCATGCGTATCAAAGTCAACACTAATGATTTTGCTCCCGGTTAAAATATTGCTGGTAGTTAAGCTGGCGCGAAAACCGCGTTTAATCGCGTTATCTAGCAGTTGATGCCAATCGTTAATATTCATGTCATCACCTGTGCTGATGTTGCTTAAACGTTGTGGTTCAATACGACCGAGTACAGGTAACACAGGATTAAGCATGGTGGCGCTCCAATCACGAATGCTTATGCCTTGGAATGGTACTTGCTGAACCGTCCCGATACGAACACCTCGAAACTCAATCGGCGCTCCAGCTTCAAGGCCACCAATGTTGCCATCGAATAGAAAAATGAATGGGATGGCTTGGGTGTAGCGGTTATCAGTTGCTTGTTCTTTTGACCCGTAGAGTGTGAAACTGGTCATGTCTTTTACTGGTTTGCCGACAGCATTAGCTTCAGTTGTTCCAAACGAGATGCCGCCAGCTATGAGGGTTTCAAGTGAGTCCATTTTAACCGCGATACCTTTTGATGTGCTTTGAATGGCAAGCCCGGGAGTGACCCAAAACTGCACGGCATCATTTACCAGCGTATCAAACGGTGCCCGAATAAATAGGCGATAGGTGATGTTCTGTTTTTGTGGATCGAAATTCACATCTTCAATATGGCCAACGTCAAAACCGTGAAAATGCACCGGTGTTCCCACCGTCATTTTTGGAATGTCTTTGCTTACTAATTGTAATCGAAGCCCTTTGTCGTCGGCGGTGGCGAGCGGAGGTTGTGCCAACATGGTGTATTGAGATTTTGCATCGCCGTCAGTGCCTGGTTCAGCTTCAATATAAGCCCCAGACAGTAGTGTACCTAAGCCGCTAATCCCGGCTGTACCGACCCGCGGTTTGATCACCCAGAACTTAGTATCCTGGCGCAGCAATTTGTCTGAGCCTTTATGCAAATCAATGGTGATGATTGCGTGTTCAAAGTCGTCACTGAGTCGCACTTGAGTCACTTCACCAATATCGACATTATGCACTTTCACTTTGGTTTTGCCCGCTTCAATACCATCCGCATTGTTGGCTACAATGGTGACTTGTGGGCCTTGGCTATCCCAGTCTTGATAAAGCATCCAAGCGGCCACAAAGAGTGCCAGTAGGGGAACCACCCACACCGGATTAAAACTAAAGCGAGTCGTTGGACGCGACTGCAATGTAGGCTCAGTCAAGAGAAGTCTCCTTAGTTGAGTGATCCTCAGGCGAACGTGGGGTATCCCAAAATGAACGAGGATCAAACGATTGGGCTGCCAGCATGGTCAAAACGACAACGCTAGCAAAGGCGATGATAGCCGGGCCTGGAATGATGCGCATTAGGCTGCCCAGTTGGACTAATGCAGTCAAAATAGCGACCACAAAAATATCAATCATCGACCAACGGCCGATGAATTCAGTAAAGAAATAAAAGTGCTGTAACTGTTTTGCTGAACGCGGCTTTTGATGACGGCTTTGCCAGCAAAGCCAGCTCAACAGTAATATTTTAAAAATGGGTACCACGACACTGGCGATAAAGACCACTAATGCGATCGGATAAGAGCCTGTCGCCCAGAGTAAGATCACGCCGCCGAGAATGGTCGAGCCATGACTGCTGCCCAAAAACGCCGTATCCATAATAGGAAACCAATTGGCAGGAATAAACATCACGCAAGAGGCGATAAGTAAGGCAATTGTTTTTTGCTGATGGCCTTTTGTTCGTGATTGGACATGTGTGGAGCAACGCGGGCAATAACCCTCCAAGCCATGACTTACAGCGCCACAGCAGTTGCATACTGTCATCCCTTGTGTACGGGCAACGCCAGTTTGCAGTGACTCTGGATTGGCTTGTGGAAATAGGCTATTCCACAGCCAAACCCTATCGCACAGCAAAAGCGTTTTCACCAATAGCACAACAAATAGACAGAATGGCCAAAATGAAAGTCCAAATTCCACTTGTGCCATTGAATGTAATTTTATTAACGCAACCAATATACCGACAAGAAAAACATCCATCATTAACCATGGTTCGATTCCCCACAGCATTCTTAAGCTGAATTTAAGCCCTGGTAAGGTTCGCTTATGTTCGATTGATGCGCTGGCATAGATGGCAAACAGTAGGTAGATGACCGGCAATATCAGCAATAAACTGAGTAAAATACCCAAAGCGACGAAATGGTTATTCAGTAGTACCTCAATGGTGTCGGCAAAACGGATACGATGCTCTACGCCTTTAGCGGAAAAGCCCAAAAAGGAATACAGCATCGACATCGCTAGCATTAATAGTGCAGAAAGTGCGTACCATTTTAGTGTTACCGCTTGATGAACTATTTGATGGGTAATACGGTGCCCACATCGTTTGCAGCGAACGTCAATAGGCTGCTCAGAATCAGAGATAGCAGATGTGACCCAGTCACAATGTGGGCAGACATATAATGACTTTGCATTGAAGCCGGTTGTCGCACATAAAGTGTTAGGGTGCGGCGCGTTATGCGTTGACGAACAAATAGAACACCTCCCTTTGCCGACGTGCGGTCATAGTGCGATTGATAGCGTGGTCATGACTTACTGTTCTTAATACTAGCCTATTCCAAACCGGGTATTCCTATTGGTTTGAACGATGAGTTAACTCGACGGAAAATCAGAATGTTAGATGCCAGTAGCATACCAATGTATATCACAAAATCATGTAACGTAATGTCAGACTTTAAGCGTAGGTGGCGTGCAGTTAACGAAGAGTTAAGACGCTCAATTTGAAGAGTGAAAAGCAAAAGGGTTTCTGCGTACAGTGAGGAGGAGTCGCTGGATATAGAAACCCTATCGATTGATTCTCTTTATGTCGGTCAGCTTAATCAGTAAGTACGAATATCTGCTTCTTCAGCAAGCTTGGGTAGTTCGCGTTGCAGAGCTTTGAGATAAGGTGTGTTGGAGTGATATTCAAAATCCGCTTTGCTTTTATACAGCTCGTTAACCAAAAAACGTTGGTTGTTTTCCGTGCTCGTAAAGACTTCATAAGACAAACATCCCGGCTCTTTACGGGTATGAATAACAAGGTTGTCCAATATCTCTTTTAACTGCTGCGCTTTACCTTCACGAGCGGCGAAAACCGCAACACATGTTAAAGTTTTTTCACTCATTGATATTTCTCCAGAACAATGACGTGCTGTTAATGCATTTGGTACTTTATAAAGCGTTTGATGCGTTATAAACCAAAGCCCCGCCAGATGGCGTAAATAGATCATACTCCTAATCCATTGTTCTGTATTCAATTGCTTTAATAATGTTCACCTCAATTCGTGATGTAAAGACTCCTATTGCTTAACCCGACCTTAACCAAACAAAGACTACACTCACTAAGCTTAAATTTATTTGCTTTCGAGTGGCGTGCTACGTAAGCATCATTGAGCAAACTGGGTATAATAGCCCGATAATCGAAGCCATCTTGAGCACGCTTCTCGTCCGCCATGCAGTTTTTATAAAAGCCATTATTTTAATAAAAGAAGTTGCTGTTACTGGCACACAAACATGGTCATAGGTTGATTTTTTCGTTGATACTTTGTTCTCAACCTTGGACTGGTTATGCCGTAAGCGCACATGAATACAATCTCTCGGAGTAGGGAAGGCTAAGATTGCCTAAATTTGGTTAATTTTTTTGGAGTGGTAGGTTGTTATGTTTAAAGCCCTTTTAGTCGAGGATGATTTAGATTTAGCGACTGCGTTAATTGACTATATGTCTTTAGAAGACATTGAATGCGATTATGCAGCCGATGGTCAAGTGGGTTATAACCTCATTGTGAGTAATACTTATGATGTGATTGTTCTAGACCTGAATTTGCCGAAGATTAAAGGGTTAGCTGTTTGCGAACGTATTCGTGCTCAAGGTGTTGAAACGCCAGTGTTGATGCTCACTGCATGTGACACTCTGGATGATAAGCTGCAGGGTTTTAGTCATGGCGCGGATGATTACTTAGTTAAACCGTTCGCTACAGAAGAGCTGATTGTGCGTCTCAAAGCATTGTCGCGCCGTCGTAGCGGTCAAATCTCCAAGTTACGAGTGGGAGAGTTAGAGCTTGATCTTACCCACCGCCAAGTTACTCGCCAAGGCACTCCAATCAAACTTTCTCCAATCGCACTGAAAATTTTAGAAGTGTTAATGCGCGAATACCCTTCTGGTGTCTCTCGAGAAAAAATAGTTCAAACGGTGTGGGGTGATGAGCAGCCAGACAGTAACAGCCTCAAAGTTCATATCTTCAATTTACGCAAACAAATTGATAAACCAGGATTAGACCCCCTTATTCAAACCGTGCCCGGATACGGTTTTTGCCTCAAACCATAGTGATTTGCCATGAAGATCAGTCGTAGTCTTAAGATCTATTTTGTGTTGTCGGTTATGGCAATAGCTACCGTAACTGTGGTCAGTTTTTCTACCATTGCAGCCAACTATTTTGTTTCCGGGTTAGATATCAGCTTGCGTTATACCATGTTGGAAATTGCCAAGCAGGTGGATACCAGTGATGATAAGCCAGTTGAGGTCATCGGCTATCAGCTGGCCACCAAATGGGAAGATGTGCAGCCGGAAATTAAACGAAATTTATCACCTCCAGTGGGACCTTTAGGGTTTCAAAAGAAAATGGATAAAAGTGGTTGGTTTCAATCTCCCACAAAAGCTTACTTTGTTATGCGCTTTGATCGAGCTAATGGACAAACAGTCTACATCTCTAAGGTGTTTGAAAAACTGCAAAATGACCATTCGAAAGACCAGTTTCATAAAGAAGGGAACAGCTATGACATGATGTTGATTCTTTATGCATTTTTGGCACTAGCGTTTTTCGCGGTTGGTCTATATTTTATGTTTCGTCATATTGCTCGCCCCCAAGAAAACCTGGTTGAATGGGCAAAATCTTTAACGCCGGAACAACTTGAACAACCCACTCCAGATTTTTATTTTAATGAACTTAATCGGTTAGCAGGTATCATTAAAAACAGTTTGTCGTCGGTACAAGTGGCACTTAAACGCGAACAGAGCTTTTTGGCGAACGCGAGTCACGAACTGCGCACGCCCATTGCGGTTGTGCGCAGTAATGCAGAGTTAATGAATAAGCTTATCGATAAACCTCATTCCAGCGAGATTTTGGTTAAAAAGAAACAGGTCATGGAACGCATTTTACGGGCAGGGGTAACCATGACCGATTTGTGTGAAACCTTGTTATGGCTTAATCGGCGCGAACAGAGTGAATTACCGATGGGCAAAGTAAGTTTAGCGAACATGGTTGACCAAATCAGCCGCGATTTGAGCTATTTATTGCGAGATAAAGCGGTGGAAGTGGAGCTGCACATCAAAGAGGGTACTTATGAGTTACCATCCACCTTGTGTCGTATCGTGATCAGTAACCTTATTCGTAACGCTTATCAACATACACATACGGGCAAAGTGTATATTGAACAAAGTGGTACGCGAGTGCTTATTGTTAACCGCGATGCTGGGGAAGTGGACAGCCAAGACCAGTTAGGCTTTGGTCTAGGATTGGAGTTAACCAACCGCATTATTCGTCAATATGATTGGTCTTACGATACCTTGGACAGTGCGAATGGCCGTGAAGTCACTATCGATTTTAGACCATTGGCTACCCAACTCGAGGATCACGGAGATAGCTCCCTATAGGTCAACAACCAGCGAGTGTGTTAGGCCACAACATCGCACTCGCTATCGTTATCCTCTCACCACATCTGCTAACAAATAATTCCCAAATGAGTGCCAATAAACACACGCAGTTACGCGCTTGCGACAGTGCACTGAGCCTAAAGTAACCTCAAGATGCGGTTTCAGCGAGAATGTATTCGCTCTTAGGCAAGGCACTGATTTGAATACATAGTTATTCTACGTAGAAAATCAGTAACGCAGCATAGGAGCGAATACAACTCGCCCCTTGGGAGCTCATCAACAAGCCCATTTCCGCGCCCAATTACGTTGAAAGGGAATAACCATTCCTTCCGTAATTGAGCTTGACCTGTGCTCGTTGATGAAGCTCTGAAGTCTGCATCTTGAGGTCATTTGGGTATAAAATAACCCGCTTGGAAACCAAGCGGGTTAAAGTGGGGGAGGAGCAGTTTAAAACGATTAAGCTGTCGCTTTTGCGTTCGCTTTTTGTTTGTGACGAAGGCCTAATGCCACCGTCACAACAAATGAGATGACGATAGAGATAAGCATACCAATCACGTAGTAACTGAGTTTGTCAGGAACGATAGAGATAACACCTGGCAAACCTGCTGTACCCAGTGCCAATGCTTTTACGTGGTAAAGCGTGATAAATGCACTGGCAACACCAGCACCGATGATGGCTGCAAAGAATGGGTAACGTAGTTTTAAGTTCACACCAAACATGGCAGGTTCTGTAATACCGAGCAGAGCAGTAACCCCTGATGGTAATGCAATCCCTTTCATTTTTGCATCTTTAGTGGTAAATGCCACGGCAAGTGATGCTGCACCTTGTGCTACGTTAGACATCGCTGCGATTGGGAAAATAAAGGTTCCGCCAGTGCGAGCAATATCTGCCAGTAGTTGCGTTTCGATTGCGATAAAGCTGTTGTGCATGCCAGTGATAACAAATGGTGCATACACAAAGCCCATGATACCGCCGCCGATAAAGCCAACGTTATCGTAAATCCAGCTCAAGCCATCACCAAGTAGGAAACCTGCATCACGAGTGATAGGGCCAACTAAGGTAAAAGTAAGAAAACCAGTAATAAGGATAGAGCACAGTGGAGTAACTAGGTTATCTAGCATTGATGGGGTGAACTTACGGAAAGTTTGTTCCACTTTTGCCAAGATAAAGCAGCTCACTAATACTGGAAGAACGGAACCTTGATAACCCACTTTTTGGATTTCAAAGCCCATAATGTTCCAGGTTGGAATGTCGCCCGTGACGGATGCGCTACCAAAACCCCAACCACTTAGTAGGTCTGGGTGAACCATTAACATCCCTAAAGCGGCACCGAGGAATGGGTTACCACCGAACTTTTTGGTTGCGGAGAAAGCAAGCAATACCGGCAAGAAAACAAACGGTGCGTTAGCAAAGGTGTTCAGCATGCTTGCCAAATCAGCAAGGCCAGGGTGAACATCGATAATCGATAGGTTATCGATAAATAGACCTTTTGCGGTAAAAACGTTATAAAGCCCCATTAACAAACCGCCAGCAACGATGGCTGGAATAATTGGCATGAAAATGTCGGATAACCCTTTCACTGCGCGTTGCAGTAAGTTTTGTTTTTCTGCGCCAGCTGCAGCCACATCTTTGGTTGACATGTCTGTCATACCGGTCAATTTAGCCAGCTCTGCATGAACTTTGTTTACTGTTCCTGAACCAAAAATGATTTGGTATTGACCAGCAACCTTAAATTGGCCTTTTACACCTTCGATATTTTCGATGGCCGCTTCATCAATGACCGAGTCGTCTTTCAGTGCAAGACGTAAACGAGTAGCACAGTGAGCAAGTGCTTGGAGGTTTTCTTTGCCGCCCAATTGCTCAAGTAGTTGTTTTGCTATGACAGGATAGTTCATAACACACCCCAGATATTGTTATTCGTCAGTACAGTTGTCATTGTTGTTTTTAGATTTTGGGAACGTTTGCAAAATCTATTTTTCAGTAAGTTTTTGTTGCGGTCAAAACGAATGATTGAATTCTGTGAAAAAGATCGACTATTACACGGCTCATCAATAGCAAAACAAGGTTAAAATCACGTTCTGCACGAGATTCGTGTATGATTTGGTCAATCCATTCTTAAGCAATAATGACAATAAGGATCATGAATGGCGAGTTTACATGATGTAGCCCGTTTGTCTGGCGTTTCTAAGTCTACGGTGTCACGCGTTATCAACAATGAGTATGGCGTTAAAGAGTCCACTAAAATCAAAGTCTTAGAAGCTGTGGCTCAATGTGGCTATGTAGTTAACCAAGTAGCAAAGGATTTAAAATCACAACGTACTAACCTCATTGGGGTTATCGTGCCACGTGTTTCTTCCCATGCGACAGCGCAGGGTGTGGATGGCTTAACGTCAATTTTCGAGCAGGCAGGAAAGCACGTTTTATTAGCGAATACCCACCAAGTTCACGCTAAAGAATTGGAATATATTCAGATCTTCAATCAAAAACGTGTTGAGGGCATTGTTTTTTACGCAACGCATTTAGATCAACCCTTGATTCAAGCCATTCAAGGTTCGAATGTACCTGTTGTATTGGTGGGTCAAGATGGCTCGATGTATAACATTCCCAGTGTTGTCCATGACGATACTCGAGTAGGCTATGAAGCCGGGGTACGACTCATTTCTGCAGGTTGTCGCCAAATTGGGTTTGTTGGCGTTCAAAGTGATGATACCGCAGTTGATTCCTTGCGTTCACAAGGACTAGAACAGGCGTTACAGATGAATCAGCAAGAGTTGTTGTTTCATGTACACAGTGATTTTTCGATTGAATCTGGCTATCGATTAACAAAAAACATTCTAGCCGAATACCCAAGTTTGGATGGTCTATTTTGTGCAACTGACCGTTTAGCGGTTGGGGCTGTGAAAGCGCTAACTGAATCTGGTCTTGTTGCTGGCGAGCAAATTAAAGTGTTAGGTGTGGGAAACGATGAATTGGCGTTTGTAAGCACCCCTAGCTTGTCTACATTTAACTATGCTTTTGATAAAGCAGGGGAAAATGCAGCTAAAATGCTGTTAGAACGTATTGATGGCCGTGGTAAAGAGATGAGTAAAGTTGTGCTTACCTTCCAAAATGTTGTTCGTCAAACCTGCTCTTAGCCGTCCTGATTAGTCGCTGACCGCGAGGAGTAACCACACTTTTATTGTGTAGCTCCTCACAACCACGTGAACCAAATGTGCAACATTGGCATTAAAACTTGCCTAAGGCTGCATTGTTTTATATTTTGAGAACGTTCCCAAAAAATTATTAGGTAAGACTATGTCTCTTGAATTACTTGTTGAACTGGCTGGTGGGGTGAACAATATTCGCCGCATTCTTGCGCCAGCAGGGCGCATTACTGTTGCCGTTCATCAACCAGAGCCATCTCCTCTACCAGAGACCATCTCGGCAGAGTGGGTGCTAGGCGAGCGTCAATTGAGTGTGACGCGTGGCGACATCACCGATGCGCAATTGCGCGCGCTTGGTGAGCAAATATCAATTAAGCAACGTGAAGCAGCAACGCCTCATCTTGAACCCCAATCTTCCCATTATCGACCAACTTGGCATATTGCTCCGCCACAAGGGTTGGTGAACGATCCAAATGGTTTTGTTTACCATGATGGTGCTTACCATCTTTTCTATCAGTGGTATCCATATAGCTGTGAACATAAAGACAAGCACTGGGTACACCTTAAGAGTAACGATCTTATTAACTGGCACCACCAGTCGATTGCACTAACCCCTTCTGATTGGTTCGATAGCCATGGGGTCTTTTCTGGGCACGCAGTAAGCCAAGATGACGGCCTGTGGGTATTTTATACGGGCAATGTACGCCTTGGTGAAGAGCGTTATCGTCAAACGACCCAATGCATGGCGCACAGTGTCGATGGCAAAACATTTGTTAAACATGGTCCAGTAATTCGTGAGTTACCTGAAGGTGTGACGGAACATTTCCGTGATCCTAAGATTTTTTACGCGAACGACAAATGGTTTATGATCCTCGGAGCGCAGACCACTGCGCTGGAAGGTCGCTTAGCCGTATATCACTCGCCAGACTTAATCCATTGGACGTTTGATAAGTTATACGGCGATGAACTTGCGCCATTTGGTTACATGTGGGAGTGTCCTGACTGGTTTACCTTAGGTGACGAATCCTTTTTGGTCTTTGGTCCGCAAGGGATCAAAGATGACAATCCTCATCACACCATTGGTCACCAAAACCGCATCTTTCGCATGACCTTAGATGAACATGACGCGTTTCATTTTATCGAAGGATGGCAATTGGATGCAGGCTTTGATTTCTATGCGCCACAAAGCATGCAAACGCCTGATGGTCGCCGCGTGATGGTGGGCTGGATGGGCTTACCAGATGAAGTGAATCAACCAAGCTGTGAAGATGGCTGGATTCATCAGTTGACCACTTTGCGCGAACTGCGCTGGCAAGATGGCCGTATTGTGCAAGCGCCAGCCCAAGAAATGAAGAATTTGCGTGGAGCAGAACAAGCGCTGACTCTAAGCAACACTCCAATCGATTTGGGCACTAAGAGCTTTGAGTTGCAATTGACACTACCTTGGGGGAGTGAGTTACAGCTGATGCAAAATTCAGATTACGCTGTGCGTTTGATTGCCGATGAAAAGCTGCGAGTGCTGCGTTTTGACCGCTCGCAAACCGAGCTTCGAGAAGGCGATGTGATTCGCGAACTGCCACTTGATTGTATCGACATTACTTTAACCATTTTGGCCGATAGCTCTTCTTTGGAAGTATTTATCAACCATGGTGAAAAAGTGATGACCAGCCGCGTATTTACACCAGCAGATGCGACAAAAATCACTGCCCTTGGTGGTGCAATCAACGCGACCTTCTATCCGCTTAACGGCGCATTTCAAACCTACCCATTAAGTTAACTACGTTTGGTTTAACTCTCTAAAAACGCAGCATTAGCTGCGTTTTTTGTTTGGTATTTAGTGGTAAGTTGGTCGTTCATATAGTTAAGTCGATTTTGTCCCAAATTCGACTTTATTTGTCCATTAGGCCAATTTTACAGCATGTCGAACACCTTTATTCTACTTGGCATATTCAGAACCAAGGAAAATAATGATGAAAATTACACAAGTGCGCAATGCTACCCAAGTGATTACATATGCGGGTAAAAAATTCTTAGTCGACCCTATGCTAGCTAATAAGGAAAGTTCTCCAGGCTTTGCTGGTACGGTTAATTCACATATTCGTATCCCTACCGTAGCACTACCTTTTACCATTGAGGAATTAGTGGATGTGGATGCGGTATTGTTAACTCATACACATCCTGATCACTGGGATGATGTTGCTGCAGAGCGCTTGCCTAAAGATTTGCCTATCTTTGTACAACATGAATCGGATAAGAGCCTTGTGCAGCGACAAGGATTCACCCAAGTCTCAGTGATGACAGAAACGACCGACTTCGCTGGTATTAAGTTTACTACGACACCTTGTCAACATGGCTCCGATGCTTTGTATGAAAATAAGGAGATGGCAGAATTTCTTGGGGAAGTCATGGGGATCATTTTGCAGCACCCGGCTGAACAGAAACTTTATATTATCGGCGATAGTATTTGGACTCTAGCGGTTGAGCAAACAATGAAACGTGAACAGCCAGATGTCGTCATTGTTAACGCTGGATGGGCTCATGTACTTGGATTTGGCCCTATAATCATGGGCAAAGAAGATGTATTAAAAACCCACATCACGTTACCAAATGCAAAAATCGTGGCAACTCACATGGAAGCCGTGAATCATGCTCTATTAACCCGTGCAGAATTAATTGAATATGTCAGGATTAACCAAATCAGCGATGATGTTTATGTGCCCGCGGATGGTGAAACTGTAGAATTTTAGGCGTTATAACAAGATAGATTCTACGTCTATCTTGTTTTACTGAGAGTCAATTCAACCTAATGGATAATTTAATCATGACGATGGGAAAAATCCCCACAGTGGCGATTGTGGCTTTTGACCAATTTAGCCCATTTCATTTATCCGTGCCTAGTATTGTCTTTAATCCCAGCACCTTGCATGAAACGCTGTTTGAATTAAAAGTTGTGGCTGGTGAGTTAGGGCCACTTCGTTCTGATATCGGGATGGAGATTACGACGGTAGAGCCCATAGATATCCTTGCTAGTGCAGAAATCATCATTATTCCACATTGGCGTAGCCCTGAAGAGCTCCCTAATGCTGCACTGTTGAAGTATCTTAATACCGCTTATCAACGAGGCGCCTTGATCATTGGCCTTTGTTTAGGCGCGTATGTATTGGCTTATGCAGGCTTATTAAATGGACGTAAAGCGGCCACTCATTGGGAGGTTGAGCCGGATTTTAAGCAACGTTTCCCCTATGTTCATCTCGATAGTAATGCTTTGTATGTTGAAGATGATGGGATAATTACCTCTGCGGGCACATCTGCGGGAATGGATTGCTGTTTACATGTAGTACGAAAATACTACGGGACGGTGGTAACTAATCGCTTAGCTCGTCGACTCGTGGTCGCGCCACACCGCGATGGTGGACAAGCGCAATTTGTTGAACGTCCCTTACCGGAAACCGTAGCAGACACTAAGTTTTATGCGCTGCTGAATCAGATGCGAGAGAAATTAAATCACCCATTTACGCTTGATGAATTGGCTGCCTCTGTTGCATTAACGCGACGAACGTTTACCCGTAAATTTCATAAAGCAACGGGGATGGCGGTTGGAGAGTGGCTTACGTTAGAGCGTCTCTATCTAGCGCAAAGCTTGCTGGAATCAACAGAGTTACCGATTGAAACAATATCCGACCAAGCGGGATTTTCTTCTGTCGGCAGTTTTCGAGCGAAATTCAAAGCGAAATATCAAGTGACGCCGACACAGTGGCGTAGAACATTTCATGATAGGGAAAACTAACACTTCCATAAAAAAGCCCAACAGAGTTGGGCTTGTGTGGACAATTGAATTTAGGCGGTAAGTTCCCATTAGGGGAGGTAATAATGGGAACTTACCAGAGTGATAGAGCGTTTTCAGGCAGTATCGCCCAATCACTCTGTAGTGAAAAATGGGATCCTTAGAAGAAAGTTTCCATTTGTAGAGCGAAGATAGTTTCGCCGCCATTACCCATAGTGGTTGCACCAGTAGATGTACTGACTGCAAAGTTATCTAGGTCGTTACTCCAATCCACATAACTTACTGCAAAGCGCAGTTCAGGACGGTCAAAGAAGCCTGCTACAGTAGACAGTTTCAATGTTGGGGCGATAGTCGCTTTGTAGTAGCTACCTTTTGCACTGTCGACAGAGTTATCTAGATCCATGTATTGGTAAGAACCTTCGTATACCATGGCAAAGTTTTCGTTGAAGCTTTGTTGTACACGCAGGTTGAATGTGCCCCATTTGAACTCATCGTTATCTTTGATGCGATCTTTACTGTATTCCGCCATAAACGCAGGTGCAACACTCCAAGTCGAGTTAAGATCTGCTACGCCGTAAGAGAACACGCGTACCGCTTTAGCGTCGTTATTAAGGTTGCCGTCGGAGCCAATGCCTTTTAGTTGCGCACCTAATCCTGAACCGAGCAAAATCCCCGTTTTTGATGAGCCTTTCATGCCATAGAACGTATCATTGTGATAGGCGAACATCGCGTGGACACCTGACTCTGCGCGGCGGGTAGCTTTTGCGTTAGCATCCACTTTATCGTCGCTATCTTTTACCACTATCTGTTGGTTATCTTTCGAATCCATCACACTCAACATGAATTGCCAAGGACCAATATGGTTGTTCATGGTTGCAATGTAGTTTTCGATATCGGTACCTGCACTTTCTACTGAGCCAAAGTCGCGACCGTAGATAGAGAAGTTGGCTTTCCAGTCATCGGTAAGTTGCACGTCATAAATACCTGCACCAGTACCAGCTAGAAATACGATATCAGAGTCCATAAAGTGGATATCAAAATTGTCACGGTCAAAACGTTTACCGGCCCAAACAGTTGAATTAGCAAACGCTCCAGAGAATGAAGGAAGCCCATTAAATTGAGCATAAAGCTGACGAATGTTTAGCTCACTTTCGTCTTCGGTCCAGTCATTACTGCTCTCAACGCCATCTGCCAGCATGATTTTGAACATAGCGCTTGATCCATTATCAAGTTGACGATTATGGATAAAGTTCGCTTCCAAATAGTTGGTATCCTCCAAGCCCAAACGGCCAACGGGAGCACCAAGGTCGCCAGCTGCTGTCATGTAGGGGCCAGTACCAGTCGCGCCGGTACGGTTGTCATTGATGAGCAGACCGGAACGAGCATAACCATGAAACTCAAAAGAAGAGGCAGTATCTTCTGCTTTCTTTGTTGCTTGTTCGTTTTGCGCTAAACGACTTTCCAAATCGTTAATGCGTGCTTCAAGAGCTGAAATGTCACTTGCAGCCCACACAGAGGTAGTAGGTAGTAGGGCGGCTAGAGCCAAAGTAAGTGCTTTTGCTTTCATCTTATTGTTACTCCGAAATGGATGTTCTTAGTATTGGAATCTTGCAAACGTTCCCAATAAATATCACAGCAATGTCGGAATTTGAGTTATTAACCTAAAATGACAATCGAAATAGAACGATTAAGTGCCACTTAGGTCGTGTTTTCTCGTTGCAGTGGACTATACACAAGAAAAAGGGAACGTTCCCTAAAAATGGTAAAAAACACAATCTGAGTCACGATCTCTATTGGTGTTTGTGAGCCACTTCAACAATAACTTGGAAAGATAAAAAAGCGGGATGTGATATCCCGCATGAATAGAATAATTACTCTATTAAATTGATGTGTGCTGGATTGCTTATAATTCAATTATTGAGCAATGTACTCCCTTAACGTTACGCTGTCTGGTAGGGCGGTCATGGCTCCTTTTTGGGTGGTGGCCAATGCGCCACAGCCGTTAGCGTTTACAATGGCACGAGTTAGGGAATCAATATCGCGCCAATTATTTTCCTGTGCTAATTGAGCAAGGAGCCCTCCCACAAACGCGTCACCCGCACCAGTGGTATCAACCGGTTTAATGGCTTTACCTTGGATTAATTGCTGTTGACCTTGAGTAATCAATAATGCCCCTTTTGCCCCTTGAGTGATGACCACAACAGGAATATCTAATGCTGTTAAAGCGTCAATACCTGAATCAAGCGAGTCGGTTTGGGTGAGGAGCATTAATTCGTCATCGGAAAATTTGACGACATCAGCCAGTGCGACGGCCTGCATTACAGTAGGAATAAGTTCGTCAGGATTTGCCCAGACTTCTTCTCGTAGGTTAGGGTCGAAACTGATAAAACCTTGGGCGGACTTGATGAGTTGCATCGCTCTGAGTGTGGCTGAGCGGCTTGGTTCATTGGCTAGAGCAATTGAACAAACGTGTAGCCATTGGTTAGCCTCAAAGGACGGAATATCTTGTTCGCAGAAGAATTGGTCGGCGCTTGGTTTTACCATGAAGGTAAAGCTACGTTCACCGTCATCGTCCAAATCGACGACAACCGTGGAGGTGCGGTGAATCGGGTCTAATACTAGATGTTCACAGCTTACGTTTTCATTTTCTAAGGTGTTACGTAGAAACTTTCCGAAAGGATCGTTACCGACACGACCGAAGAAAGCACTGTCACCTGCTAGACGTGCAATGGCAACTGCCACGTTCGCTGGAGCTCCCCCTGGGCATTTTAGGTAACGCATGTCGTCGTCAGGGATAAGATCAATTACCGCATCACCGGTAACCCAAACTCTGTTCATTATAAACTCCCATTAATGGATCAATTGGCGGGAGTGTAAACGAACGCCAATTTGGAAAAAAAGAGCGAAACCGCATATGGGGCATGGGATTGTTGAAAACGTGATCCTGTTAGTCGATTTGAACTTAAAAATAGAAAAAACATTGCTTTTTTGGGAACGTGCCCAAAAAGTTTTTTCACCACTTAATAATTGACAAAATTGAGTTAAAGAGCAGACTGCGCGACAAGGTCGTGCCGCTTACGTTACAAGGGCACTAAACCGAGGCTTGAGAATGAAAAGCTCGTTGGGCTAGGCCCCTTCAAGAAGAGAATGAATATGTTTGGATTACCACCGGTAGTGGTCACCGTAGGGTTGCTATTTATTAGCAATATTTTTATGACGTTTGCTTGGTATGCCCATCTTAGGGAGCTAGGGCATAAGCCTTGGATAGTGGCAGCACTCTTGAGTTGGGGGATCGCGTTATTCGAATACCTTTTTCAAGTGCCTGCGAACCGTATCGGGTATTCGGTGCTCAATTTAGGGCAGTTGAAGATTATTCAAGAAGTCATCACATTAACTGTATTTGTGCCTTTTGCATTGATTTATATGAAAGAGCCTTTCCGTTGGGATTTTGTTTGGGCGGGGTTGTGTTTATTAGGGGCTGTGTTCTTTATCTTTCGCCCTCAAATATTGACCTTTATGGAACAAGTTGTGTAATAAGCACTCTGATTTACTCGATTTAAAAATAATAAGAGCGGTACTTATTAACAAAAACGAATGAATTAATATTTAGATAGCTTTTCATTTCTGCTGTTTTAATAATCAATATTTTTATTAGTAATGAGAATAAATTCGATTTAAAGTTAAACTAATGGCCTATTAGTTTAACTAATATGATGAATTTGTGGGCATTTGTTTAATATGTGCACAGAGTGTTATGGGGCTTTACACATATATCTTTGTGCATATTTGATGCGTTTTTATGCAGTTCAATAACACCCCATATTGGTTAATTTGGTCCAACACGGTGCAGGCGGTGACAAAATTCACAAAATTCTGACTCGTTTGTCGATTAATATCACAATTCATTAGACGTGCCGCACATCAAGTGATAGATTCGGTGCGAAAAATCCGACATGGTTTGTATAAAAAATACACCATGTTTGACTTTTTAGCACATTGCTTTCATCGATAATTTCATTGATTTACGCTATTTATCAGTAATTTGTAGGCAGGTGTGGCTGTAATTATTCAAGATAAGAATAAGACACTACCCAATATGCCCCTGCTTTTTATGGCAAATTACACCAATGATTGATAATGTGTGCCGAAATCTTCGCTTAGGAATTTGTTGAATTTCTGTAAACTCAACTTTTTCACTTACTAGCCGTTCTAGAAACTTTGCGAAGATGTCATGGATGCAGAATTAAAACTTGGAGTTATGCATGTATAAAAACAAAATCACTCAAGCCCTTCTTTTGGGTGCCGGCCTAGCAGTGGCTACCGCTTCTTTCTCTTCTCTAGCAGCTAACGTTCCAGCTGGTACCAAATTAGCTCCTGTTCAGGAACTGGTCCGTGGTAATGGTTCTGAAGTTGCTTCTATCGATCCAGCTAAAATTGAAGGTACACCAGGATCTGCAGTTGCTCGCGACCTTTACGAAGGCCTAGTGACTGAAGACGATAAAGGTAATATCGTTCCTGGCGTGGCTGAATCTTGGGAAACTAAAGATAACAAAACGTTTATCTTCCATTTACGCAAAGATGCACAATGGTCGAACGGCGATAAAGTAACAGCAAACGATTTCGTTTACTCTTGGAAGCGTGCTGTTGATCCAGCGACAGCTTCACCATATTCATGGTATCTAGAAATGACTACCATGAAAAACGCTGCGGCAATCATTGCAGGTAAAGCGAAAAAAGACACACTTGGTGTCAAAGCTCTTGATGATTACACACTTGAAGTATCATTAGACCAATCAGTGCCTTACTTCGTTAAAATGATGGCACACACCACTATGCTACCAGTACACAAAGCAACGGTAGAAAAGTGGGGTGATGAATGGACTAAACCGGAACACTTCGTAGGTAACGGCGCATTTACGTTGAACAAGTGGGTAGTAAACGAACGTTTGGTACTTACTCGCAACGAGCACTACTGGGATAACAAACACACGGTTCTTAACAAGGTAACTTTCTTACCAATTGAGAACCAAGTTGCTGAAATGAACCGTTTCTTGTCTGGCGAACTTGATTTTACAGATGATGTTCCACTAGAACAGTACCGTCGTCTGAAAAAAGAGCACCCTAACGAGCTAAAAACAGTGGGTAACCTAGCGACTTATTACTACGGTTTTAACACTCAGAAAAAACCGTTTGATAATGCCGATGTTCGTAAAGCTCTTTCTTATGCGATCGATCGTAACATCATTGCCAACGCAATTCTTGGTCAAGGTCAAAAACCTGCCTACACGATGACTCCTGAAATTACAGCAGGATTCCATCCAACTATGCCTGACTACGCTGGTTGGACTCAAAAGGAACGTGTTGAAAAAGCTAAAGAATTACTGAAAAAAGCAGGCTTCGATGCTTCTCATCCTCTGCATTTCACTTTGCTGTATAACACCAATGAAAACCACAAGAAGATTGCAACTGCAATCCAATCTATGTGGAAAAAATCTTTAGGTGTGCAAGTAGAGATTGAAAACCAAGAGTGGAAAACATTCCTAGATACACGTCGTGATGGTAACTACGATGTGACTCGAGCAGGTTGGAATGGCGACTACAATGAAGCGTCTACTTTCCTTTCTTTGATGCAATCAAACAATGCCTCTAATGACCAGCGCTATAACAGCAAAGAGTATGATGCAACAATGGCGAAAGCGCTTTCTTCAACTTCGGAAGAAGAACGCAGCAAATTGTATACAAAAGCTGAAGAAATTTTAGCGAAAGATATGCCAATTGCACCAATCTATCAATATGTTAAAACGCGTTTGGTATCTACCCATGTTGGTGGCTACCCAATGCACAATGCTGGTGATAACTTATACTCAAAAGATATGTATATCATTGCAAAATAATAATAATGGCTAGTCATTAGTTAGATACTGCATGCCTGAGTGCATGCAGTTCTTTTCATTTTAATTGTCACAGACTGAAAGAGTGAGTTTATGCTTAAATTCATTTTCAAAAGGATCCTTGAATCAATCCCAACTATGTTGGTTTTGATTACAATCTCCTTCTTCCTGATGCGTTTTGCGCCAGGTAACCCATTTTCTTCAGAGCGTCCTTTACCGCCTGAGGTTATGGCTAACATCAATGTTAAGTATGGTTTAGATAAGCCTGTATCTGAACAATACTTTACCTATCTTACGAATGTCGTTATCAAAGGTGACTTTGGTCCATCATTCAAATACAAAGACTATTCAGTAAATGAACTGATCAGCAGTGCTTTGCCTGTATCGGCTAAAGTCGGTTTTGTAGCGTTTATCTTTACCGTCATCCTTGGGGTGGGGATAGGAACAATAGCAGCGCTCAAGCAGAACAGTTGGTTAGACTATTCGATAATGTCTTTAGCGATGATAGGGGTGGTTATGCCGTCCTTTGTTCTCGCTCCAGTATTGATTTATATCTTCTCTATATCGCTACATTGGGCTCCCGCTGGTGGTTGGCTTGATGGATCATTTAAATACATGGCTCTCCCTGTATTAGCGATGTCTTTAATGTACGTGGCTACATTTGCTCGTATTACTCGTGGCTCAATGATCGAAACACTTAACAGTAACTTTATCCGTACCGCTCGAGCGAAAGGCCTGAGCTATGGCTATATCGTTTTTAAGCATGCGTTAAAGCCCGCTCTGTTGCCTGTTGTATCTTATATGGGTCCTGCTTTCGTAGGTATTATTACTGGTTCGGTAGTAGTTGAGACTATCTTTGGTCTGCCTGGTATTGGTAAGTTGTTTGTAAACGCTGCCTTTAACCGTGACTACTCATTGGTAATGGGCGTGACGATTCTGATTGGTCTACTGTTCATTCTGTTTAACGCCATCGTTGATATTCTGTTGGCTTACATCGATCCGAAGATTCGCTACTAAGAGATACGAGAGCTATGTTTACGAAAAAAGAAAATATCGAAGCGATCGAGAAATTCTCTGAAAACTTAGAAATTGAAGGTCGTAGTTTATGGCAGGATGCGCGCATTCGTTTTATGCGCAATAAAGCTGCGATGATTTCGCTGTTTATCCTAGTGTTGATTACGTTGGCTGTGATTTTCCTGCCAATGTTCTCGCAATATACATTTGATGATACTGACTGGTATGCAATGCATGCGGCACCATCGTGGGAGCATTTGTTTGGTACGGACTCATTAGGGCGTGACTTATTTGTCCGTACGCTGATTGGTGGCCGAATCTCTTTGATGGTGGGTATTCTAGGTGCCTCAGTTGCGGTTATCATCGGTACACTTTACGGGGCGGCTTCTGGTTTCATCGGTGGTCGTGCTGACCGCGTGATGATGCGTACGCTTGAGATTTTGAACTCAATCCCGTTTATGTTCCTAGTTATCGTTTTGGTGACTTTCTTTGGCCGCGAAATCTACCTGATTTTCGTTGCCATTGGTGCGATTGCTTGGCTGGATATGGCGCGTATTGTTCGTGGTCAGACTCTGAGCTTACGCAGTAAGGAATTTATCGAAGCTGCCCACGTGTGTGGTGTGAGTAACTGGAAAATTATCACTCGTCATATCGTGCCAAACGTATTAGGTATCGTAGCGGTTTATTCAACCCTATTGATTCCAAGCATGATCTTGACTGAATCATTCCTTTCATTCCTTGGTCTGAGTGTTCAAGAGCCAATGACTAGTTGGGGTGCTCTGTTGCAGGAAGGCGCAAGCACAATGGAAGTGGCAATTTGGCAACTTCTTTACCCAGCAGCATTCATGGTGTTGACCCTGTTCTGCTTTAACTATGTTGGTGACGGTCTTCGTGACGCACTTGACCCTAAAGACAGATAATAATTAAAAGTCTAAAAAGATTAAGGAAGCAATGATGAGCTTGTTAGACGTAAAAGACCTGCGAGTCGAATTTACCACGCAAGATGGTATCGTCACCGCAGTAAACGATTTAAATTTCTCACTCAATCAAGGTGAGACACTGGGTATCGTGGGTGAATCTGGTTCAGGTAAATCACAAACGGTATTTGCTATTATGGGATTGCTGGCGAAAAACGGCATTATCTCAGGTAGCGCTAAATTTGAAGGTCGTGAAATCTTAAATTTGCCTGAGAAAGAATTGAACAAAGTTCGCTCTCAGCAAATTGCGATGATCTTCCAAGACCCGATGACTTCACTTAACCCTTACATGAAAGTGAGCGATCAGCTGATGGAAGTGTTGATGCTGCACAAAGGTATGGGTAAAGCAGAAGCATTTGAAGAGTCTGTACGCATGCTTGAAGCGGTGAAAATCCCAGAAGCTCGCAAGCGTATTACGATGTATCCCCACGAGTTTTCGGGCGGTATGCGTCAACGTGTTATGATCGCCATGGCACTACTATGTCGTCCTAAGCTGCTGATTGCTGATGAGCCAACCACGGCTTTGGACGTAACCGTTCAAGCGCAGATCATGGATCTGCTTAATGAACTTAAAACGGAATTTAACACTGCTATCATCATGATTACCCACGATTTGGGTGTCGTAGCTGGCTCTTGTGACAAAGTGCTAGTGATGTATGCGGGTCGTACCATGGAATACGGTAAAGTCGACGAGATCTTTTACAATCCAAGTCACCCATACGCGGAAGGGTTGCTTAAAGCGATTCCACGTTTGGATTCTGTTGGTGAGAAATTGCCAACAATTCCAGGCAATCCGCCAAACTTACTTCGTCTGCCAGTTGGCTGCCCTTATCAAGAGCGTTGTCACCGTGTAACAGACCGTTGTAAAAAAGAAGCACCTATTCTGACGCCGTTTGGTGATGGCCGTCAGCGTGCCTGTTTTTCTGATTGGGAGGCTTGGAACAAATGAGCGACAAAAAAGTCATTCTAGACGTTAAAGATCTTAAGGTTCACTTTAGCATCGCGGCTAAGTCAGCTTGGCCATGGTCAAAACCTTCACAGCTGAAAGCAGTGGACGGTGTTAACGTTCGTTTGTTCGAAGGTGAAACACTGGGTGTGGTTGGTGAATCAGGTTGTGGTAAGTCCACCTTTGCTCGCGCCATCATTGGCTTAGTTCAAGCAACTGAAGGCGAAGTGGTATGGTTGGGGCAAGACCTTACTCGCATGAAAGACGTTCAGCGTCGAGATACTCGCAAAGAAATCCAAATGATCTTCCAAGATCCTTTGGCATCTCTAAACCCTCGTATGACGGTGGGCGATATCATTGCTGAGCCGCTACAGACTTTCTATCCAGAGCTATCAAAGCAGGAAGTAAAAGATCGTGTGAAAGAGATGATGGCGAAAGTGGGCCTATTGCCTAACGTGATCAACCGTTATCCTCACGAATTCTCAGGTGGCCAGTGTCAGCGTATCGGGATTGCTCGTGCGTTGATTTTGAACCCTAAGATGATCATTTGTGACGAACCTGTTTCTGCATTGGACGTTTCGATTCAAGCTCAAGTAGTTAACCTATTAAAAGAACTGCAAGCTGAACTGGGGTTAAGCCTAGTGTTCATCGCGCACGATCTTTCGGTAGTTAAACACATTTCTGACCGCGTGTTGGTGATGTACTTGGGTAATGCAGTGGAATTGGGCACCTCGGAAGAGTTGTTTGCTAATCCATTGCATCCGTATACGAAAGCGTTGATGTCTGCGGTACCGATTCCTGATCCACACCTAGAACGTAATAAAACCATTCAGATGTTGGAAGGTGATCTACCGTCGCCAATCAGTCCTCCATCGGGATGTGTGTTCCGTACACGTTGTCCGCAAGCAACAGAAGCTTGTGCACAAACTAAGCCTCAAATCAAAGGCACTGATGCACATAGCGTCTCTTGTCTTTTCGTTGATGCATAATTTCAGCCTGTGACGGGCATAAGCGCGGCTCCCTTTTTGGGTCGCGCTTTTTTTGTATCTGCACTCTAGATACTTCAAGCCGTTAACTGAAAGAAACGTGTTCAAATTTTTTGAATAACTAAGCCAACTCCTAAGGGTTTAGCAACAACGTCAGTTTTTTATAATGGTCTCATTAACAAAGATAACGAAGAAAGTGAGGTCAATATGGGAATGCTCGTTCAAGGTAAGTGGCACGATCAGTGGTACGACACCAAAAGCAACGGTGGTCAATTTGTTCGCGAAGACGCTGGTTTCCGTGATTGGATTGAAAATAGCCCAGAGGCTCGCTTTAAGCCTGAATCTGACCGATATCACCTCTACGTTTCTTTAGCCTGCCCATGGGCACATCGTGTACTGATTTTTCGCGAACTAAAAGAGCTAACGGAACACATTGATGTCACTATTGTGTGTCCAGATATGATGCACGACGGTTGGAAATTCGGTATTCCTGAGCCGATATTTGGCCACACCAAACTTCATCAAATTTATACTCAAGCTAAGCCTGATTACACTGGACGTGTTACCGTGCCTGTATTGTGGGATAAGAAAACCAATACCATTGTGAGTAATGAATCATCAGAGATCATCCGCATGTTTAACAGTGCGTTTAATGATATGACTGGTAACCAAGACGATTTTTATCCAAAAGAATTGCGACCAGTGATTGATGAGTGGAACGAATTTATCTATCCCAATATCAATAACGGTGTGTATCGCTGTGGTTTTGCGACCACGCAAGATGCCTATGATCAGGCTTATGATTCGCTATTTACGGCCCTTGACCGAGTTGAGGAGCACTTAGCTAATAATCGTTATCTCGCAGGTAATCGCATTACGGAAGCCGATTGGCGATTATTTACTACTTTAGTGCGTTTTGATGCGGTGTATGTGGGTCACTTTAAGTGCAATAAAAAGCGCATTGTCGATTACCCAAACTTACAAGGCTATTTAAAAGAACTCTATCAATATCCGGGCATTAAAGGGACGACAGATTTCTATCATATTAAGCGTCATTACTACTATAGCCATACGATGATCAATCCAACTCAGGTTGTGCCTAATGGCCCAGAATTGGACTTAGAATCGCCTCATGGCCGAGAGCAAATTGACGAATAAGGCGGTTTATTTGAGGTCGGTTGATAAAGACAAATTGGCAGCATTAAAAAAGCCCTCGCAAGAGGGCTTTTGTATTACTGAATCAACAACTAGAGAATTAAGCTTCTTGAGTTGCTTGGATTGCAGTAAGAGCGATTGTGTAAACAATATCGTCAACCAACGCGCCGCGAGACAGGTCGTTAACTGGTTTACGCATACCTTGAAGCATTGGACCGATAGACACTAGGTCTGCAGAACGTTGTACCGCTTTGTAAGTTGTGTTACCAGTGTTTAGGTCTGGGAATACAAATACAGTTGCTTTACCTGCTACAGGAGAGTTAGGTGCTTTAGAAGCAGCTACGTTTTCCATGATTGCAGCGTCGTACTGTAGAGGACCGTCGATAACAAGATCAGGACGTTTCTCTTGAGCTAGTTTGGTTGCTTCACGTACTTTATCAACGTCTGCACCTTTACCAGAAGTACCAGTAGAGTAAGAGATCATTGCAACACGTGGGTCAATACCGAATGCTTTCGCAGAATCTGCAGATTGGATTGCGATTTCAGCGAGTTGCTCAGCCGTTGGATCTGGGTTGATCGCACAGTCACCGTAAACCAATACTTGGTCAGGTAGTAGCATGAAGAACACAGAAGACACGATAGACGCGTTAGGTGCTGTTTTGATGATTTGGAATGGAGGTACGATAGTGTTCGCAGTAGTGTGAACCGCACCAGAAACTAGGCCATCCACTTCGCCAGCTTCTAACATCATTGTGCCTAGGAAAACTGAATCTTGCAGTTTTTCACGAGCAACAACTTCGGTCATGCCTTTCTTAGCGCGTAGTTCAACTAGACGAGCAACGTAGTTTTCACGTACAGCGTCTGAATCGATGATTTCAACGCCAGCGCCAAGCTCAACACCTTGTTGTGCTGCAACACGCTTGATTTCTTCTGGGTTACCTAGAAGAACACAAGTCGCGATACCACGTTCAGCACATAGCGCTGCTGCTTTAACAGTACGTGGCTCATCACCTTCAGGAAGGATGATGCGTTTACCAGCTTTACGAGCAAACTCAGTTAGTTGGTAACGGAATGCTGGTGGGCTTAGACGACGTACGCCTTCAGTGCCTTCTGCTAGAGAATCGATCCATGGGCCGTCGATGTGGCTTGCAACGTGATCACTTACGTGTTCAATGCGCTCTTTATCGTCAGCAGGAACTTCTAGGCTGAAGCTTTGAAGGTTTAGAGACGTTTGCCAAGTGTTACCTTGTGCTTTGAATACTGGAAGACCAGAGTCAAATGCAGGTTTACATAGGTCAACGATTTCAGCTGGGATGTCGTAACCGCCAGTTAGCAGTACAGCACCGATTTCCATGCCGTTCATTGCAGCAAGAGAGGCAGCAACGATAACGTCAGGACGGTCAGCTGAAGTCACTAGTAGTGAACCTGGTTTGAAGTGTTCAATCATGTTAGGGATTGAACGAGCACAGAATGTAATGCTCTTAATGCGACGAGTGTTGATATCACCTTCGTTGATGATGTCAGCATTCAGGTGCTTAGCCATATCGACTGCACGAGTTGCGATAAGATCAATATTCCAAGGCACGCAACCTAGCACGCGAATTGGGCTAGAGTTGAAGATTTCCATCACTTCAAGGTTAGCTTGTTGTGCTGCGTCAGAACCATCGAAGATTTCAGATAGGTCTGGACGAGTACGACCAGCTTCATCAACAGGAGCGTTAAGTTTGTTGATGATAACGCCTTTGATGTTTTTGTTCTTAGTGCCGCCGAAGTTAGAACATGCTACTTCGATGCGATCTTTAAGTTGAGATGGGTTATCAAGACCTGGGCTTGCAACAAACACGATTTCTGCGCCAAGCGTTGCTGCGATATCAGCGTTTACTTGGTTAGCGAATGGGTGTTTACGAGTTGGTACTAGGCCTTCAATAAGAGTTACATCAGCATCATTTACTTGGTTGTAACGCTCAACGATAGTTTCTAGAAGAACATCAGTTTGTTCTGTACCTAGCAAGTTTTCAGCAAATGACATTGCCATTGGTTCAGCTGTTTTGATGTCTTTACCAATAATGGTAGTTGTCAAATCAGGCTGGTCACCACCATGACGTGGTTGTGCGATAGGTTTGTAAAAAGAAACGCTTACGCCTTTACGCTCCATAGAACGTAGTACACCCATGCTCACGCTAGTTAGACCAACGCCAGAGCTGATAGGGATAAGCATAATAGTACGGGACATTCGTTCAATACCTCTAACTATTGATTGCAATCTAATCACTTAGATTGGAGAGGAAACAAAGCTTAACTGCTTATTCCTCTTAGGGGAGTGGAATAGGAGTTAAGCCCCAATGAAATACTGGCTAACCTATTGGTTAGCCAGTGGGGTAGAAATTAGATACCTGCTAAACGTGCAGTATCTTCAGCAATCACTAGCTCTTCGTTAGTTGAGATAACCATTGCTGGGATGCGGCTAGATTCTTTAGTGATAGTACCTTCACCGCCGAAACGAGCTTTAAGGTTCGCTGCACCATCTACTTCGATACCGAAGATTGCAAGACGGTTTAGAACCATTTCGCGGATTGGAGCAGAGTTTTCACCGATGCCGCCAGTGAATACGATTGCGTCTAGACGACCGTCAAGGCTTGCAGTGTAACCTGCAACGTATTTAGCTAGGCGATGGCAGAAAACGTCCATTGCACGAGTTGCTTCTTCTTTTTGACCGTAGTTGTCTTCAACGAAACGACAGTCAGAAGAGATCTCAGTTAGACCTTGAAGACCAGATTCTTTAGTCAACATCTTGTTGATGTCAGCGACAGAGTAACCTAGTGTGTCGTGTAGGTGGAAGATGATCGCAGGATCGATATCACCACAACGAGTACCCATTACCAAACCTTCAAGAGGAGTTAGACCCATTGAAGTGTCAACTGATTGACCGTTTTTGATTGCACAAACAGAAGCACCGTTGCCTAGGTGGCAGTTGATGATGTTCAGTTCGTTTGCTGGTTTACCTAGTTGTTCAGCCGCTTCACGAGCGATGAATAGGTGAGATGTACCGTGCATGCCGTAGCGACGAACACCGTGCTCTTTATACAACTTGTATGGTAGAGCATATAGGTACGCTTCTTCAGGCATAGTTTGGTGGAAAGCAGTGTCAAACACAGCAACGTTTTTCAGTGCTGGGAATGCTTTTTGTGCTGCTTTAATACCAATGATGTGTGCTGGGTTGTGAAGTGGTGCTAGAGTTGCACAGTCTTCAATACCTTGCAGTACGTCGTTGTCAATCAATGCCGATTGAGTGAATTTTTCGCCGCCGTGTACAACACGGTGACCGATTGCTTTTAGCTGCTCTGCCAATTCTGGCTTAGAAGCAAGAATAGTTTCTACGATGAAAGTTAATGCTTCATCGTGAGCTGCGCCATCACCAAGTTGAGCTTCGTGCTTGCCATCAAGTTTCCACTTGATTCGAGCTTCAGGAAGGTGTAGACATTCTGCTAGACCTGTAAGATGCTCGTTGCCGTTATCAGCATCAACGATCGCGAACTTTAGCGAAGAACTACCGCAGTTTAAAACTAAAACTAGCTTAGACATGAGTAACTACCTGTAATATCAGTTAGGGTAAAAAATTTCCCAAGAGGCGTAGCAATCCTTGGGGATACGTACTAATCTTGGTCAATAAAAAAATAAATTCCATTGTTAAAGACGTGACGTGGTCAGTAAATCGTCTTAGCGTTCCGTGCTAATTTGCCCCTTAGTTGCCATACTTACGTATGAATGGCGACGCGGAAGCGAAAAGAGTCCGCAAAGGATAGCGACAATGGACTAATATAACAAAAAAAATTTGAAACGATATTAGCTTTAGTCAAATTTTTGCGTCATTTGTTGAATCATTCAACTATTTTTTAAGAAATGGTCGCTTAGAGAGTGAGAAAATGCTTATGAGTAATCGAGTCGGCATCATTTATTGTTTAAAAGATGGCCAGAAGTACATGGACACTTGGCCGGTACGTAAGGAGCTCAACCTCATTTTTCCCGAGCAACGAATCATTAAAGCAACAAAGTTTGCTGTAAAGGTGATGCCAGCGGTTGCTGCGATTGGTGTTTTAACCCAAATGGTGTTCCACAATCTGGACGCTATGCCGCAAGCAATCGTGACAGCCTTGTTTGCGATGAGCCTGCCGTTACAAGGGATCTGGTGGCTTGGCAATCGTGCCAACACTCAGCTCCCCCCAAGTTTAGCCACTTGGTATCGTGAGTTGCATCAAAAGATTGTTGAATCTGGATTTGCCCTTGAGCCGATGAAAGCAAGGCCGCGCTATAAAGAGCTTGCGGCGATATTGAATCGTGCTTTTCGTCATTTAGATGAAACCGCTTTGGAACGTTGGTTCTAGAGCCGCATTAGGTTGGCGGTGTATATGTTAACGGTGTATTTCAATAACAGCCGCTAAACCTAGGTTTTGTAACACACAAATTTAAATTGTGATGGTGCTCAAGTCAGCTCAGATTTGGGTACCTTTCGCGCTTCATTCCCCGATTAAAAACCCCCTTATCATTTTTTTTATTTATCTTCTTATGTCGCTTCCCTTTAGCAAAATATACTGGTAATAATGAAGTGATACATAAAAACGCTATGTGATTGAAGCCTCTAATCCAGTGTGCGCATTCAGCCCAGACGTTAGATGTTCGAGTGTATGGAAATGGAAAACCACACTCACTAGATGGCAAAATGCATAGATATTATTACAACGAAACAAACACAACATAGAATAAGTATGCTTTAAATCAAGGAGTTAAGATGAAAGCAGGCAAATTTATCGCCACAGCCGTTCTTGCTGGCGCGACATTACTCTCTTCCCCAACACTTCTCGCGAAAACCGTGACGGTTGCTGTCTCACAAATTGTTGAACATCCCGCTTTAGATGCTACTCGCCAAGGTTTATTAGATGGCCTTAAAGCCAAAGGCTATGTCGATGGTCAAAACCTAAAGTTTGAATACAAAACTGCCCAAGGTAACCCTGCGATTGCGGTACAAATTGCCCGCGAATTTGTGGGTGAAAAGCCCGATGTATTAGTTGGGATTGCAACACCGACGGCACAGGCTCTTGTGGCCATGACGCGTTCTATCCCTGTGGTATTTACTGCCGTGACCGATCCCGTTGGTGCAAAATTGGTGAAAAGAATGCAGCATCCGGGCAAAAATGTCACTGGTCTATCGGATCTCTCTCCCGTCGAGCAGCATGTGGAACTGATTAAAGAACTGATGCCTAACGTGAAAACGATCGGTGCCGTGTATAACCCAGGCGAAGCGAATGCCGTTAGCTTGATGGAGCTTTTGAAAGTCGCTGCGGCGAAAAACGGATTGAAAGTGGTGGAAGCAACCGCGCTAAAAAGTGCTGATGTGCAATCGGCTACGCAAGCCATTGCTGAGAAATCTGACATCATTTATGCCTTAATTGATAACACCGTAGCAAGTGCGATTGAAGCGATGGTTGGGGCTGCTAACCAAGTGAAAACGCCAGTCTTTGGTGCGGCAACGTCTTATGTTGACCGTGGTGCTATTGCAAGCCTAGGCTTTGATTACTACCAAATTGGTCTGCAAACCGCAGATTACGTTGTCGATATTTTGAATGGTAAAAAGCCAGGTGATCTTGATGTACGAGTGGCAACGGGATCGGATCTTGTTATCAACAAAACGGCAGCCGACAAACTGGGCTTTACTATTCCTCAAGCGATTTTAGATCGCGCTACCAGTGTTAAATAGTTTCTTTAGCAGAGTATTTCAATGAAAAAGAGAGCGGTGTTGACTTGCTCTTAAGGCCGGTGGGGGAGTTCCACCGGCATAAGCAGAAAAGGGAGTTGTTATGTCTGCTTTTGCGTTTTTTGGTGCACTGGAACTTGGCCTAATTTATGGTCTTGTCGCGCTTGGTGTTTACCTTACTTTCCGTGTGCTAGATTTTCCAGATTTAAGTGTGGATGGCACATTTCCAATGGGGGCGGCTGTGGCGGCAACCGCCATCGTGGCTGGCATTAATCCATGGATTGCAACCTTACTTGCCATTATCGCAGCGGCTGCTTTAGGGGGGGGTACCGCCTTTCTAACGGTGCGTTGCGGTATCTTGAATTTGCTTGCGTCAATACTCACCAGTATTGCTGCGTTTTCTATCAACATTCGCATCATGGGACGTCCGAATGTCGCGCTGCTCGGACAAGATACGATCCTTACTCCATTTGAGGAGCTTGGCGATGCCATGTACGTCCGTCCTTTGGTGGTGGGAATCTTAGTGCTCCTTTCTGCTTGGTTTGTTGTGCGTCTGCTTAATAGTGATTTTGGCTTAGGTATGCGTGCCACGGGCGTAAATACGCGTATGGTGGCGGCACAAGGCGCCAGTGTGGGGTTTTACACATACTTCTGTTTAGCATTATCAAATGGATTTGTTGGCTTTGCTGGCGCGTTGTTCGCACAAACCAATAGTTTTGCTGATGTTACCTCTGGTGTGGGGACAATTGTTGTCGGCTTAGCGGCAGTGATCTTGGGGCAAACCTTAATTCCGGGTAAGAAAATTTGGGTGGCTATTTTTGCCGTGATTCTTGGCTCGGTTTTGTATCGTTTGGCCGTTGCTTTTGCCTTGAGTTCGGGTATGTTCGGCCTGCAAGCATCTGATTTAAACTTAGTGACAGCCGTGTTAGTCGCTCTGGCGTTGGTCATGCCAAAAATGAAAGGCAAAATGAAAGCCAAAAAAGCGTCTGGAGGTGCTGCATGATTCGTTTAGAAGATATTCAAGTGACCTTCAATCCGGGCACCATTTTGGAAAATCGCGCCCTACGCGGTGTGAACTTAGAAGTACCACAAGGTCAGTTTTTGACGGTTATCGGTTCTAATGGTGCGGGTAAATCCACTTTGCTAGGAGCGGTGACCGGGGAAACCCCGATGGTAGGAGGAAAGGTACTCATTGGCGATCAAGATGTGACGCGCCGAAGTGTCGACCAACGAGCCAATTTGTGTGCGCGAGTGTTTCAAGACCCTCTGGCGGGAACCTGTGGCTCCCTAACCATTGAAGAAAATATGGCGCTAGCGTATATGCGGGGTAAACGTCGTGGTTGGAGTCTCTCTCTTGCGGGTAATCGCCGTAAGTTATTCCAAGAACGTATTAGTATTTTGGGGTTAGGCTTAGAAGATAGGTTAAGTGACAGCATCGGTTTGCTTTCTGGTGGGCAACGTCAAGCGGTGAGTCTAGTTATGGCGACGCTGGCAGACAGCCAATTGCTGCTCCTTGATGAACACACGGCTGCATTGGATCCTCGTATGGCTGCGTTTATCATTGATTTAACCAAACGTATCGTGGATGAGTTCAAACTGACGGTGATGATGGTCACCCACTCAATGAAAGATGCTTTGGCTTGTGGTGACCGGACGGTGATGCTCCATCAAGGTAACATTGTGTTGGATGTGGCTGGAGAACACCGAGCTAAAATGAACGTCCCGGATCTATTGGAGATGTTCTCCAAAGTACGCGGTGAAGCGCTAACCGATGACGCGTTGTTACTTTCCTAGTTTGACGTAATATTGATCTCGGATTACATAGTAAAAAAGCTCCTTAAAGGAGCTTTTTTTACGCTTTTTGTAGTGTGTCACGGTAACGTTGAATATGCTCCACAATCGGCTCAACTGCCATGTGGGTACGAATATCGCGAAATAAATCGGTGGCTTCAGGGTAAGCTTGACGTAAATAGGCAAACCATTGTTTTACTCGGTTAGGGTAATATTTGCTTTTATCACCACGTACTTCGTATTCGGAATAACGAAGCAGTAAATCAACTACATCAGACCAAGGCATTGGGGCGACGTTATGCTTAACCATATTCCCTAAGTTGGGAATATTGAACGCACCGCGACATACCATAAGCGAATCAACACCTGTTGTCGCAATGCAATCTTGGCCATCTTGGTAATTCCAAATTTCACCATTGGCAACCAACGGAATGTCGGTTTTACGGCGAATGGCATCAATGTAATCCCATTTTATTTCACTGGCTTTGTAGCCGCCTTGCTTGGTTCGAGCATGGACCGTGAGTTCATCAGCACCCCCTTGCACGACTGCATCGACGATTTCAAAGCAGTCGTCGGGGTTTTCCCACCCTAGGCGAATTTTGGCTGAAACAGGAATGGCGCTGTCTACCGCCTCACGACATGCTTTTATCACTTGATAAATTTTTTCAGGGTCTTGCAGCATGGCAGCACCACCACAGCTGTTATTGACCATTTTAGCTGGACAACCGAAGTTAAGATCGATTCCGTAAGCCCCTAAATTAGCAGCGCGAACCGCGTTTTCTGCCATCCATTCTGGGTCTTGACCAAGCAGCTGAACTTTTACAGGTACTCCAGAACGAGTTCGAGAGTCGGTACGTAACTCAGGACATAAGCGGTAAAAAACGTGGTCGGGTAATGGGTGACGTACCACGCGCACAAACTCAGTAACACAGAAATCGTAGTCGTTGATTTCGGTGAGCATTTCGCGCATTAAGTGGTCTAAAACGCCCTCCATGGGGCCCAATATGACTCGCATAGTAGTGATTACCTTAATTTTCGGAGGCGAGATTGTAGAGTGCTCACGCGTAAATGTCACGAGTTGAACAAAGCCTAGCCAAGTGGAACACAGATCTAAAGATTAACCTGCATTCTGAGAGGCATCTTGCTCGTACTTCAGGTTATAATGCCCCGATTCATTTAGATTAGAGAACCTTATGACGTACGTACTGATTGATTTGCAAGCGTGTGAATCGCCTGTTTCTCCCTTGTTTATCGAAGGCTTGGTGTTAGCGGCTAACTTTACGACTCAGCCACTTGACCCTGATACTTGGTTGAGTTCGCTGTTTCCTGAAGTTCAAGCAGAATGGAACCAACGCGTACAAAATCACCTGCAATGGCAGTATCAGGCGCTAAAAGCCAATCAATACCCGCTGTTGGAGCTATTGGTGGCAAATGCCGATAGCACTGAGCAGGGGTTAGCGGAACTCGCTTCCGGGTTTATGGCATTGTGGCCGATCATTGAAGAACATTGGGCGCAGGTGAACTGTACCGATGGTGCGTTACGTATGTTACAAGCATTGCTTACCACGCTTATGCTTGCCCTTGATGAGCCTGCAACGCAAAACAGTATGCGTGAAGCAGGCATCGAACATCCGCCACAATTAAGTGACTTTATTGATCAACTTGATCTCATGGTGCAAGAAGTAGCGATGGCAGCTGATGAAGCGCTGTTGGGAGCGAAAGCGCAGAGCGTTAACCCATTTAAAGAAGTGGGACGTAATGACTTATGCCCATGTGGTAGTGGTAAAAAATTCAAACAGTGTTGTGCTCGTTAAGGCAATATCACTAGCCAATGGCTAGTGATATTGTAATTTCGACATTACACTGACACGAATCATAAAAAAAATTCTTATAAGTTGGCTAATAAACCCAGTATTGGAGTAGAAATATAATGAATAAATGGCTTGCCTCTTTGGCATTTTGTAGCTTTTCTGTCCTAGCAGCACCGAAAGATGTGCTTAGTGAACGTTTAGCGTTGACCGATGGTTTCAGCGCTCAGTTTCAACAGAAAGTATTAAGCCCAGATGGGGAAGTTGTTGTGGATGGTAACGGTGAGGTAAACATTGCTCGACCAAACCTTTTTCGCTGGGAAACAAAATCTCCGGATGAAAACCTACTCGTTTCTGATGGCAAGACACTTTGGTACTACAGTCCATTTGTTGAGCAGGTGACGATTTACAATCCAGATCAGGCAACAGAGCAAACGCCATTTGTGCTGCTGACTCGCAATCGTAAAAGCGATTGGGATGCTTATAATGTGGCTGAAAATGGCGATGTGTTTACGCTGACACCAACTGCGGTAGACAGTAACCAAGGTCAATTCCAGATTGATATCACCGCAAAAGGGGTGGTAAAAGGATTTAATGTGATTGAGCAAGACGGTCAGAAGAGTTTGTTCACCTTTACCCAAGTGAAATTGGGTAAACCAAGTACTGATCTCTTTACCTTTAAAGTCCCTGATGGGGTCGAGGTTGATGATCAACGTCGCTAAGCTCACCCACTTACCCAAATAAAGGGGACAGATTAGGTGAATAATTACAGTTTAGACTTTTCAGGGGACGAAGATTTTCGTCCCCTTGCTGCTCGTATGCGCCCACAAAACGTTGAACAATACATTGGGCAGCAACATATTTTAGGACCAGGAAAACCCTTGCGTCGCGCTCTTGAGGCGGGGCACATTCACTCTATGATATTGTGGGGCCCACCAGGTACTGGCAAAACCACATTAGCGGAAGTCGCGGCTAACTATGCACAAGCAGAAGTGGAGCGCGTGTCGGCTGTGACCTCAGGGGTCAAAGAGATTCGCGCTGCAATCGAGAAAGCTCGAGAAAATAAACTAAGCGGGCGGCGCACCATTCTTTTTGTTGACGAAGTGCATCGTTTCAATAAATCGCAGCAAGATGCCTTTTTACCTCATATTGAAGATGGCACGATTACCTTTATTGGTGCCACAACCGAGAATCCTTCGTTTGAACTCAATAACGCATTGCTTTCTCGGGCTCGAGTCTACAAGCTGACATCATTAAGCAAAGAGGAAATTAGCCAAACCCTACAGCAAGCCATTACCGATGTGGAACGGGGGTTGGGCAAATACCAAGCCAAGTTTCACGATGAAGTGCTTGAACGTCTAGCTGAGCACGTGAGTGGTGATGCGCGCATGTCGTTGAACTATCTAGAGTTGCTTTATGATATGGCGGAGGAAAACTCAGATGGGGTCAAACAAATTACCATTTCTTTATTGGCGGAAGTCGCTGGGGAAAAGGTCGCGCGTTTTGATAATAAAGGTGATATTTGGTATGACCTGATTTCGGCGGTGCACAAATCGATTCGCGGGTCTAACCCCGACGGAGCGCTTTATTGGGCCGCTCGTATTATCAATGCTGGTGGCGATCCGCTTTACATCGCCCGTCGTTTATTAGCGATAGCGTCGGAAGATATTGGTAACGCCGACCCTCGCGCTATGCAAGTGGCACTATCCGCGTGGGACTGTTTCCATCGTGTCGGTGCTTATGAAGGCACGCGAGCAATTGCACAAGCCATTGTGTATCTTGCGTGCGCTCCCAAAAGTAATTCTGTGTATACCGCATGGAAGCAAGCGCTCAATGATGCGCAAAATTTACCAGAATATGAAGTGCCATTGCACTTACGTAATGCGCCAACCTCTTTGATGAAAGAGATGGGGTATGGTGAAGAGTATCGTTATGCTCATGATGAACCTGGTGCATATGCGGCGGGTGAGCGCTACTTACCGCCAGAAATGACTGGAACGCGTTATTACCACCCGACAAATCGAGGCTTAGAAACCAAGATTGGTGAAAAGTTAGATTATCTGGCGGATTTAGACGCAAAAAGCCAACAAAAGCGCTATGAAAAATAGCGGCTTTTCGTTATCTTTGACAAGGTAAATTTCAACATGTACTTGAGTGGTTAAAATTCACTCAAGTACATCTTTTCGTTAATCAAATAAAGCATAGGATTAGCAATGCTGGATTCTAAATTACTTCGTGCTGAGCTGGATGAAACAGCAGCAAAACTCGCGCGTCGCGGCTATAAGCTCGACGTTGATACTATTCGTACACTTGAAGAAAAACGTAAGTCCATTCAAGTCGAAGTTGAAAATTTACAATCCACGCGTAACTCCATCTCCAAACAAATTGGTCAATTGATGTCTAAAGGCGACAAAGATGGCGCTGAAGAGATCAAAAAACAGATCGGCACACTAGGTGACGATTTGGATGCAAAAAAAGTGGAATTGGTCGCTGTTCAAAACGAACTAGACGCTATTGCACTTGGCATCCCTAATATCCCTGCGGATGAAGTACCGGATGGTAAAGACGAAAACGACAACGTCGAAGTGTCACGTTGGGGTACACCAAAAACTTTTGAATTTGAAGTAAAAGACCATGTTGACCTTGGTGAAATGGGTGACGGTCTTGATTTCGCTAGCGCAACCAAATTAACAGGTGCGCGTTTTGTGGTAATGAAAGGTCAATTCGCACGTCTACACCGCGCAATTGCACAATTCATGTTGGATCTGCACACAGAACAACACGGTTACACCGAGCTATACGTTCCTTACCTTGTGAACGCCGATAGCTTGTACGGTACTGGTCAGTTACCTAAATTTGGTGCGGATCTTTATCACACAGAACCGCTAACTGAGAAAGTTGATGATGAAGAACTGCGTCGTTTATCTTTGATCCCAACGGCTGAAGTACCAGTAACTAACTTGGTTCGTGACGAAATTTTAGAAGAAGACCAACTTCCTCTTAAAATGACAGCTCACACGCCATGTTTCCGTTCTGAAGCGGGTTCTTACGGTCGTGATACTCGTGGTTTGATTCGTATGCACCAATTCGACAAAGTTGAATTAGTACAAATCACTAAACCAGAAGATTCAATGAACGCACTTGAAGAGCTAACTGGTCACGCTGAGAAAGTTCTACAACTTCTAGAACTTCCTTACCGTAAAGTGGTTCTGTGTACTGGTGATATGGGCTTCGGTTCTCGCAAAACTTACGACCTAGAAGTTTGGGTTCCTGCACAAAGCACTTACCGTGAAATCTCTTCATGTTCAAACATGTGGGACTTCCAAGCACGCCGTATGCAAGCTCGTTTCCGTCGTAAAGGCGAGAAAAAACCTGAGCTACTACATACACTAAACGGTTCTGGTTTGGCTGTTGGTCGTACCATGGTTGCGATTTTGGAAAACTACCAACAAGTGGATGGTCGTATCGAAATCCCAGCTGTGCTACAAAAATACATGAACGGCATGACTCACATTGGTTAATCCGTTTTGAGTCACCGTTATAAGCCGACCTTTGGGTCGGCTTTTCTTTTGGCTGCAATACTATGTTTAATCCTTTTTAATTATGTGATGCAGCTTTCACTATAAACTGAACCGATATCTTTAGTGATTTACCTCCATTGAGGTATTTCTCTCAGCTTGCTTCCCCATCATATTTAAACCGCTCTATTTGCAGGTAGTTCTGCCTTCTTAAACCTATACTCAATTTATAGAACTTCGTGCTCTGGAGCGTTTTTGACTATTCATTATTTAAGCCGACTGTGATTTGGGGAGCTTGACTGTTTCAGTAATGCCGAAAAATACGACCAAAACGACGTGTCCTTACTGCGGGGTTGGGTGCGGAATTGAAAAAAACAGTTCAGGAATTGTGGGTGATGCTAAGCATCCGGCAAATCAGGGATTGCTTTGTACCAAAGGCGCCGCGTTAGCTGAGAGCATGAAAATGCCTCATCGATTACTTACGCCGTCGATTCAGGGAATGGAAGTCACTTGGGATCAGGTGACAGAGGAGATTTCTGAGCGTATTTTTTCAGCTATTGCCCAATATGGTCCGGATTCTGTTGCTATGTATCTGTCGGGGCAGTTGCTGACGGAAGATTACTATGTGGCTAATAAATTGATGAAGGGGTTTGTGGGGACGGCTAATATCGAAACGAATACCCGTTTATGTATGATGTCGGCTGTTTCTGCCCATATTCGCGCCTTTGGCGAAGACATTGTGCCAATGAGTTATGACGATATAGACCAAACTGAGCTTATTGTCCTTGTTGGTGCCAATAGCGCTTGGACTCATCCGGTTTTATTTCGTCGTATAGAAAAGGCGCGTGAAAACAACCCTAATTTAAAGGTGGTAGTGATTGATACCCGCTCCACGGTGACCTCTAAGTTAGCTGACTTGCATCTGTGTATCGAGAACGAAGGTGACACTTTACTTTTTCACGGTCTATTGCGGTATCTAATTGATAACCGTGCGGTCGATATGAAGTTCATTAAAGAATCTACTGAAGGGTTTGGTGATATTTGGGGGCAACTTCAAGAAGTGAAGTACCAACTGCACGCTATTGGAGAACGATTAAATATCGATTGGCATGAACTGCGGAAGTTTTATGATTGGTTTATGACCAGTGCTTCTGCCATTACGATGTTTGGACAAGGGGTTAATCAATCAGCCTTTGGTGTGGACAAAGGTAATGCGATCATCAATTGTCATTTGGCTTCTGGAAAAATTGGTAAGCCAGGCAGTGGTCCATTTTCTTTAACGGGGCAGCCCAATGCGATGGGTGGGCGTGAAGTGGGGGCACTTTCAACGCAGTTGGCTATTCATCGTGGCTTTGATCCCCAGTCGACTCGTATGGTGCAAGACTACTGGCAATCGCCAGTTATCACTAATCGTCCCGGCTTAAAAGCGGTCGATATTTTTCGCGCCATTGATGCTGGGCAAATCAAAGTGCTGTGGATCATCGGCACTAATCCTATTATTTCCATGCCAGACAGTGATCGAATTCGCGAAACATTGGGCAGTTGTCCTTGTGTTATTGTTTCTGATATTAGTGCGCAAAGTGATGTGATTGAGTATGCAGATATTGTTTTGCCTGCCGCTGGGTGGGGCGAAAAACGCGGTATGGTAACCAATGCAGAAAGGGTGATTTCACGTCAGAGGGCATTTGCTAATGCGCCAGGTAAAGCAAAGCCCGATTGGTGGGCTTTAAGCCAAGTGGGCGAAAAACTGTGCGAATTGCTAGCGATACCAAATGGATTTGAATATAGGAATGAAGCGGCTATTTTTCGTGAATATGCAGGTATGACAGCGCTTAACGACCCCAGTCCTTATCTATTCTCTTTATCGAAGCTGGCTGGGATAACTGATGCTCAATATTCAAATTGGCAACCAAGGCAATGGCCTTTCGATGGGCGCAGGCCATTTGCCAATGGTTATTTTTCTACCCCAGATGGGCGCGCCAATTTTGTGTGGGGCGAGCCGATGGATGCGAATGCCGACCACTGGTGGATGAACTCTGGACGCATTCGTGATCAGTGGCACAGCATGACGCGTACCGGGCACATTCATCGATTATCGGGTTATGAGTTGGAACCTACCGTTTATATGAATAGCGGAAGTGTTGCTAAGTTGTTTTTGGTGCCTGGTCAGCTTGCTTCGATTAAACGTGACAAATATTCACCGCCTGTTTATGCCAAAGTAGCGGTTGACGATGGATTACCCGGAAAGCAGCTCTTTATGTCTATTCACTGGTCGAAATGGTTCGGAGGGCGGTCTAACGTTAACCGTATAATTGGTGCTCAAGTTGATGAACTTTCTGGTCAGCCAGCATTTAAATCGTGGCCGGTAGAAATTGAAGCGGTGGAAATGAATACCTATGGGATCTACCTAGGAAGTTCAAGACCACTACCGGCAATGGATTATCAATCTTATCAACAAGAAAAGAAAATTGGCGTTTGGCGTTTTGCCTCATTGGAATGCTTGACGCGAGATGATTTCCCTTTAGTTAGAGGGGAGAAGCTATTACGATGGGAGTTAGACGATGGTTGGATGATGGTAATCGTTGAGCGAGATTCGCCACAAAGTTTATTACATGTTGTTGGCTTTCTTGCGGTGAGTAATGCGCCTATCGAGATTGACTACTTACAAGTGTTAGCCTTGATGGATCAACCTCTAGAGCTTGAATCTTTGTTGGCTGTAGCCAGTTCAAAAGCGCGCAGTCAACTGATTTGTAGCTGTTATCAAATTACCGACCAACATATATACGAAGCCATCGAAAATGAAGAATCGGTATCGCTTAACGAGTTACAGGCCAAATTGAAGTTGGGCACCGGCTGTGGTTCATGTTTAATGGACGTAAAAATCCTCCTCAAACCATCCAGTGAAGATGAATATTTGATTGATGTCATTCCAGCTACAAATCCAAACAAAGGGCAATCAGCGCACAAATAAGGGGCATTGATGACCGGTAATGATAGTGGCTGTTTGTGAATTTACTTTGAAATGCAGGGACTTATTATCGGTATCAAACTTGGTATGGTGTTTGCTTTATAGAATGTGATTAAAGATAACTTGTTGAATAAAAGGCGTCTTGCCCCTTGGGGTATGGCGCCTTTTTTATGGTCACTGGTAACTCGAGCCGCTAGCTTGGGATTATTTGGGGATAGAGTACAAGCATAGCGTCGAAAAATCAGTCGATTAAGATAATATTGCACTCTTCTCGATTGATTATTAAGCCATTAGTGGTAAAAAGATAGGATGCAGATAATAAGTTGAGGATGTCATGAGTATCATACAAGAGTGCATACGCACTGTTGGGAGAGGAGAGCGCGGTCGAGCACCGTTGAATTACGAGCAAGCATTTCAAGTCATGACCGAATATCTAAACGGTGACGTTGGAGATGATCAAATGGCCATGCTCTTGATGCTCATTCGGGTTCAAAATGAAACCCAACAAGAAATTGCTGGGTTTGTGCGTGCTTTTCAGGCTTTCATTCCCCAAGTCAGTTGTGATGTTGATTGGCCGCTCTATGCTGGAAAGCGTTTATCGGCGGGGAAACCTTGGCACTTACTTGCTGCTCGTTTATTAGCGGATAATGGCTTATCTGTGTTATTGCACGGCTACAAAGATCCTGAAGCTGAGCGTGAACACGCCGAGACTTATCTTGCCACTCTTAATATTACACGGTGTGAAACATTGGCGAATGTCCGCGATGTTTTGGCACAAGAGAAGATTGCCTATTTGCCACTACACGCTTTTGCACCACAAGCTCAAACCATGATTGGGTGGAAAAATCGTTATGGACTTCGCACGCCTATTAATACCGTCGTTCGGGCGTTGAATCCTGGTGGGGGGCGCTTTGGTATTCGAGGCAGTTTTCATCCTGGCTATCAGAAATTGCACGCCGAAATTGAGTACGAAGTTGGTAAAACTGCTCATGCGGTGATCTCATTTAAAGGTCAATCTGGTGAATCAGAATACAATCCTAAGGTGAGCCAAACGGTGTGGTTAAGTACACCAGATGGTGTTCAGGAGCATTATTGGCCGGCGTGTTACCAAGAGAACGTGGATACCTTGTCTGATTGCCCGTTTGGAACGCCAGATGAAGATAAAGTGGCAATGGCGAACAGTGTGATAGCGACCATGGCAGCCGTGTTGTTTACTCGAGAACAAGACTGGAATAAAGCCCTAAATATCGCCAATGGCTATTGGCAAATGTATGTGCAAAAAGCTAATCGAACATAATTGTGCTCATGTGGGGGCTATTGGTCATCTGACATGATGAGTAAACTTTAGAGAGGAGATCGTATGACACGATCTCCTTTTGTTTTTAGCGCGCGTTAACAAAGCACTCGGGGGTATCTAATGCAAGAGCAATGGCATTGAGTAATACATGCAGATGTTGGTCTTCACTGATGAAGGGGGGCATCAAGTAAATCAAACAGCCAAAGGGTCTGATCCACACTCCTTGTTCAACAAATAGCGCTTGGATAGCTTCCATGTTCACTGGGACGTTAGTTTCCACGATGCCAATGGCACCTAACCAACGAACGTCCTTTACTCGGCTATGATGAGCAAATTTTGGTAATTCTTGAGCAAATACCGCTTCAATACGAGCAACATTCGCTTGCCAATCGCCTTCGCTGATCATGGTTAAACTCTCGCTTGCAACAGCACATGCGAGGGGATTGGCCATGAAAGTCGGCCCATGCATAAAGCAACCGGCGGGTCCGCCAGACACCGTATCTGCAATCCTTTTTGTGGTGATGACCGCGGATAGCGTCATAAAGCCCCCGGTCAGGGCTTTACCCACACAGAGAATATCAGGAATGATGTCTGCGTGTTCGAACGCGAAACACTTGCCAGTGCGACCAAATCCGGTCGCAATTTCATCTAATATCAACAATACGCCATACTGATCGCATAGGCGGCGCACTTCTCGTAAAAAGTGCGGATGATAAATACGCATACCTATCGCACCTTGGACAATAGGCTCCATAATCACTGCCGCTATGTTGTGATGATGATTCGCCAGTTGCTGAGCAAAATCGTCAATTTCACTGCTATCCCATGGTTTAAAAAAACCGTTGCTTGGCTCTTTGGCAAACAGGTGTTGTGGCAAAAAACCACGATACAGTGAGTGCATAGAGTTGTCTGGGTCTGTCACTGACATGGCGGCAAACGTATCGCCATGATACCCATGACGAATGGTTAAAAACTGGCTTCGGTTTTCCCCACGACTGTTCCAATATTGCAACGCCATTTTCAAACTAACTTCAACTGCCACTGAACCTGAATCGGCTAGAAATACCTTATCTAAAGGCTCTGGTGTGAGTTCAATTAACTTACGACACACATCAATGGCTGGCTGATGAGTTAAGCCGCCAAACATCACATGACTCATTTTCTCGATTTGTGCTTGTGCTGCTCGTTTTAAACGCGGATGACCATATCCGTGAATCGCACACCACCATGAAGACATGCCATCGACAAGCACTCGACCATCTTCAAGGTAGATGTGTACACCCTCAGCATGAGAAGCC
The DNA here is from genome assembly GCF_001547935.1 of Vibrio tritonius. Lineage (NCBI taxonomy): Bacteria > Pseudomonadati > Pseudomonadota > Gammaproteobacteria > Vibrionales > Vibrionaceae > Vibrio > Vibrio tritonius. The sequence continues at coordinate 1,305,668 of NZ_AP014635.1, forward strand.
GGATAACAGGTCAGAGGTGTAGTGGTAGAGGTATAGGGATGCCAGATGTGTTGGCGATCAAAGCTCAAATCCATAGTCGTGTCCAAATATTGAAATGATTAAAAAGTGTACCGATGTAAACTATGATGTGTATTTTATGTTGACAGTGTATCCTTTAGGGCTAGACTAGCCAAGCATAAAACGTAGAAAAATCAGAAGGAATTACACGTGGAAGTTCGTCATAACTGGACAGTAGCGGAAGTAAAAACGCTACTCGACACCCCTTTTATGGACCTATTGTTTCAGGCCCAAAGCCTACACCGTCAATATCAACAGCATAATTACGTACAGGTCAGTACCTTACTTTCCATCAAGACGGGGGCTTGCCCAGAAGATTGTAAATATTGCCCTCAAAGTGCCCGATACAATACCAATGTTGAGCAAGAGCGTTTGATGGAAGTCGAGCGAGTGCTGGATGCGGCACACAAAGCGAAAGCGGCAGGGTCGACTCGTTTTTGTATGGGCGCTGCATGGAAAAACCCGAAAGAGCGCGATATGCCCATGCTTAAAGAGATGATCTCAGGCGTGAAATCAATGGGATTAGAAACCTGTATGACATTAGGTATGCTGTCATCGGGTCAAGCTCAAGAGTTAGCTAAGGCCGGACTCGATTATTACAACCATAATTTGGATACCTCGCCAGAGTATTACGGCAAAATTATTACTACCAGAACCTATCAAGACCGCCTTGATACTCTTGCACATGTGCGTGAGGCGGGAATGAAAATTTGCTCTGGAGGCATCATTGGTATGGGTGAGAGCAGTCAGGACCGTGCCGGTCTTTTGGTGGAGTTAGCCAATTTGCCAGTTCACCCAGAAAGTGTGCCAATTAACATGTTAGTTAAGGTGAAAGGTACGCCGTTAGAAGATGCCCAAGATGTTGAACCGTTTGATTTTATACGTCTCATCGCAGCTGCACGCATCATGATGCCGCGATCAGCGGTGCGCCTCTCTGCTGGGCGGGAAAATATGAACGAACAGATGCAAGCGCTCTGTTTTATGGCTGGCGCTAATTCTATTTTCTACGGGTGCAAATTGTTGACCACACCGAATCCCGCTGAAGATAGCGATATGCAGTTGTTTGCAAAATTAGGCATCAACCGCCAAGACGTTGTGCAAAAACCTGACGAAATTGCAGAAAACGAGTTACTCGAGCAAGTTGCTGAACGTGTTGCAGCCCGTCCTTCAAAGGATGACTTATTTTATGATGCCAGCCTTTAATTTGCGTATTACCCAAGCCCTTGCTCAGCGCGCTGAGCAAGGATTAACTCGAACACTTCTTCCTCATCAAGGCATCGCGCAAGGAGCGTTACATCATCATGGGCAGTCGTTTGTTCATTTTTCAGGTAATGACTATCTTGGTTTGGCCAATTCTGCCGAGTTGGTGCAAGCGTGGCAACAAGGATTAGGTCGCTGGGGAGCAGGTAGTAGTGCGTCGCCTTTGGTGACAGGGTTTAGTGATGTCCACCAGCGCCTAATTAGAGAGCTGTGTGATTGGTTAGGGTACGAAGATGGGGTGCTGTTTAACTCGGGATTTAGTGCGAATCAAGCCACTTTGTTTACGTTACTTGAAGCCACCGATACGTTATTGCAAGACAAGCTCAACCACGCCTCCTTGATGGAAGCGGGAATGTTGGGTAAAGCAAAGATGAAGCGATTTAAACATAACGATACCCAACATCTTACTCACCTTTTAACTGACGATATAGCCAACCCTTTTGTGGTGACGGAAGGGGTGTTCAGTATGGATGGAGACAAAGCACCTTTGATGGATATCGCCACTGCGTGCCAAAATAGAGCATGGTGGATGGTGGATGATGCACATGGTGTTGGAGTTCATGGTCCAGATGGAGCGGGCAGTTGCGCCTTAGCCGGAGTGAAGCCGGATATTTTGGTGGTGACATTTGGTAAAGCATTTGGTCTGTCTGGTGCAGTGGTACTGACGCGGCGTGAAGTGGCAGACTATCTTACCCAGTTTGCTCGCCATCATGTCTATTCAACTGCGATGCCGCCAGCTCAAGCTCATGCGCTGCTTCATGCCTCTCATATGATTCAAACACAGCAGTGGCGCAGAGATAAGCTGAACGAGCTACAGCATGTTTACCATGATGTGTTTCATTTCCTGCCCGGATACGTTGCGACTGATACGCCGATAAAGCCCTTTATTGTCGGAGAAAGTGAGAGGGCACTGCGGTTAGCTCGGTGTTTAAAAGAACGAGGCTATTGGTTAACCGCTATTCGTCCGCCAACGGTCGCTCAAGGGAAGGCACGCCTGCGTATCACGTTAACCGCTGACCATAATCCAGAGCAAATCATTGCATTAGCTCAAGAACTGACGCGATTGTTTGAGGAGGGGATATGACGTTATCTGCTACTCAGTCTTTAGGGCGGAACAATAAAAAATGGGCTGTTGCCAGCGCGTTCTCGCGAGCGGCTCATCATTATGATCGCCACGCCGCTTTCCAACGTGAGGTCGGCGATAGGTTGATGGCTAAGCTCCCTGTTGATTTGAGCGGGTTACATATACTCGACCTTGGATGTGGTACAGGGTATTTCTCTGCACAACTGAGAGAACGTGGTGCTCATGTGGTGTGCGTTGACCTTGCTAAAGAGATGTTAGCTCAGGCTCAAAAGCGGTGTGGGTGCGACGAAATGACCTACTGTGAAGCGGACGCTGAAGCTTTACCATTCCCAGAAAATAGCTTTGATTATGTGTTCTCTAGTTTGGCTCTTCAGTGGTGTGATGAGCTTTATAGACCACTTAAAGAAATACGTAGGGTCTTAAAAAATAACGGTAAAGGTTTTTTTTCAACACTAGTTGATGGGTCCTTGTATGAATTGAGCCAAGCATGGGCAAGTGTTGATGCATATCAACACATTAACCAATTCCTCTCTGTAAATGCGGTAAAAGTTGCGTTAGCGCAAGCCGACATCTCTGAGGTTACTCTAGAATTTGACTCAATCACTGTTTGGTACGATACCGCGATGGGCCTGATGAAGGACCTCAAAGGTATTGGTGCTAACCATGTCCCTGGTCGTGCAAACCGTACGATCAGTAAGCAGGTGTTGTCTCAAGTCGAAGAGTCATATCAATGTTTTAGAGATCCTAATGGTCTTTTGCCTGCTACGTATCAAGTTTGTTTGGGGGTAATTCTTCGATGAGTCATGTATTTTTTATTGCAGGTACGGATACCGATGTCGGTAAAACCATTTCGACCAAAGCGGTTTTACAAGCATTTGCAGCGAAGGGATTGACCACTATTGGTTATAAACCAATTTCTGCTGGATGTGAAAGAACAGAGCAAGGACTGCGTAATGATGATGCGTTGCAATTAATGCAAGCGGCGACGCAAGAGGTACCTTACGAGGATGTTAATCCTTATGCTCTAGAGATGCCAGCTTCGCCTCATATTGCCGCACTTCACGAAAATGTGGTTATTGATTACCAGATTCTAAATGACAAATTGGCATTGAATCAGACTCATGCAGATGTTGTTTTGGTTGAAGGGGCTGGTGGTTGGCGAGTGCCTATCTCTGAGACAGCGTGCTTATCCGATTGGGTAAAGCAGGCTCAGTTACCCGTGATTTTGGTGGTGGGTATCAAACTTGGCTGTTTAAGCCATGCACTTTTGACTGCTGAAGCGATTAAAGCTGATGGGTTAGAGATAGCAGGTTGGGTAGCAAATCGTATTAATCCCGGCACTGAACACTATGCTGAGTTGATTGAAGTACTGGAAAAACGCTTAGGAGCGCCAAAGTTGGGTGAAATTCCTTATGTGCCAGGGGCGAAGCGTCGTGAGCTGGGTAAATACATTAACGTTGATGCGTTAGTGGGTTCGACAGAGCGTGAAAAAGAGACTGCTTAAGAGCTTTCATTTCACCTCTAAAAAAACGCTGCGAGTGCAGCGTTTTTTTTATCGCGGGGCATCAATCTGGGGCCAAACTGGCGTTCAGTCTGTGCCTTGCTTTGAGCGAACGTAGTTTCGCTGAAACAGCATCATGAGGTTGCTTAGGGATATACCCAAATGACCTCAAGATGCAGACTTCAGAGCTTCATCAACGAGCACAGCTCAAGCTCAATGACGGCAGGAATGGTTATTCCCTTTCAACGTCATTGGGCGCAGAAATGGGCTTGTTGATGAGCTCCCAAAGGGCGAGTTGTATTCGCTCCTATGCTGCGTTACCGATTTTCTACGTAGAATCACTATGTATTCAAATCGGTGCCTTGCCTATGAGCGAATACATTCTCGCTGAAACCGCATCTTGAGGTTACTTGGGTATATATCTATTGAATTATGAAATAGGCAGTTTGGGAGCAATGCCTAATATTTGAAATTTTGTAAATTATTGTAAATGGAATGAATTTTTAAGGTTAGTTTTCATTACTTCAAAATAACTGGTGGAATTATAAGTGTTTTTTATTTAAAAATTCTAATTTAGAGAATGGTATCCTTATTATTTAATGGTTGATGATATTATTTGAAAGGTTGAAATATGTTTTTTTACTGATAAGTATAAGTAGTGCTCAGAAAAAATAAGCACTTAATAATTTATCAGTGGAAGGAACCAATAAATGAAATTGTCCGCTATTGCATGCGCAATAATTGCTTCATCTTTTATATCAAGTGCAGCGTTTTCCGCAACAATTGAAAATATTAAACCAAATAGCAGTGAATCTAATTCTATTAGCCCAACAAGTAATCCGGCCAGTAGTTTAGGTTTGAGCTCCCAGTCATTTAAAGCTCAGAACACGATTTCTGTAGGTGATAAGACTAAAGCCCGAATCAAACAGTATTATAAAGGCGTACCTGTCTACGGCCATTCTATGGTTGCAGAGGTGACGGGGCAAGGCTTGTACTCAAATCTAAGTGGTAAGTACGTCAAAGGGATAGATACTGATCTAGGCTCAGTGACACCTAAGCTTAACGATAAGCAAGCGATTAATACCGTGTTGGAACAACTGGGTGTTGAGACAGCTGACCGTAGCAGTGCAAATTTATATATTTGGTTAGATGGTAGTAATACAGCGCATCTTGCTTACTTGGTAGATATATTTGTTTCAGATCCAGAACCAAGCCGTCCATTTACTATCGTTGATGCAAACGATGGAACAATATTAAAACAATGGCAACAATTAGCTCATGATCAAAATGCAACAGGTCCAGGTGGGAATATAAAAACGGGGGAGTATTATTACGGAACTGATTATGGATATTTAATTGTTAATGATAGTTGCCAAATGAATAATGACAACGTAAAAACAATTAATATGAATAACCGGACATCTGGCGGGAGTGTCGTGGAATTTTCATGTCCGGATAGTTCGGAAAATTATGTTAATGGAGCCTATTCTGCAGAAAATGATGCCCATTACTTTGGGGGCGTTATTTTTGATATGTATAACGACTGGTTTAATACTTCTCCTTTGACGTTTCAACTCGAAATGCGAGTGCACTATGGTAGCTCCTATGAAAACGCGTTTTGGGATGGCACTGGCATGACCTTTGGTGATGGTGGTTCAACCTTTTACCCTCTAGTGAGTTTAGATGTTTCAGCCCACGAAGTGTCCCATGGTTTTACTGAGCAAAACTCTAACCTCAATTATGACGGTGAAAGTGGTGGTATCAACGAAGCGTTTTCTGATATGGCTGGTGAAGCGGCCGAATACTATATGAAAGGCGAGAACGATTGGAAAGTTGGGGCTGAAATTTACAAAGCTTCTGGTGCATTACGTTACATGGACCAACCTAGTAAAGATGGTGCCTCCATCGATACAGCAGACGACTATTACAATGGGTTAGATGTCCACTATAGCTCTGGTGTCTTCAACCGTGCTTTTTATTTGCTAGCCACAACAAGTGGATGGGATACGAAAAAAGCCTTTGAAGTCTTTGTGAAAGCAAACCAACTGTATTGGAATGCGACATCTGGGTTTGATGACGCTGCGTGTGGTGTCGTTCAAGCCACAGATGATCTTGGTTATGACAGTAGCGATGTGACCACCGCTTTCACGAAAGTAGGTGTCGACGCGTCTTGCTCAGATAGCGGAGATGATGATAGCTCTGCTTCTGAACTAACCAATGGTGAACCCGTAACAGGCTTGTCGGGCAGCCGCGGTTCGGCTCAGTATTGGACAGTGACGGTACCTTCTGGCGCAAGTAACTTGGTGATCAAAACATCCGGTGGTTCTGGTGATTCCGATTTATATGTAAAATTTGGTAGCAACCCAACCACCAGTAGTTATGATTGTCGACCATATCGTACTGGAACGAGTGAAACTTGCCGTTTCTCTTCTCCTAGCACTGGTACGTATCACATTATGCTAAATGGCTATGCTGCGTACTCGGGTGTGACTCTGAGCGCATCGTACAACGACTAAACTCATTAGACGTATGCTGTTAAGCAGCCCCATTTGGCCAAGGCTGGCAAAGTGGGGCATCATGGATAGGTTTATCCAACTCTGCGTTCAGTATTTACCTAACTCTTTGATTTAGTCTACGCAGCATTAATTTGCTGATTCAATTGATGCCACTTTTTTGTTTGGAAGTGGCATTTTTTTTGGTTGTGCCCATGCCTCGAACAAGAGAATGGTTTAGAGGGGAAAGGTACGATACTGCTTTGATGATACCCCAATGACCCTATGATACAGAATTTAGAGCGTGATCAACGAGCATAGGTCTAGCTTAATTGCCGAAGCAATGGCATTGCCTTTCAAGGTAATGGACCTTGTATACTACTAAGGTAGTAATCAAGGAAGGTTACACTTAATGAAAATGAGAAAAAGCCCGAAGAATTCGGGCTTTGATCCGACCGCTAAAGTTAACACATGGAGCAGTGTTTCACAGTTAAGGGAGCCTCTCTCTTTGCTCCTGACTGCGTTTGGGGTGGATATTATTCTTGCATCAATTCGGCGAGATGAACGGCTTGTTCCAATTCTGGCTTGTTAGCTGTTTCGACTTGATCGATACCCAGTTGATGTTTTGCTTCATCTTCTGTTAACCCAAGATGACAGCACAACAGATCAATTGCCATTTTGTAACTATTTAATTCGGCCATGACGATATCCTTTTTCAACAATGTTTTCCTAAAATGTTGTATATCCAACACTCCTTAACTCTAGACACAAAAATTATCATGCTCAATTCGACCAAAGTAGTAGTGGTTGCATATATACTGGGCATACGGTAACCAATTGTTTCAATTTAATACTTAACCTTGTTTTTTAAATTGACGACTATATATATCAATGCAGGAAACAAAAAGTAGCAAGGTTACAGCGGTGTTCGCCTAACCTAAGCTGACAATAATCCGTTTCTAGTCTGGAGAAAGTAAATGAAGCGAGTCTTATTGTTCTTAGCAACTAACCTAGCTGTCGTGCTGGTGTTGAGTGTTGTTCTGAATATTGTTTACGCGGTCACTGGTATTCGTTCAGGCAGTTTGTCTGGGTTGCTGGTGCTAGCCGCAGTATTTGGTTTTGGTGGCTCTTTTATCTCGCTACTCATGTCAAAACGTATCGCTTTGATGTCGGTTGGCGCGACGGTAATTGAAAGTCCACGCAATGAGATGGAGCACTGGTTAGTTCAAACCGTCTCTCGTCAAGCTCAGCAAGCAGGTATCGGCATGCCGACGGTTGCAATTTATGATGCTCCGGACATGAACGCGTTTGCTACAGGAGCGAAACGTAACGATTCATTGGTGGCGGTTTCTACAGGCCTCCTGCACGGTATGACTCGAGATGAAGCAGAAGCCGTACTCGCCCATGAAGTTAGCCACATTGCCAACGGTGACATGGTAACCATGACCTTAATGCAAGGTGTGGTGAACACCTTTGTGATTTTCTTGTCACGCGTGATTGCCAATCTGATTGCAAATCGTGACAACGAAGAAGGGGAAGGCACCAACACCATGGCTTACTTTGCTATCTCGATGGTATTGGAGTTGGTGTTTGGTTTCCTCGCAAGCTTTCTTACCATGTGGTACAGCCGCCATCGCGAATTCTATGCGGATGCCGGCTCTGCGCAGTTAGTGGGTAAGCAGAAGATGATTGCTGCTCTGGAACGTTTAAAGCAGAGCCAGGAATCGCAGCTTGAGGGTTCGATGATGGCCTTCGGTATCAATGGCAAGCGTAGTATTACTGAGTTGCTGATGAGTCACCCACCACTAGATAAACGTATCGACGCTTTACGTCGCCTATAATCGAGTTTTATTCTCATAAAACCAGCCATAATGGCTGGTTTTTTTTTGATCTTTTTTCGCCAAGTTTCGTATGAAAATACTGTCTTCAATAAGGAAGGACTCAGCGCTTTTTTAGTAAGCACTGGTCCAGCTCAATGACAGAAGGAATGGTCACTTCCTTGCAAGGTGGATTAACGATGAATTCAAATCAGTACCTTGCCTAAGACTGAATACGGTCCAACTGAAACAGCATTTTGAGGGCACTTGGATTGAAAACACGAGTAGAAAAAATTTATCCCCTACAGTGTTGAGTTGTAAAAGCCGCTTTGTAAGTGTGGTTTTTTGTCACAAGTCATTGAATTTACTTTGTAGGATAAGGTGCTGTGAACTACATTTAATATACCCAAATGACCTCAAGATGCAGACTTCAGAGCTTCATCAACGAGCACAGGTCAAGCTCAATGACGGAAGGAATGGTCATTCCCTTTTAACGTCATTGGGCGCAGAAATGGGCTTGTTGATGAGCTCCCAAGGGGCGAGTTGTATTCGCTCCTATGCTGCGTTACCGATTTTCTACGTAGAATAACTATGTATTCAAATCGGTGCCTTGCCTATAAGCGAATACATTCTCGCTGAAACCGCATCTTGAGGTTACTTGGGTATAAGATAAAGCTGACTATAATTTGAAAAAATGTTAACGAGGCATGAGGCGAAAATGGATGTTCATTCTGTTGCGGCGTTTTATCAGCGTCTAGACAAAACAACGTTAGGTGAGCTTAGTCAGATTTACCATCCAAATATCGAGTTTCAGGATGCTGCACACCGTATGGTGGGGCTTGAGTCACTACAACATTACTTCCAAGAACTGTACCAAAATGTGAATCAGTGTCGTTTCCAGATTGGTGATGTTTTTTCCCACCCCGAAGGCGGCATGATTACTTGGGAAATGGAATTGTCTCATCCCAAACTCAAGCGCGGTAAATTAGTGACGGTTGCGGGCGTTTCTCACCTCAAATTTGCCGATGGCAAGGTTATTTATCATCGCGATTATTTTGACTTGGGCGAGATGGTATATGAACACATTCCTGTACTTGGTCATCTGATTCGCACCATTAAACAGAAGCTAGGACAGTCATGAATATTTTGGTAACAGGCGCTACGTCGGGTATCGGTCAGCAACTCGTCCTTGATTATGCACGTCAGGGACATCAAGTGATCGCTTGTGGCCGTAATCCATCGGCTTTAGCTGCTTTGGAAGCAGGCAATCAGCAGGTGCATAGCATCGCACTCGATGTAACCAAGCTAGCAGACTGCAAGATGGCATTTTCGCAGCTCCCCTTTGTGCCCGATTTGTGGATTTTTAATGCCGGAGTGTGTGAATACATCGATGAAGGGGAATTAGATAGTGCCCTTGTTCGGCGTGTCATGGACGTGAACTTTTTTGGTGTTGTCCACTGCGTTGAAGCCATGATGCCTTATCTGAAAGAAGGGCAGCACGTAGCGGTGGTTAGTTCAATAGCAGGGGAGTTAGCTCTACCAAGAGCCGAAGCTTACGGGGCGTCTAAAGCGGCTATCAGTTATCTAATCAAATCGCTTGCATTAGATTGGCATCGTCGTGGGGTGCTTCTTTCGTTGGTGATGCCTGGCTTTGTCGCCACCCCCTTAACAGACAAAAATGATTTCTCAATGCCAATGATGATTTCGGTGCAAGAAGCATCTCAGAAAATTCGCCAACATTTGAGTGCACGTAGACGTTTTATTTACCTACCAAAAAGGTTTACCACGTTTTTGCGTTTAGTGGCTTTATTACCTTATGGCTGGCAACAGAAATTGGTACAGCGTTGGATTTTAAATTAGGGAGCATGTATGAAAATCGCCATTATTGGTTCAGGAATTTCAGGATTAACCGCTGCGTACTACTTGCATCCAAATCACGATATTACACTGTTTGAGGTTAATGATTACATCGGTGGGCACACAGCAACGGTTAATGTTGATTTAGAGGGAAAGGAGTATGCGGTCGATACAGGGTTTATCGTGTATAACGACCGAACTTACCCCAATTTCATTCGTTTAATGGAAGAATTAAACGTTAAGCGTCGCGCTACTGAAATGAGCTTCAGTGTCCGCAATGATGGCAATGGGCTTGAATATAATGGTCACTCAATACGCACCTTGTTCGCGCAAAAGCGTAATATCTTTAAACCATCGTTTTATCGTTTTATCGGGGAGATATTGCGTTTTAATCAGCTAGCTAGAGAAGCGGCGAAAAGCCATAGTCGTTTTTCCACTCTGGGTGAGTTTTTACAAAAGCACGCTTTTAGTAGCGATTTTTGTGAAAACTATATTTTACCTATGGGGGCGGCTATTTGGTCTTCAACGATGGCGGACATGCGCCAATTTCCACTCGATTTTTTCCTGCGCTTCTTTCTTAACCACGGCCTGTTGGATGTATTAAATCGTCCGCAATGGTATGTCATTGATGGCGGTTCGAGTAATTATATTCCAGCGTTAACTGAAAAGTTTGCGGATAAAATACGCCTCAATAGTGCAGTAACTCGCGTGATTCGGGGAAATCTCGGTGTTGAGGTGGTGTCTAAAGGTGTTAAAGAGCGATTTGATGAGGTTGTTTTTGCTTGTCACAGCAATCAGGCTTTAGCCATGTTAAGTGATGCCTCTGAAGAGGAGCGCTCGCTCTTAAGTGCTATTCGCTATCAACCTAATGATGTTGTATTGCATACAGATACAAATTTACTACCTCGGAACAAAAGTGCGTGGGCATCTTGGAATTATTGGCTTGATGGTAGTGCTGAGACTGCAACTGCTTTACCCGCTGTGACGTACAATATGAATATCTTGCAGCATATTAAAGCGCCTCACACTTTTTGTGTCACGCTCAACAACAGTGCTCGAATTGACCCAGCTAAGATTCTACGGCGTTTTGTATACGACCACCCTGTGTTTAGTGTTGAGGCGGTAGCTGCACAAAACAAGCGAGATGTTATTAATGGACAGCATCATACTTGGTTTTGTGGTGCTTATTGGTATAACGGCTTTCACGAAGATGGTGTGCGTAGCGCCTTAGATGTTGTTACGGCCATTGAACAGAAATACGCTGAGAATATTAATCAGGGGGCGGCATGAGTTTAAACAGCGTGCTGTTTGTGGGCCAAGTTCGTCATCGACGTTTTACGCCACAGCGTCATGCCTTGAATTATTCATTATTTATGCCGTGTATTGATTTAGATGAATGGCCTACGCTGATGGGAAGCACTCGCTTACTCGGAGAGCGCTGGTGGCACTGGGCGAGATTTAAGCGACAAGATTATGTGGGCGAAGGAGATTTAAAAGCGGCAGTGCAAAAAAAGGTGGCAGAGCTGACAGGAGAGCGCTTGACCGGCAAGGTGATGGCCCTGGTTCATTTGCGTTATTTTGGTCTCTATTTCAGTCCAGTTAATTTTTATTATGTGTATGACGAACAAAATAATTGGCGTTATCTGCTTGCAGAGGTGAGTAACACTCCTTGGAACGAACGGCATTACTATGCTGTGCCTGCAGGTCAGACTGCATCAACTCAATGGCAGCACCCTAAAGCGTTTCACGTTTCCCCGTTTAACCCGATTAATCAAACCTACCAATGGACTATCCGAGAACCTGATGATCACCTAATGGTTCACTTAGAGTGTTGGCAAGACGAAAAACAGTTTGATGCGACATTGCAAATGCAAGCTCAGCCTTTTACAGCAAAAAAATTATTGTGGCTATTGGTCAAAACACCGGTTATGAGCGTAAAAGTAATGTTTGGCATCTATTGGGAAGCGATGAAGTTATGGATAAAAGGGGTTCCAGTACATGACCATCCGGATAAGGAACCACCTCATAATAAGGAGAATCCACCATGTTAAGTACTTCTTCAGTGGCCGTTATTCGACCGCTAAACAATTGGCAGAAAGGTGCGAGACGTACCATTTTACGAGGGCTCAACCGTTTAAAACATGGCCAGCTCACACTGATTGAGCGTTTTTGTGAATCTGAGCCGGCAGTAGAAATGACGTTTGGCGAGTGCAAAGGTATGACTGCGCAGATAGTCGTATCAAGCCCCGATTTCTACTGTCGTATATTACGAGGCGGAAGTATTGGCGGCGCTGAATCGTATATTGATAACGAATGGGATAGTCCCGACCTTACCGCGGTGATTGAATTGGTCGCTGCAAACCAGAGCTGGCTTGATAAATTGGAAGCTCAAACGGGATTTGTAAAACGTTTTGTCTCTAAATTAGGGCATTGGCTTAATCGGAATACAGTGAAGCAGGCTAAACAAAACATTCTGGCTCACTACGATTTAGGTAATGACCTTTACCAAACCTTTCTGGATAAGGAGATGCTTTATTCAAGCGCTTGTTACGAAACAGCAGCAGACAGTTTAGAGCGGGCACAAATCAACAAAATGGAGCGGCTTTGCCAGCAGTTACAACTGCAACAAGATGATCATGTGGTTGAGATTGGAACTGGGTGGGGCGGCATGGCGATTTATATGGCTCGTCAATACGGTTGTAAAGTGACCACAACCACTATTTCTGATGCTCAATATGACTATGCTTGCCAAAGAGTTGCGGAGCAAGGGTTAGGGCACCAAATTACTGTTCTTAAACAAGACTATCGTTGTTTGGAAGGGCAATTCGACAAATTAGTCTCCATTGAAATGATTGAAGCCGTGGGGCAGCGCTATTTACCTGATTACTTGCGCTGTTGCCAATCACTGCTTAAGCCGGGTGGCATTATGGCGCTGCAAGCCATTACTATTGCCGATCAGCGAGTTGACTATTACGCTCATAATGTTGATTTTATCCAGAAATACATTTTCCCCGGCGGTTTTTTACCGTCGGTGACTTACCTCGCACACACTCTTACCAAACAGACGGATTTCGTTATTCGGCAGTTACATGACTTTGGTTTCGATTATGCTGCAACCCTTAAGGAGTGGCGAGCACGTTTTGAACATGCTCTGCCACAAATTAGTACGTTGGGATATCCCCCCGAGTTTATTCGACTGTGGCGTTTTTACTTTTGCTATTGTGAGGGTGGTTTTCGCGCGCGCTCAATATCTGTGGTTCATTTGACTTTAACTCGCCCGGATTAGGTCACGATAATGGACCATTGTAGCCGTTGTCACATTGACCCCAAATTGGACACTAAGCGCTTTATTTTATATTCCGTTTGGTTCGATATCATTTGGGTTAGTGCCGTGATTGGGCAAGATAATTGGCAATGGCTAACGTGGCTGTTGGTGGTTGTGAGCTGGGTTGTTGTTAGTTGGCGCTGTAGGCAAGATCCTTATCCGGTTTTGCTTTTTATGGTCTCAATTGCGGCGATAGGTATTACAGTAGACTGGCTCAATAGTGAATTCGGCCTACTGTCCTTTTCAAGTTCGGGAATACCTTATTGGCTGGTTGCGTTATGGTGCGGTTTTAGTTGGTATCTTCTTTGTTTAACCTCGTTAGGCGCTAAATGGTCGTTCACGATTTGGGTTCTGTTTGGAGCTTTAGGTGGGGCCAGCAGTTATTTTGGCGGTGCACGTTTAGGTGCGGTGATATTGCCTTTAGGGACCCTAGAGAGCATAGCGATTTTAGTAATTGAATGGGCGTGTCTTTTTGTTGGGGTGAGATTATGGTGGTACCGATGGTCAAGTCGTTACATTGTCGCATCGCTTTAACGCTGATATTTGGGTGCCTGTTGTTCGGAAAAAGTGCTGTTGCGAGAGAAACTTGGACTGCGTGGCCTACCGTAGGGCAGGCCGAGTTTACTTGGTTGTGGTTCGATGTTTACCAATCCACGTTACGCACGCCAGATGGGCATTTTCATGGGCTATCATCTGACTTAACGTTGGAGATCCGTTATCAACGGCAAATCAGCGCCGCGCAACTACTGGATGCAACAGAAAAACAATGGGTTGCTATGGGGTACTCAGAGGAATCGATAAATAACTGGCTAGCGAGCTTATCGCAACTTTTCCCCACAGTTTCTGTCGACGATACACTCTATTTTGTCTTACTACGAGACCATGGGAGTCTCTACTTTTCTCAACAAGGCCAGTCTCCGCAATTGATCGGTGATGTTCATGATATTGATCTTTGCCACGCTTTTCTTTCGATATGGCTTGGGGTGAAAACGCAATATCCAAATTTACGTAAACAGCTCATTGGAGAATAGCGATGACCAGATGTTTGACTTATACACCGCGCTGGGTGTCTATAGTGCTTGTTGTTGCAATGGCGCTTATCCTGACCAGTTGTAGCGCTGATATAGAGGATTACCAAGGAACATCACCCAAGTTCGAGCTGTTTGACTATTTTTCCGGTGAGAGCGAAGCATGGGGAATGGTTCAAGATTATAGTGGACAGCAAACAAGGCGGTTTCACGTTAAATTAAACGGTGTAGTCAAGCAAAATCAATTGATTTTGGATGAGCAGTTTGTTTATGACGATGGCGAAACAGAGCGTCGAGTTTGGACTATCACTCGGGGTAATGATGGTCGGTATATTGGTACCGCAAACGGGGTGATTGGAAAGGCGATAGGTGAAGAAGTTGGTAATGCATTACGCTGGCAATACCGTTTTCACCTTAAAACAGAATCCTATGATATTGACGTCGATTTCGATGATTGGCTGTACAGGCAAGATGAATTGCATTTATTCAATACAACGACAATTTCTAAATGGGGGGTTACCTTAGGTAAAGTGACGCTGTTTTTTGCGAAAAAACCACTGGATTCATCAGCTAAAGAGTGAGTTGTGAAAGAGTGGCATTAAAAAAGGGAGCAATAGCTCCCTTTTGCACTCTTAATTTCGGATAATTACAGCTTGTCTGTTAGCTCAACCGCTTGACCGATGTAGCTGCCAGGTGTCATCGCTTTTAGACGTGTTTTCTCATCTTCAGGAAGCTCTAGGCCATCGATAAAATCACGCATGATTTCACCGTTAACGCGTTTACCACGAGTCAGTTCTTTCAACTTCTCATAAGGCTTTTCGATACCGTAACGACGCATCACAGTTTGGATTGGCTCAGCAAGCACTTCCCAGTTGTGATCCAATTCGTCAGCGAGTTCAGCAGCATTGATTTCCAGTTTGCTAATGCCTTTTAGCGTAGAAGTGTACGCAATAATGGCATAACCAACACCCACACCTAGGTTACGAAGCACAGTTGAGTCCGTAAGGTCACGTTGCCAACGAGAAATTGGCAGTTTTTGTGCTAGGTGAGTGAAGATAGCGTTCGCTAGACCCAAGTTACCTTCAGAGTTTTCAAAGTCGATTGGGTTGACTTTATGTGGCATGGTTGAAGAACCGATTTCGCCAGCAATCGTTTTTTGTTTGAAGTGACCTAGTGCAACATAGCCCCAGATATCACGGTCGAAGTCGATTAGGATAGTGTTGAAACGTGCAATCGCATCGAACAACTCAGCGATGTAATCGTGTGGTTCGATTTGAGTGGTGTATGGGTTCCAATCAACGCCCAAAGATTCAGTGATAAACTCTTCACTGAATTTATGCCAATCAACGGTTGGATAAGCTGAAAGGTGTGCGTTGTAGTTACCAACTGCGCCGTTAATTTTCGCAAGAATTTCGGTGTTTGCGATCTGCTTGTATTGACGTTCCATACGGTACGCCACATTCGCCATTTCTTTACCCATAGTAGATGGAGAAGCTGGCTGACCATGAGTACGAGATAGTAGTGGGATATCACGGTACTCAGTTGCAAGCGCTTTGATTGCATCGATGATGTTGCGAATTTCAGGCAGGATAACAGTATCACGCGCTTCTTTGAGCATAAGAGCGTGTGATGTATTGTTGATGTCTTCAGAAGTACATGCGAAGTGAATGAACTCATTGATCGCGTGCAGTTCTGGAATCGCTGCTACTTTTTCCTTAAGGAAATATTCAACGGCTTTAACGTCATGGTTTGTTGTACGTTCAATTTCTTTGATGCGTGCAGCGTCAGCTTCGTTAAAGTTAGCTGCGATTTCATCAAGGAATTGACTCGCCTGTGCGCTGAGTGCAGGAACTTCTGCAATCTCTGCAGTGGCTGCAAGCTTCTGTAACCAACGGATTTCAACGATAGTGCGGTACTTTAGGAGACCATACTCACTGAAGATACTGCGCAACGCAATCGTTTTACTTCCGTAACGGCCGTCTACCGGTGAAACAGCAGTCAATGCTGACAGTTCCATGTTCTTCTCCTGAATATTAAGTTAAGAGTGAGAGTGAAAAAGAATACGCGCCAACATCAATTAGATTCTCTTTAGAATTAATTGCGCCTGTTCAACCATTTTTTTACGGCCGAAAATCAGGTGGCGACGTTTACCACCAACCTGACGCCAAAGTACAGCGCAGCGAATGCCGGCAAGCAGCAAGGCGCGCACTTTGTGTTGGTTAGCAGTTTGTTGTAATACAGAAGGTGTACCAGTGACTTGAATACGCGGACCAATGGGGCTGATCACATCAAGGTAAACACTGGCGAGGTTACTGATCATTTGATCTTCAAATAGGTCAAAGTGAGCAGTTTGACGCTCGAGCATATCTAAACGATCGCTCAATTGAGATAGGGCGTCAGGACGACGAGTAAGCTTACGTTCAAGAGCCATCAGGCTGATGATATAGCGGGTAATTTCGCTACCCGATGGCGTGCTGTCTATGCCTTTAACCATACAGTTGAGGCCAACTCGCAAGTTGGCCTCATTGCCAAAGACGTTAATCGTGTCTTTAGGGTTCATACATAGCACTGAACGGAGTGAAACTTCAAACGCGTCTGAATCACATTGACCGTCTCTTGCAACTTGCTGTACCAAGGCGACAGCCTGGCACATTCCTGCAAAAGCAATGGTACGATCGTAAGGTGTGTTAGCCACGTATTAACTCCTAAGTTAGCTAAGAGAGGCGCTTTTCAATCACACCACCACCTAAACAAACTTCGCCTTGATAAAAAACGGCTGATTGTCCTGGTGTCACTGCGACTTGCGGCTCATTAAACATCACTTTTACTGTATTTTCGTCGATTGGTGAAACTGTACATTCAATGTCAGTCTGACGATAACGAGTTTTTACAGTGCAAGTGAGCGGTTCGGTTAACGGTTCTTTGCTAATCCAGTTCATTTGCGAAGCAATCAAACCCTCAGATTTTAGCAGAGGATGATCTCCACCTTGAACAGCGATAAGCACATTACGTTCTAAATCTTTTTCGGCAACATACCATGGTTCTTCACTTGCGTCTTTTAGACCACCAATGTGTAACCCTTTACGCTGTCCTAGAGTATGGTACATCAAACCTTGGTGTTCACCGATCACTTTCCCTTCTGGCGTTTCAATTTTACCAGGTTGAGCGGGTAAATAACGGCCAAGGAATTCAGTAAACTTACGTTCACCAATAAAGCAGATACCAGTAGAGTCTTTCTTCTTCGCTGTAATGAGGTCTTGCTCTTCAGCGATACGACGGACTTCAGGTTTTTCTAGTTCACCGACAGGGAATAGGCTACGCGCTACTTGTTCATGAGACAGCGCATGTAAAAAGTAGCTCTGATCTTTATTGCCGTCCAAACCACGTAATAACTGTGGTTTTTCACCGTTTTGAGGGAATGTACGGCGTACATAGTGTCCCATAGCAATATAGTCGGCATCCAACACTTCATCAGCAAATTCTAAGAAGGCTTTGAACTTGATCTCTTTGTTGCACAGAATATCTGGGTTAGGGGTACGACCTGCTTTATATTCCGCTAGGAAATACTCAAATACGTTGTCCCAATATTCAGCAGCAAAGTTAATTGTGTGCAAATGGATACCAAGTTTGTCGCAAACAGCCTGAGCGTCAGCAAGATCCTGTGCCGCGGTGCAATAATCTTCACCGTCGTCTTCTTCCCAGTTCTTCATAAACAGACCTTCGACTTGATAGCCTTGCTGTTGCAGAAGATAGGCAGAAACGGACGAATCTACACCACCTGACATGCCGACAATCACTTTCTTTTGACTGTTTGCGTTTAGGTTTTCTGACATAACTTAATACCACTAAATTAACTCGGACGCCGATTCTAACAGAAAGATTTTTTTGAGGACAGTTCATTCCTTGCAGTATTGCGCTTTTCCCGTGTGAGTGCTGCGCTTTGCACCACTTTTGTATACCCAAGTAACCTCAAGATGCGGTTTCAGCGAGAATGTATTCGCTCATAGGCAAGGCACTGATTTGAATACATAGTTATTCTACGTAGAAAATCAGTAACGCAGCATAGGAGCGAATACAACTCGCCCCTTGGGAGCTCATCAACAAGCCCATTTCCGCGCCCAATTACGTTGAAAGGGAATAACCATTCCTTCCGTCATTGAGCTTGACCTGTGCTCGTTGATGAAGCTCTGAAGTCTGCATCTTGAGGTCATTTGGGTATAAATGTTTTTTCTGAATGCAGTGACGAGTCATTATGCACCACATTACAGAATTAAAAGAAAGTTATCTTAACTGTAGTGGAGTTCAAAGAGGGTATATAGAGTTATAGCGATTAATTTTCGGGTGTTACAATGATAAAATTATTGGTGGAAACGTTTTCTTATAATAGAAGCAAAACATTTGCATCACGAATATGTCGTGTCACAAATTAAATATTCACTTAGTTTATTACGCTAATATCTAATCGATGGCGTTTTTGTCAGATGTGTAAATTCACTGTTTCGTTAACCACACCTTAACCATGGCTACTTTTTAATGTATTTGTTGCATAATATTAGCCTTATCTACTGTAGGTATATGGCGGTTTTTATTAATTCAGTTTTCTGTATTACCTTCAATTGAGTATGTTTGTGTTAGTAAAATATAAAAAGTGCGATCTAATTTCGTACCGAAAACGTTTGCTATACTCCTTCAAGTTGTGGAACTTTTGTGTGCGATGTAGAATCGCCGCCCCTATCTCGATTGAACTTTTTGTTGGGTACTATGAAATTTCCGGGACGCCGTAAGTCAAAACACTATTTTCCTGTTCATGCTCGTGATCCATTAGTGGTTCAGGCGCAAGAAACAGAAGCCCTTGTTACAACGCACATTATTGGTATTGACCAAACTTTGGTGGATATTGAAGCTAACGTTTCATCAGAATTAATTGAGCGTTACGGTCTCAGTAAAGGGCATTCTCTGGTGCTAGATGATGCTCAGGCTGAAGCACTTTATATAGAATTAAAGACGCAGAAGTTAATCACTAATGAATATGCTGGTGGTACCATTGGTAATACATTACATAACTATTCTGTTTTGGCTGATGACCGTTCTACCTTATTAGGGGTAATGAGTAGTGATATTAAAATCGGCAGTTACGGTTACCGTTATTTATGCAACACTTCTAGTCGAGTAGACCTAAACTATTTACAAGGTGTCGAAGGACCGATTGGTCGTTGTTTTGCCTTAATCACAGAAGACGGTGAACGTACGTTCGCTATTAGTGAAGGGAAAATGAATCAGCTTGAGCCTGAAAGCATTCCAGAATCAATTTTTGAAAATGCATCAGCTTTAGTACTTACTGCTTATTTAGTGCGTTGTAAAGCGGGTGACCCAATGCCAGCTGCGACAATGAAGGCGATTGAATATGCGAAAAAATATGACGTGCCAGTTGTATTAACGTTAGGTACAAAGTTCGTTATTCAAGATGATCCATTATTTTGGCAAACCTTTTTAAAAGACCACGTTTCTGTTGTGGCAATGAATGAAGATGAAGCTGCTGCATTAACGGGAGAAAAAGATCCTTTATTGGCATCTGACAAAGCCTTAGATTGGGTTGACCTTGTGTTATGTACTGCAGGACCGATAGGGTTATTTATGGCGGGTTATACAGAAGATGAAACCAAGCGTGAGACAACCCTGCCTCTTTTACCTGGTTCAATCGCTGAATTTAACCGTTATGAGTTTAGTCGACCAGCAAAACATGCGAGCTGCAATAACCCCCTAAAAGTTTACTCTCATATCGCTCCGTATATGGGTGGTCCATTAAAAATAAAAAATACAAATGGGGCGGGGGATGCTGCATTATCTGCATTGTTGCATGATATGGCAGCCAATAAATACCACAAAGAGATCGTTCCTAATTCTAGCAAACATCAGTATCAATTTTTGACTTATTCTTCATTTTCTCAAGTCTGTAAATATTCTAATCGTGCGAGTTATGAAGTGTTAGCTCAACATTCACCTCGTTTGTCTAAAGGCTTACCAGAACGAGAAGATAGCTTGGAAGAATCATATTGGGAACGTTAACAATAATATGAATGTCATTTATATCTATTGTATTTATTGATATGTATTAGCATATAACGTAGTTAAGCAATAAAAAAGGCTCCCTAGGGAGCCTTTTTATTGTCCAATTTACTAAATTAGAAATTAAATCTCGAATTGTTCTAGAGATTTACCTTCATCAAGTGCTTTTTGGATTGCAGATGGAGTACGGCCTTGGCCTGTCCAAGTTTTTTCTTCGCCGTTTGCGTCTACATATTTGTATTTTGCTGGACGAGGAGCGCGTTTACCTTTTGCTTTACCTTTAGTTTCGCCAGCTAATGCAGAAATTAAAGCATTAACATCAATGCCGTCTGCAGCAATTTGTTCAGCAATTGCAGAAAGTTTTGCTTCTTGTTCTGCTAACGCTGCACGCTCCTCTTCTTCAGCTTCGCGACGTTCTGTAACAACAGTCGTTAATTTATCTAGAGCTTCTTCAAGTTGCTCAAGAGTCAAATCACGAGCGTAGGCACGTAGGCTACGAATATTCAATAGTGTTTTAGTTACTTCCGACATTACTGTTTCCCATTAAATAAATTTAAATAACAAGGTAATTCTAAACCGAGCTATTTATTCTGACAACATAGAAAATCAAATTAAATTAAGATTTGCCACAAAATATAACTGCTCAGACTCAATATCAATAAAAAAGTTCAGAGAATTGTAAAATAGATCCCAAGTATTCTAGCTACAAATGTCAATTAGTGTAAATTTGTAGCTAGATTTTTAAGAAGCTCATTGCATAAGACTCGTTAATTATAGTCAATTAGGAAAAAATCGTGTGATTTTGGACAAAGTTTGGTCAAAAAATTATTAATAATAACGGGAGTTGCATTGAGAGCGTGGATAAGTACAATACGCCTACCTAAAGCGAAGTAGAACATTTAAGTCCAAAAATTATTATGGACGGTTCGAGCTTCGACGTAGAGGCGCGGTATTGAAAAGTAGTTATGGTTGGAGTGATGTCAATGAACCATAGTGAAAGGCACTATCGCCGAAGTCAGTATGTATATCAACACTGCTGGCTGGGGTTGCATTCAATAGGTGCAACACTGCCATAGTCTATTATGTTGTTAAACTATGGAGCGCTACTGTAGGGTTGGGTGGAGTGTTCGCTTCCCTTTCGCTTGCTTCAACATATATTGCGTTATTGCGTAATTGTCTGCAGTAGATCTCTAGCCAACCATTTGGTTTTTGAAGATCATGAATTTAATCGATTTTTCTGCCTCAGCACTGTCGCTACTGCCTCCGGTTGTTGCGTTAAGTCTGGCGATTATTACCCGCCGAGTCCTTGTGTCATTAGGTGTGGGTATTTTACTAGGTGCATTCCTTCTTGGTGATTTCCATATCGGGCAATCACTGCTTTATGTGTTCAACAAAGTAAAAGATGTGTTTATTGCTGATGGCGGTATTAATACTTGGAATATGAGTATTGTCAGCTTCCTTCTTTTACTCGGTATGATGACCGCATTACTCACCCTTTCTGGGGGCACGCATGCATTTGCCGAGTGGGCACAGGTTCGAGTGAAAAGTAAACGCGGATCGAAATTGCTAGCGGCTTTTCTTGGTGTGTTTATCTTTGTTGATGACTATTTTAATAGTTTGGCTGTCGGCTCAATTGCTCGTCCTGTCACCGACCGCTTTAAAGTGTCTCGTGCTAAATTGGCTTATATTCTAGACTCTACTGCTGCACCCATGTGTGTTGTTATGCCTGCATCGAGCTGGGGGGCATACATCATGACGATTGTTAGCGGTATTTTGGTCTCTCATGGCATTACTGAGTATTCGCCGCTCGGAGCTTATATTCGTTTGGTGCCGATGAACTACTATGCGATTTTTGCATTATTAATGGTATTTGTGGTGGCGTGGTTCCAAATGGACATCGGCCCAATGCGTCAACATGAGCTTAATGCCGAACAGGGTGTCGGTTTTGACAGCGATAGCTCGATGAAAGATTTGAGTGAAGAGCTGGATATCCAAGAGAGCGATCACGGTAAAGTGTCCGATCTTATTATGCCGATTGTTATGCTCATCATTGCCACTGTTAGTGCGATGATTTACACCGGTAAAACAGCCATGCTTGCAGATGGTAAACCATTTACGGTACTTGGCGCGTTTGAAAATACCGATGTAGGCACCTCGTTAGTTTTCGGCGGCCTAATTGGTTTGGTGGTTGCGCTTTACACAGTACTTAAGCAGCGTTTAGAAACCAAAGCGATAAGCCACACTTTGTGGATTGGCGCTAAATCGATGTTTGGTGCGATAGTGATTTTGGTCTTTGCTTGGACGATTGGCTCCGTGATCAGTGACATGAAAACTGGCGCGTACATGTCATCTTTAGTGCAAGGCAATATTGATCCTCACTGGTTACCTGCGATTCTATTTGTGTTGTCTGGTTTAATGGCGTTCTCTACCGGTACGTCTTGGGGTACTTTCGGTATCATGCTTCCGATTGCCGGTGATATGGCAGGAACCGCTGATGTCGCGCTGATGCTACCAATGCTTGCTTCTGTGCTAGCGGGTTCCGTGTTTGGTGACCATTGTTCTCCAATTTCTGATACCACGATTTTGTCATCGACAGGGGCACGTTGTCACCATATTGATCACGTAGCGACTCAGTTACCCTATGCATTGGTTACAGCGGCTGTCTCTTTAATTGGTTATATCGTTCTTGGTCTTACCGATTCAAGTGTTATTGCCTTTTCTGCAACTGCAGTAAGCTTTGTTGTAGCATGTTTCGTTATGATTTCGATATCGCGAAGCAAAATGACCGCTCAAAGTGCTATTGCAAGATAAAAGACGAGATAAAATCATCTGTTGCTATGATGTTAAAAAATGGAGGCGAAAGCCTCCTTTTTTTATGTTGGTAAAAAATGTGCAGAAAATGACATTTTGTGCTTGAAAAATGGACCGACCTTAGTTAGTGTGGTTTTAGTCCAACGAAATAGTAGATCATAAGTATGCGAATTTGTGAAATGAACATTCATCATCATCATCATCCCTAACCAGTCTTTCGGGAGATGAACGCATACCCGGGAGGCAGGAAGCTCCCGGTGGTCAAATCAAAGTATTGCAAGATTTCAAACCCTCGGGAGCCATAAACCCCGAGGGTTTTTTATTTGGCTTGACAAGAAATGTTTGAAATTCAATATATTGCAAAGGAATAATGTAATGCAATCACAACGTCTTCGTATCGCAATTCAAAAGAAAGGTCGCTTAGCAAAAGAGTGCCAAGCACTACTAAAACAATGTGGCGTTCGTTTTAATATTATGGGTGAGCGTCTTGTGGTTCACTCGGTAAATATGCCAATCGACCTTCTATTGGTTCGTGATGATGATATCCCTGGCTTGATCATGGATGGGGTCGTCGATTTAGGGTTTATCGGTGAAAATGAATTAGAAGAAGTTCGACTCGACCGCCAAGCTCTCAATGAACCCAACGAATTTGTAACATTACGTCGTATGGATTTTGGTGGTTGTCGCCTCTCCATCGCTATCGACTCTGATGAAGTTTACAACGGTCCGCAAGACCTTAAAGGCAAGCGTATCGCAACCAGTTATCCGCAGCTGCTTAAAGCCTACATGGACAAACAAGGGATTAACTTCAGTACTTGTATGTTGACCGGTTCGGTTGAAGTTGCACCACGCTCTGGTCTGGCCGATGCTATTGCCGACCTTGTATCAACAGGTGCAACCCTTGAAGCGAATGGACTCAAAGAAGTCGAAGTGATTTTCGAATCGAAAGCGACATTGATTCAACGTGCTGGTGAATTTGCTCCAGATAAAGCTGAACTTATCGATAAGCTTCTGACTCGTATGCAGGGGGTGCAGCAAGCTAAAGAATCTAAATACATCATGCTGCACGCTCCTGTTGAAAAACTCCCTCAAATTACAGCCTTACTGCCTGGTGCGGAAGACCCAACTGTATTGCCTCTTTCTGCTGATAAAACTCGTGTTGCAGTACACCTTGTTAGTGCTGAGAACTTATTCTGGGAAACTATGGAAGGTCTTAAAGAACTCGGTGCCAGCTCTATTTTGGTTCTTCCTATTGAAAAAATGATGGAGTAACGACGATGCGAACAGTAGTTTGGCAATCCTTAAGTGAAGAACAACAAGAAAGCATTTTAGAACGTCCAGCGATTACAGAGGGCGCAAACATTACGGCAGCTGTCGCAGATGTCATTGGTCAGGTTCGTCGTGACGGCGACGCTGCGCTCTGGGCATTGACGGAAAAATTTGATCGCGTAAAGCCCAACTCTTTACGTGTATCACAACAAGAAATTGAAGCCGCATCGGCTCGTCTTACTGACGAAATGAAACAAGCGTTAGAAACGGCTTATACCAATATCAGTAAGTTCCACAAAGCACAACGTCCGCAGGCAGTGAAAGTGGAAACCATGCCGGGGGTGATGTGTGAACAAGTCACACGCCCAATCAATAAAGTGGGTTTGTATATCCCAGGCGGCAGCGCGCCATTGCCATCAACGGTATTGATGCTTGGTGTTCCTGCGCAAATTGCTGGTTGTCGTAAAGTGATTCTCTGTTCACCACCACCGATTGCCGATGAGATTTTGTATGTCGCTAAACTGTGCCAAATCGATGAGGTGTATAACCTTGGTGGTGGTCAAGCGATTGCCGCGATGGCGTATGGCACAGAATCGGTTACAAAAGTGGATAAAATCTTTGGCCCAGGTAACGCTTATGTCACGGAAGCAAAGCGCCAAGTCAGTAACGATTTTCGTGGCGCAGCGATTGATATGCCAGCTGGGCCCTCGGAAGTACTTGTCATTGCCGATGAGTGTGCAGATGCTGATTTCATTGCTGCCGATTTACTTAGCCAAGCGGAACATGGTCCTGATTCACAAGTGGTTCTTGTTACACCGTCACCTGTTGTTGCGGATCAAGTGACTGATGCGGTACAAAAACAGCTTAAAGAGCTAAGCCGTGCGTCTATCGCGCAAAAGGCGTTAGCATCGAGTTTGATTATTATTGCGGAATCTCTGACTCAAGCCGTTTCTATTTCTAACTTCTATGGGCCAGAACACCTTATCGTACAAACTAAA
This sequence comes from Vibrio tritonius, assembly GCF_001547935.1. Classification (NCBI taxonomy): domain Bacteria; kingdom Pseudomonadati; phylum Pseudomonadota; class Gammaproteobacteria; order Vibrionales; family Vibrionaceae; genus Vibrio; species Vibrio tritonius. The sequence goes on from NZ_AP014635.1 coordinate 1,331,233, forward strand.
AATCCTCGTGAATTAGTGCCACTTTTTGATAATGCTGGTTCGATTTTCCTTGGGGATTGGTCGCCTGAGTCTGTGGGTGATTATGCGTCAGGGACTAACCACGTTTTACCTACCTATGGTTACACGCGTACCTACTCGAGCCTAGGGCTTGCCGACTTTAGCAAACGCATGACAGTACAAGAGTTGTCGGCTGATGGCTTACAAAGTCTGGCTCCAACTGTCGTGGCTATGGCCAATGCGGAAGGGTTAGACGCACACCGCCGTGCGGTCACTATCCGTGTAGAAAAACTGACTAAGGCGAAATGATCATGGAAAAATTAGCTCGTAAACAAGTTCAAGCGCTAACGCCATATTTGTCTGCTCGCCGAATCGGTGGTTGTGGTGATGTGTGGCTAAATGCAAACGAATCTCCATTTGCCAACGAATACACACTCAATCTTAATTCATTGAATCGTTACAGTGATTGCCAACCCAAAGAGCTGATTGATGCTTATGCTGCCTATGCCGGTGTTAACCCTGAACAAGTATTAACATCGCGTGGTTCAGATGAAGGAATTGAACTGCTGATTCGTGCTTTTTGTGAAGTGGGAGAGGATGCTATTTTGTACTGCCCACCAACCTACGGTATGTATGCAATCAGTGCCGAAACCTTTGGTGTCGAGAGCAAAAAAGTCCCACTAACGGCAGAATGGCAACTGAATTTACCAGAAATCGAACGTCAGCTCGATAATGTAAAAATCGTCTTTGTTTGTAGCCCTAATAACCCAACCGGTAACTTGGTCAACCGTGATGACATTGTCACCCTGCTAGAGATGACCAAAGACCGTGCGATCGTGGTGATGGACGAAGCCTATATCGACTTTTGCCCAGAAGCATCAACCATCGATCTGTTAGCAGAATATGAACACCTTGCTGTGCTACGTACGTTATCGAAAGCTTTTGGTTTGGCAGGGTTACGTTGTGGCTTTACTCTCGCAAACGAAGAGCTTATTCAAGTTCTACTTAAAGTGATTGCCCCATATCCAGTGCCAATTCCGGTCGCGGAAATTGCAGTACAAGCGCTGTCGCCAGCAGGGCTAGCGCGCACCAAATTCCAAGTACTCGATATCATTGCAAACCGTGCTTATTTACAAGCGGGTTTGAGTGTTATTCCAGGTGTGACCGTCTTTGATGGTTGGGGTAACTATATATTGATCGAGTTTCCTGACGGCGATGCACTGTTTAAAGCGGCTTGGGATGCGGGCATTATTTTGCGCAATTCACCGATTGCTAACTGCGTGCGTATTAGTGCTGGAAGTCGTGCTGACTGTGAAAAAACATTGGCATTTATCCGCAGCTATTATCAATCTGTAACTGCTAACAATAACTGAGGCGAGGGGAGGCTAAGCCTTCTCCGAAAAAGGAACTTTCTGTGAGTCAACAACAAAAAATTCTCTTTATAGACCGCGATGGCACTCTGATTGTTGAGCCGCCAATTGATTTTCAAGTCGACCGTCTTGATAAGCTTAAATTGGAACCGTTAGTGATTCCAAGTTTGCTCAAGTTACAAGATGCTGGTTTTCGCTTAGTAATGGTGACCAACCAAGATGGTTTAGGCACTGATAGCTATCCGCAAGAGGACTTCGATGCCCCCCACAATATGATGATGGAGATCTTCACTTCACAAGGCGTGAAATTCGATGATGTGTTGATTTGCCCGCACTTTAATGAAGATAACTGTTCATGTCGTAAACCGAAATTGGGCTTGGTGAAAGACTACTTACAAAGTGGTCGTATTGATTTTACCCAATCAGCCGTGATTGGCGATCGTGAAACAGACATGCAGCTTGCGGCCAACATGGCATTGCAAGGTTTCCAATATAATCCTGAGACACTGAACTGGCCCGAAATTGTGAAACGGTTGACCACTAAGCCACGGGTGGCGGAAGTGATTCGTAAAACCAAAGAAACCGATATTAAAGTAGCGGTGAATTTGGATGAAACCGGTGGTAACCAAATTAGTACCGGTCTTGGTTTCTTTGATCATATGCTGGACCAAATTGCCACCCACGGTGGTTTCCGTATGGTATGTGAAGTTAAAGGCGACCTACACATTGATGATCACCACTCGGTGGAAGATACCGCTCTAGCTTTAGGTCAGGCTTTGAAAGAAGCACTTGGTGATAAACGCGGAATTGGCCGATTTGGTTTTTCCCTGCCAATGGATGAGTGTTTAGCGCAATGTGCATTAGACCTTTCGGGGCGCCCTTATTTGAAATTCGATGCGAAGTTTAGCCGTGAACAAGTAGGCGATCTGTCGACTGAAATGGTGTACCACTTCTTCCGTTCGTTGACGGACACCCTAGCGTGCACTTTGCACCTATCGTCAACCGGACAAAATGATCACCACATTATTGAAAGTTTGTTTAAAGCCTTTGGTCGAACATTGCGTCAGGCAATTCGTGTTGAAGGAAACGAGCTACCAAGTAGCAAAGGAGTGTTGTAATGACGCAAAACGTGGTCATCATCGATACTGGCTGTGCCAATATTTCTTCATTGAAATTTGCCATTGAGCGCTTAGGTTTCCCCGCTGTGATCTCCAAAGATCCCCAAGTGGTTTTGGCGGCCGACAAAGTGTTTCTCCCTGGCGTGGGTACGGCTACTGAAGCGATGCACAACTTGAAAGAGCGTGGGCTAGTCGAGCTGGTTAAAAAAGTGGAAAAACCCTTACTGGGTATCTGCCTTGGTATGCAGCTTTTAGGTTTGCGTTCAGAAGAAAAGCGCAGTGATGCCAGTGAAAAAGTGGACTGTTTAGGGCTTTGCGCTGGTGAAGTTAAACAGATGGATACCGCAGGCCTACCGCTACCGCATATGGGGTGGAACAATGTGACGGCGCAAGCTGGTCACCCACTGTTTACAGGCATTGAAGCAAGCGAGTATTTCTATTTTGTACACAGCTTTGCCATGCCAGTCGGTGACTACACTATTGCGCAATGTGACTATGGTCAGCCGTTTAGTGCCGCCATTCAAAGTGGCAATTATTACGGGGTGCAGTTTCACCCAGAGCGCTCTTCCAAAGCCGGCGCTAAGTTAATTGCTAACTTTCTTAACCTATAACACGGACTATTAAACAGCGATTGGCAGAGTGACACTTTGCCAATACAAGGAAGACGAGATGATAATTCCTGCATTAGATTTGATTGAAGGCCAGGTAGTGCGTCTCTACCAAGGCGATTATGGTCAAGTTACTGAATATAAAGTGGACCCGGTAGAGCAGTTTGCCGTGTATCACCAAGCCGGTGCCAATTGGTTGCACTTAGTAGATTTAACTGGCGCGAAAAATACTCAAGCGCGTCAGCTCGACTTAATTGCCAAGTTAATTGCCAGTACCCCAGCGAATGTCCAAATTGGTGGCGGTGTGCGCACTGAAGACGATGTAAAAGGTTTACTTGACGCTGGCGCACAGCGCGTTGTTGTCGGGTCAACTGCGGTTAAAAACCCTACGTTGGTCAAAGGTTGGATGGAAAAATATGGCGCTGAGCACATTGTGCTCGCACTCGATATCAATATCGATAGCCAAGGCGTGCGCCGCGTTGCGATTTCCGGTTGGCAAGAAGATTCGGGCGTCACTATCGAAGAGCTGATTGAAGATTATCAAACCGTCGGTTTGCAACATGTTCTGTGTACCGATATTTCTCGTGATGGCACATTAGCGGGTTCTAACGTTGAGCTTTATGTTGATTTATGCAAAGCGTATCCCGAGGTGCAATTTCAATCGTCTGGTGGCATTGGCAGTTTAGCGGACATTGCTGCGCTTAAAGATACCGGTGTGGCAGGCGTGATTGTTGGCCGTGCGCTACTGGATGGTAAATTCACGGCAGAGGAGGCATTCGCATGTTGGCAAAACGCATAATTCCATGCTTGGACGTTCGTGATGGCCAAGTGGTCAAAGGCGTTCAATTTCGTAACCACGAAATCATCGGTGACATTGTACCGCTTGCAAAACGCTACGCAGAAGAAGGCGCTGATGAGTTGGTGTTCTACGATATCACCGCATCAAGTGATGGTCGTGTGGTCGATAAAAGCTGGGTACAACGCGTAGCGGAAGTGATTGATATTCCATTTTGTGTTGCGGGTGGTATTCGCAGCGCCGAAGACTGCGCGCGTATATTGGAGTTTGGGGCGGATAAAGTCTCTATCAACTCTCCAGCGCTCGCTAATCCTGATTTGATCACTGAGCTTTCCGATCGTTTCGGAGTGCAGTGTATTGTGGTGGGTATCGACTCCTATTTCGATAAAGAAACGGGTAAATATCAGGTATACCAATTTACTGGCGATGAAGAGCGCACCAAAGCAACGCGCTGGGAAACTTGCGATTGGGTTCAAGAGGTACAACGTCGTGGCGCGGGTGAAATCGTGCTTAACATGATGAACCAAGATGGCGTGAGAAACGGTTACGATTTGGACCAGCTCAATAAAGTGCGTGCTGTGTGCAATGTGCCACTGATTGCGTCCGGTGGTGCAGGTGAAATGGTGCACTTTTTAGAAGCCTATCAAAAGGCCAATGTGGATGGTGCATTAGCTGCATCTGTATTCCACAAACAAATCATCAATATTGGCGAGTTAAAACGCTATTTAAAACAAGAAGGGATCGAGGTACGACTATGAGTCAAGATCAAGCACAACAGGGTACGTTAATCGAGCGAATTGACTGGGAAAAAGTCGACGGACTTGTGCCTGCGATTATCCAAGATTTCACCTCAAGCCAAGTCTTGATGATGGGATACATGAACATTGAGGCATTAGAGAAAACGCTCGAAACAGAGCAAGTGACCTTCTTCTCTCGCACTAAACAGCGCCTTTGGACCAAAGGGGAAACCTCTGGCAATGTGCTGCAACTTAAAAACATCGCGTTAGATTGTGACCAAGATACTTTGCTGGTTAAAGTCAAACCGATCGGCCCAACGTGCCACACGGGTACAACGACTTGCTTTGATGCCGATAGCCAAGAAGAGTCACAAATGGTGTGGTTACACCAATTGGAAACCTTGTTGGGCGAACGAAAGTCAGCGTCGCCAGAAACCTCCTATACCGCTAGCTTGTATGCACGCGGCACGAAGCGCATTTCTCAGAAAGTGGGCGAGGAAGGAGTTGAAGTGGCATTAGCGGCGACAGCGGGTGACAAAGATGAGCTTATTTGTGAATCGGCGGATTTGATTTACCACCTTCTCGTACTGCTTAACGATCAAGAACTGTCTTTGTCGCACGTAATCGACAAACTTAAAGAGCGTCACAATAAGTAAGCGCTCCATAGTCAGCACACAATAGTGCTTTGTTAATCGATTCGCCCCGTTTGAGTTATTCCCCATTAGGGGCGAATTTGTTTCCACTCGCCAGGCTGTAAATCACCTAAGGTGATATCGCCCATTGAATAGCGAATCAGACGCAGGGTTGGAAAACCAATGTGAGCTGTCATGCGGCGCACTTGGCGATTACGTCCTTCAATAATTGTGATTGCCAGCCAAGTGGTTGGAATGGTTGCTCTAAAACGCACCGGGGGATTGCGCTCCCACAGCCCTTCAGGTTCTGCCATTACGACAACCTGTGCTGGTAATGTCATACCGTCTTTTAATGCCACTCCGTTGCGTAGCGGTTGCAAATCGTCTTCAGTTGGCGAACCTTCGACTTGAACCCAATATGTTTTTGGAGACTTTGATTGAGGCTGAGTGAGGCGAGCTTGTAAAATGCCATCATTGGTAAGCACCATCAAACCTTCGCTATCCCTGTCTAACCGACCTGCTGCGTACACCTCTTTAAGTGGAATAAAATCGGCCAATGTTTGGCGACCATCGCCGTCAGTGAATTGGCTCAACACATCAAAGGGTTTGTTAAAAACCACCACCTTTTGATCTTTTAGAGCAACTTTAGGGCGTGCAGCATTTTTGCCATGTCGTCCTTTATGGCTTGTGGTTTTTGCCATGCTAGGACGAGGAGAGCGCTTCTTTGCTGAACTTTGCCCTCCTTTTTTTGAATTGGGATGACGTTTCTCTTGCGGGCGAGATGACATGTTAACTACCTTGCAAAAATGTAAAAATATCGCTGCAATCGTTTTTTGAAAGAGAACTTTACGTTATGATTTCGAAAACAAAAACAGGTTGGACGCGAAAGGTATTGGACTCGAGCGTCGGATTTAGTTATCAATGTAATGCGGTGCAGTAGACGCGCTCTAGGCAAGCGGCTTACTTATCGCGGTTTTGTCAAATCATATCATGTATTTCATCCGTTTGGTCTCGCGATGGATGTATTCACTGTCAAGACATGAGTCTAAGTTAGTTGGCGAGACAAAACCATGTTCCATAGGACAATGACAGCAGCAATGTTGTTCTACACTACAATCATGAAGAGTGAGCTACCCCTACTCGAAAGGTAGGTATTCATTAAGCCCTCACGTTACAGCTACACACTGTGCGGTCAATATTAGGTGAGATGAAGCAATATCATCTTTGAGTGGGAAAGCCACACACGATAGAGGCTTTATCGTGTTTTAAGAACATATAGGGAAAGTTCATGCCTACACAAAAACCAACGATCATTTATACGATCACTGATGAAGCACCGGCACTTGCGACATATTCTTTATTGCCAATTATTCAATCATTTACTGCCTCTTCTGGTATCGAAGTAGAGACGCGTGATATCTCTTTAGCTGGACGCATTCTGGCCAATTTCCCAGAGCATCTAAAAGAAAATCAGCGCATTGGTGATGCTTTGTCCGAGTTAGGTGAGTTAGCTCAAACACCAGAGGCTAATATCATCAAGCTGCCTAATATTTCTGCGTCCGTGCCACAGTTGAAAGCAGCCATTAAAGAACTGCAAAGTAAAGGTTATGCGCTACCGGATTACCCGGAAGAAGCAAATACTTATGATGAAGAAGCAATCAAAGCGACTTACGATAAAATCAAAGGTAGTGCGGTTAACCCAGTATTGCGCGAAGGTAACTCAGACCGTCGAGCGCCTGCTTCGGTAAAAAACTACGCGAAGAAAAACCCTCATTCAATGGGAGCTTGGAGTAAAGAGTCAAAATCACATGTTTCTAGCATGACGGATCACGATTTCTTTGGTAGTGAAAAGTCGGTAACCGTTGCTCAACCAACGGAAGTGAGTATTGAGTTTGTTGGTCAAGATGGCAGTAAAAAAGTACTGAAGAAACCTTTTGCGCTTAAAGCCGAAGAGATAATCGATGCTTCAGTGTTAAGTAAAAAAGCGCTAATTGCATTCTATGAAGAGCAAATTGCTGAAGCAAAACGGCAAGATGTGTTACTTTCGCTGCATCTAAAAGCCACCATGATGAAAGTCTCTGATCCAGTGATTTTCGGTTATGCAGTAAAAGCATATTACAAAACAGTATTTGAAAAACATGAGCAGTTATTCGCTCAACTGGGTGTTGATGTGAATAATGGGTTAGGTGATGTCTACGCTAAGATTCAGACATTACCTGAAGCTCAGCGCCAAGAAATTGAAGCGGATATTGCAGCGGTTTATCAAACGCAACCAGCACTGGCGATGGTGGATTCTGACCGCGGCATCACTAACTTACATGTACCAAGCGATGTGATTGTTGACGCCTCTATGCCAGCTATGATCCGTTCTTCTGGTCAAATGTGGGGACCTGATGGCAAACAGAAAGACACCAAAGCAGTAATCCCTGATCGTTGTTACTCAGGTGTGTATCAAGCAGTCATTGAGTTCTGTAAAGAGCATGGCGCGTTTGACCCAACCACCATGGGTAGCGTACCAAACGTGGGTTTGATGGCGCAAAAAGCCGAAGAGTACGGCTCTCACGATAAAACCTTTATTATTGATGCTACTGGTACAGTTAACGTTGTTGATAGCGCAGGTAAAGTGCTTCTGAGCCAAGCGGTCGAAGAAGGCGATATCTTCCGTATGTGTCAGGTGAAAGACGCGCCTATCCAAGATTGGGTGAAATTGGCTGTAGCGCGTGCTCGTGCGACCAATACGCCAGCTGTCTTTTGGTTAGATGCTCAACGTGCACATGATGCTGAGCTGATTAAGAAAGTTAATCAATATTTGCCTGAACACGATACAGCAGGGCTCGAAATCAAAATTCTGTCGCCAGTGGATGCTACGCTCTATTCGTTAGAACGCATCAAAGCGGGCAAAGATACGATTTCTGTCACGGGTAACGTACTGCGTGACTATCTCACTGACTTGTTCCCCATTTTGGAACTGGGCACGTCGGCAAAAATGCTCTCTATTGTGCCATTAATGAATGGCGGTGGCTTGTTTGAAACGGGGGCGGGTGGTTCAGCGCCAAAACACGTGCAACAAGTGCAAAAAGAGAACCATTTACGTTGGGATTCGTTAGGTGAGTTCTTAGCGCTCGCGGCCTCACTTGAACACCTAAGCCAAGTGTCTGGTAATAAACAAGCTCAAGTACTAGCCGATGCATTAGACAAAGCGACAGGGGAATTTTTGGATAACAATAAATCTCCGTCACGTAAAGTGGGCGAACTAGATAACCGTGGCAGCCATTTCTATTTAGCCATGTACTGGGCGCAAGCTTTAGCAGAGCAAACTGCTGACAAAGCGCTAGCGGCGCAATTCAAGCCAGTTGCACAGCAACTTGCCGATAATGAAACGGCGATTGTGGCAGAACTGAATGGAGCGCAAGGTAACCCTGGCGATATTGGAGGTTATTACTTACCTGAGTTTGATAAAGCTTCAACGCTAATGCGTCCAAGTGCCATTCTTAATGGCATTATCAATGCATTCTAAAGTTATGAAGCCTAGAAACAATAAAACCCGCTGCGGCGGGTTTTTTATGTGCAAATGTTTATACGCAAATTGCAGATATTCAAAGTTAGCACTTTGCTAAGTTAACGTAGTCTGCTGGTACGTTTTGCTTTGCGGCTTGGCTATTACTTAACAAGTTCGCCTTCAATGGGAACGACGCTGCTCGCGTGATAGCCTTTTGGGCCCTGTTCCACTTCATAAGACACTTGCTGTCCCGCTTTCAGTGTGCGGTAGCCATCCATTTGAATGGTTGAATAGTGAGCAAAGATGTCGCCATCTTCACCTTCTGGACAAATAAACCCAAATCCTTTTGCATTATTGAACCATTTCACTGTACCTGTAGCCATGCTATACATCCCTCATGCATTGTGTTACTGATGTGATTTACAGAACGGTTAGACCATATTGTCTAACTATCACTGTTAGTGAGAGTCGATCTACTACCAAATAATTACTCACTAATTGACCAATTTAGCTAATGATTGAACACAGTCAATAGGAAAAGTGCATAAAAATTGAATGTTTTATAGGCAAATCACTTTTAGGTTTTGCAATTTGCTAACGCAACTTACTCTTTTTTAACTTTTTTGATTCGCATTTAGCGACACAATGTGTGAAATTGTTTGTATATTTGTGATGAGATTTTGTGCGGTCAAGCAGGTCAGTGATCGGAATCGCAATCTTTTATTTGCAGCAGTGGGATTGGTGGATTAGTCTCTTTAGTAAGGGAAGTTTTTCACCTGAACTCACAGCAGCTTACGTATGAATCAATATGATCATTGCACTGTTGATTTTCACCAAGCACAATAACGACTGAGAAACACTCTTAAATAATTACGTCATGGGCAAGAATTTTGAATGGGTTACTCCAGGCTCAGATCTACTGGAGGAAGAGAAAACGGCAGTTAAGCCACCGGCAATGTATAACGTTGTGTTAAACAACGATGATTACACTCCTATGGACTTTGTTGTCGAAATCCTTGAGCGCTTTTTTTCTATGAATATAGAACAGGCAACGCAAATCATGCTCAGGGTTCATTATGAAGGTAAAGCGATATGTGGCACGTTTACTGCAGAGGTTGCAGAAACGAAAGTAGTACAAGTTACGATGTACTCAAAGGAAAATGAGCACCCGCTGCTCTGCACCATGGAGCAGGCGTAACACGATAACACATGCGAAAACCGTGGTTGTTTCTTAAGGAGGCCTTATGCTTAACAAAGAACTAGAATCGAGTTTAAATGGAGCGTTCGCTCGAGCTCGAGATAAAAGACATGAGTTTATGACCGTGGAGCACCTCCTTTTAGCGTTGTTGGAAAACGATGCTGCTAAGGAAGCATTAGTCGCGTGTCAGGCAGATATTGATACACTCCGTCGTGAGCTTGACACATTCATAGATCAAACCACTCCGTTAATCCCAGATAACGATGAAACCCGTGAAACTCAGCCAACCTTGAGTTTTCAACGTGTGTTACAGCGCGCCGTGTTCCATGTTCAATCTTCAGGTCGCAGTGAAGTCACCGGTGCTAACGTACTGGTGGCCATATTTAGCGAACAAGAGTCTCACGCTGCTTATCTTCTGAAAAAGAATGACATTAGCCGTCTTGATATCGTCAATTACATCTCTCATGGCATCACTAAGGCATCGAGCTCAAGTGATGATTCCGCGCCCGACTCATTTGGTACTGAAAGCTCAGAAGAAATGGGCTCGGATGAGCGTTTAGAAAGTTTTGCCTCCAACTTAAATCAACTGGCAAAACAGGGTCAAATCGATCCCTTAATTGGTCGTGACAAAGAATTAGAACGTACCATTCAAGTGTTGTGTCGCCGTCGTAAAAACAACCCACTACTGGTTGGTGAGGCTGGGGTAGGTAAAACGGCAATTGCTGAAGGTTTAGCTTGGCGTATCGTTGAAGGTTCGGTCCCTGAAGTGATCAAAGACAGTGTGATTTATTCATTGGATATTGGTTCACTGTTGGCCGGGACTAAGTATCGTGGCGACTTTGAAAAGCGCTTTAAATCCATCTTGAAGCAGCTAGAAAAAGAGAAAGACGCGATTCTTTTTATCGACGAAATTCACACCATCATCGGTGCTGGGGCTGCTTCTGGTGGCCAAGTTGATGCAGCTAACCTAATTAAACCGCTTTTGAGCAGCGGTAAATTACGTTGTATTGGTTCGACTACCTATCAGGAATACAGCAATATTTTCGAAAAAGAGCGCGCTTTGGCTCGTCGCTTCCAAAAAATCGATGTTGTGGAGCCATCACTTGATGACACCACTAAGATTTTGATGGGGTTAAAACCGAAATACGAAGCTCACCATGATGTGCGTTACACCAACAAAGCATTGCGTGCGGCAGTAGAATTGTCAGCAAAATACATCAACGAACGTCACCTTCCTGACAAAGCGATCGATGTGATTGATGAAGCTGGTGCTCGTGTTCGTCTTCTGCCAGTCAGTAAACGTAAGAAAACCGTTGGCGTGTCAGAGATTGAAGCCATGGTGGCAAAAATGGCTCGTATTCCGGAAAAATCTGTCTCTTCTTCTGATAAAGATATCCTGAAAAATCTTGATCGTAAGATGAAAATGTTGGTTTTCGGACAAGACAATGCCATCGAGGTGTTGAGTGAGTCGATTAAGCTTACTCGTGCTGGATTAGGTTCAGATAATCGACCAGTTGGTTCGTTCTTGTTTGCAGGCCCAACAGGGGTAGGTAAAACAGAAGTGACAGTGCAGTTAGCCAAGTTACTCGGAATAGAACTGCTGCGCTTTGATATGTCTGAATACGGCGAACGTCACTCTGTGAGCCGCTTGATTGGTGCGCCTCCAGGTTACGTAGGCTATGACCAAGGTGGTTTGCTCACGGACGCGGTCATTAAAAATCCGCACTCTGTGGTGCTTCTGGATGAAATTGAAAAAGCTCACCCAGATATCTTTAACTTGTTACTGCAGGTGATGGATAACGGCACGCTTACCGATAACAATGGACGTAAGGCCGATTTTCGCAACGTCATTTTGGTAATGACCACCAATGCTGGTGTGGCAGAAACAGTGAAGAAATCGATTGGTTTGATTCAACAAGACCACTCCCATGATGCACTGTCAGAAATCAAGAAAGTCTTTACGCCAGAGTTTAGAAACCGCTTAGACCACATTATTTGGTTTAATAGCTTGGATGAGCGTGTTATTGCTCAAGTGGTGGATAAATTCATCGTTGAACTGCAAGCTCAGTTGGATGTACGTGGCGTTTCTTTGGAAGTGTCAGAAGATGCAAGACACTGGCTTGCTATTCGAGGGTACGACAGAGAGATGGGCGCTCGCCCAATGGGTCGTGTTATTCAAGATAAACTCAAGAAACCACTGGCCAATGAACTGTTGTTTGGCTCGCTAGTCGATGGCGGTACAGTGAAAGTGGAATTGGATGGTGATGAACTAAAATTCGAATACCTTGGCTCAAAAGAAGAAGCTCAAGTCGAATAGTGTTGTGTCACTGAAGACCAAAAAAGCGTGCTTAGGCACGCTTTTTCTTTGCCGTAAGCACATTATTCATTACACGCGTTTGCGGAACGAATAATTACCGTGGGCTTAAATCTATACGCATAAAAAACGGGACAATGTCCCGTTTAGCTGTTCGCAATCAAAGATTAACGAGCACGGAAGACGATGCGTCCTTTGGTTAGATCGTATGGAGTTAACTCTACAGTTACTTTGTCGCCAGTCAGAATACGGATGTAGTTTTTACGCATTTTGCCGGAGATATGAGCTGTAACCACGTGGCCGTTTTCAAGCTCAACACGGAACATAGTATTAGGAAGAGTATCAAGGACAGTACCTTGCATCTCAATTACGTCTTCTTTAGCCATTTAATCCTCTTTAGAAATTTGGCGATATTTTAGCGGCGGGAATTGTGCCCCTAAAAGTTCAATAAGTAAAGTTGCCGCGTATTTTACCCTTGCCAACGCTGATTTACTAGCCTTTGATGCGCCTGAAAACGTACTTTGTAACTCATAGCTGGGCATTCATCAATTTGATAACCAAGATATAACCACTGTTTTGAGTCTTTTTTACACAGTTCTATCTGATACAACACGCAAAGTGTACCAAGGGACAGATCTATATCCGGGTCGAAAAACGTGTAAAACGCACTGGCGCTGGAGGGCAGTATATCTGTCACGGCAATCGCGACTAAACGTTGCTGATAATAAACGTGAAGGTAGCGCGTGTCCAGCCAATCACACATAGTAAACTTACTAAACTCGTCACATTTTGGTGGATACATGGTGCCATTGCGATGTCGTGCATTAATATAACGGGCATAAAGGTCAAACCAAGCCTCGTCCATTGTGGGTTTGACCTCCCAGTGAAAATCTCCCCGAGCTTTATTAAGCAACCGCTTTTGACTTTTGCTCGGGAGATTATCAGGAACCGCAATACGTAATGCCTGGCAAGCTTGGCATTGGTCACAGTGGGGTTTATAGATGGTATCACCACTACGACGAAACCCATTAGCGAGCAGAACCTCGTAGTTGCCTGCATCTTGCATTTGTGGGTCGATTGCCACCGCGACCCGCTCCAGCTTATCAGCCAGATAACTGCACGGATGATTGTTTGTTAAACCGATCCGTATCTGATGAATGTCTGAACTCATGGTTTCAACCTCAACTTAGCGAACGTCGATTGGCATGGATAACCATTGGCGCTGAAAACAGTGGTCACTGATGACCTGCTTTTGTAAGGATAGCAATCTTTCCATAAATTGTTGTCTTGGTAGCTCTTGAGCTCCTAATGATTGGGTGTGAGGGTTTAAAACTTGGCAGTCGATCATTTCCCCTCCGTTGCGAGCAAAATGCTCACAGAAATACCACAGCGCTATTTTTGAGGCATTGCTTTTGAGACTAAACATCGATTCACCGCAAAAGAGTCGCCCCAAATTGATGCCATATAGCCCTCCTATGAGTTCTTGGTTTTGCCATACCTCTACAGAATGACAAATGCCTTGCTGAGCAAGCAACTTATAGGCTTCGCGCATCTCCTCATGTAACCAAGTTTGCTCAGGAGGACGAGTCGATGCACACAAATCAATCACTTGTGCGGTAGCCATGTTTAGACTGATGTTATAATTTTGCTTTCTTTGAAATTTTTTAACACTTTTACTCGGTTTAAATGTCTTAGGATAGAAGACTGCTCGTGGCGAAGGGCTCCACCACAGGATCGGCTCCCCAGTTCCATACCAAGGAAAGATTCCTGACTGATAGGCTTTTACGATCCTTTTTGGATTCAAATCTCCCCCAAAGGCCAAGAGACCATTGGGTTCATCCAAGGCTTCATAGGGAGAAGGAAAGTGAAAGTTGTCAGGTGCCAATTCTGGCAGATAAATCGTCATAGCCTACCTATTGTCTATTAAAGGAGACACAAGATGAAAAAGTGGTTTTGGATCTTATTGATTTTTCCGATGTTTGCCAATGCAGCTTATCAAAGGAATCAGGCCAGACCCGTGAATCAGGTCGTATTTGGTTCGGTTGAAACAGTTAGATACATTTCTCAACATGATATTGGCCGAGCTCAGCAAGGCAACGATGGTTGGAAGACACTGTTGGGAGCAGTGGTCGGCGGTGTAATTGGCCATCAATTTGGCGGTGGGCATGGGAGACAAGTTGCGACAGTTGCTGGTGCCGCTGCTGGGGCAGGAATTGTGCATGCTCAATCGCAAAATGTTGATCCCATTTATCGGGTTGAATACAAGCTTGTGGAGCTGCTGATTAAGACCGATGACGGAAAACTGATCGATGTGATTCAAGATGTTGACCCTGACATGCTCTTTGGTTCAGAGGATAAAGTCCGCATTCTTTACTTTGATGATGGTGTACGCGTCGATAAAGAGATGTGAGATAAAAATAAGCCGATTTTACACTGGCACAGGGCGAAATTTTTCGTTAGTCTGCCACTACGAAGAATTTTCGTCGCCCAACCAAAGAGACAACCGAAAGAGGCGACGCAAGGATACACAATTTAGATGGAAAGCCTTACGTTACAACCCGTTCAAAAAATTGAGGGGGAAGTGAATCTCCCTGGTTCAAAAAGTGTTTCAAACCGCGTTCTATTGCTGGCTGCCTTAGCAAAAGGAACCACACGACTGACCAACCTGCTCGATAGTGATGACATTCGCCATATGTTGAATGCACTCTCAAAATTGGGCGTTTCCTACCAGCTTTCAGCCGATAAAACCTGTTGTGAAGTGGAAGGGCTTGGTCGTCCATTTAGTTCGACAGAAACACTAGAACTGTTTTTAGGTAACGCAGGTACGGCAATGCGTCCGTTGGCGGCGGCTTTATGCCTAGGCCAAGGAGACTTCGTACTCACCGGTGAACCGCGCATGAAAGAGCGCCCGATTGGTCATTTGGTCAATGCGCTACGCGAAGCTGGTGCGAGCATTGCTTATCTCGAGAACGAAAACTATCCGCCACTTGCGATTAAAGGCACTGGCTTAAAGGCCGGTACCGTATCGATTGATGGTTCGATTTCAAGCCAGTTTTTAACCGCGTTTTTGATGTCTGCGCCACTGGCCGATGGTGAAGTGATTATCAATATTGAAGGGGATTTGGTCTCCAAACCCTATATTGATATTACTTTGCAAATCATGAGTCAGTTTGGTGTGACAGTCGAAAACCGCGATTACCAACAATTTGTGATTCCAGCAGGCCAAAGCTACGTTGCACCCGGTGATTTTCTGGTGGAAGGCGATGCTTCATCGGCTTCCTACTTCTTAGCTGCTGCAGCTGTGAAAGGTGGCGCGGTTAAGGTGACTGGCATCGGTAAAAACAGCATTCAGGGCGATGTGCAGTTTGCGTATGCATTAGAAAAAATGGGCGCTGACATCGAGTGGGGGGATGATTATGTGATTGCCCGCCATGGTGAACTGAATGCGATTGACATGGACTTTAATCATATCCCGGATGCTGCCATGACCATTGCTACGGCTGCGTTATTTGCTAACGGAACTACCGCGATTCGTAATGTGTACAATTGGCGTGTAAAAGAGACGGACCGCCTAGCGGCGATGGCAACAGAATTACGTAAGGTCGGAGCGGTAGTGGAAGAGGGTGAAGATTTCATCACCATTACGCCACCGCAGCAATTTGTTCATGCGGCAATTGATACTTACGATGATCACCGGATGGCGATGTGTTTCTCTCTCGTGGCGTTAAGTGACGTGGGTGTCACAATTAACGACCCTAAATGCACATCGAAAACCTTCCCAGATTATTTTGAGAAATTTGCACATTTAGCTCATTAGAGCACATGAAATAAAAGCCTCTTTTGAGGCTTTTATTATTTTTCTACTGTGAATTCCGGTGAAAGCTTGTGAGCTAGGAATTTAAACATATTGAATACGGCTGTGGTTTTCTCAGTAGGCAATCCTTTTTCATCGAGAAAATAGTTACCTTTGAATACGAGAACACCGTCTTTTTCTTCTACACTGTCGGCTCGCATACCATCGATAAACGCTTCGTGATCGATGATTAATTGGTTTGCGATCATCAGTAAGTCGAACTCAGAAATACATTTTTTCTCAGCCATTGCTTATACTCCTCATGTAATTTGCTGGTCAGTGTAACGAGCAGAATAGGGATTGCAATGATCGAGCTCAGTAAATTTTGGGGATTTGCTCTAACTAAAATTGTGATTTATTCCAAAAAACATCGGTTTGATCTCGCCTTACCCAGCGAGTGTCATTACTATGTGCCTGTTTTTCTCATTCGCTTAGCATGTCGTCGATTTGTCGAGCAAATAAGTCGCTTTTTTAAAAAACAAGTTGATCTTCTGGTTATCTACCTCGATAGTAAAAAAAGAAGCAATATTTAAGAACATCATGCGATAAACCATTCGCAAGTGGTTAAGGACATTTGAATCAAATTATGGGTAAATCACTCGTTATCGTGGAGTCACCAGCCAAGGCCAAAACAATCAACAAATATCTTGGTAAAGACTTTATTGTAAAGTCTAGTGTCGGTCATGTCCGCGATCTGCCAACTGCTGGTCAAAGTAGCACTGCCACGAAAAAGGCGGCACCACAGTCGACCAAAAATCTCAGTGCCGAGGAAAAAGCTCGCCTGAAAAAAGAAAAAGAAAAATCTGCTCTGATAAAAAAAATGGGTATCGACCCATACAATGGCTGGGATGCAAATTATCAAATTCTCCCGGGCAAAGAGAAGGTGGTTTCTGAACTGAAGAAATTGGCGAAAGACGCAGACAGCGTTTATCTCGCAACCGACTTGGACCGCGAGGGAGAAGCCATCGCTTGGCACCTTCGTGAGATCATCGGTGGCGATGAAGAGCGATATAAACGTGTTGTGTTTAACGAAATTACCAAGAGTGCGATTCAGCAGGCCTTTAAACAGCCAGGTGAACTGAACATGGATGGCGTGAATGCTCAGCAGGCACGTCGTTTCATGGACCGCGTTGTGGGTTTCATGGTATCCCCTCTGCTATGGAAAAAGGTAGCGAGAGGCTTGTCTGCAGGCCGTGTTCAGTCCGTTGCCGTTAAGCTACTTGTTGAACGTGAACGCGAAATCAAAGCGTTCGTGCCGGAAGAATTCTGGGACATTAATGCGGATACGAAAACCGCAGCGAAAGAAGATTTTCGTTTGTTGGTGGCACAAAAAAATGGCACTGCTTTTAAGCCTTCTAACGAGCAAGAAACCATGGCCGCAGTGGCGACTTTGGAAAAAGCACGTTACGAAGTGTGTAAGCGCGAAGATCGTCCTACCAGCAGCAAACCAAGTGCACCGTTTATCACGTCAACGCTACAACAAGCGGCAAGTACCCGTCTAGGTTATGGCGTTAAGAAAACCATGATGTTAGCTCAACGTTTGTACGAGGGCGGTTACATCACTTATATGCGTACCGACTCTACTAACTTGAGTAAAGAGGCAGTAGAAGCAGTACGTAGCTTTATTCAAGACGAATTTGGTGACAATTACTTACCAAGTAAGCCAAACGTGTATGGCAGTAAAGAAAACGCACAAGAGGCACACGAAGCGATTCGTCCTTCTAGCGTTGATGTCAAATCAGATGATCTACAAGGTATGGATGCTGATGCGCACAAACTTTATGCGTTGATTTGGAATCAATTTGTCGCATGTCAGATGACGCCAGCACAGTACGATTCAACCACGGTGAGTGTAAAAGCCGCTGAGTTTACTTTAAAAGCGAAAGGTCGCATTTTGAAGTTTGATGGTTGGACTCGTGTACAGCGTCCATTGGGTAAAAACGAAGACCAGATTCTGCCAGCAGTAAAAGTCGGTGATGAGCTTTCTTTGACTGCGCTAGACCCTAAACAGCACTTCACTAAGCCGCCAGCACGTTTTACCGAAGCTGCATTGGTGAAAGAGTTGGAAAAACGTGGTATTGGGCGTCCGTCAACTTACGCATCGATCATTTCAACTATTCAAGACCGTGGTTATGTGAAAGTCGAACAGCGCCGTTTCTATGCTGAGAAAATGGGCGAAATCGTGACTGACCGTCTCGATGAAAGCTTTGAAGACTTAATGAACTACGACTTTACCGCGCGTATGGAACAAAAACTGGACCAAATCGCAGAAGGTGAAACGAGTTGGAAAGGGGTTTTGGATAACTTCTTTAACGATTTTAGCCATAACCTCGAACAAGCAGAGCAAGATGAAGAACACGGCGGAATGAAGCCAAACCACATGGTTGAAACCGACATTCACTGTCCTACGTGTGATCGTCCTATGGTGATTCGTACGGCTTCAACAGGTGTGTTCCTTGGTTGTTCTGGTTACGCATTACCGCCAAAAGAACGTTGTAAAACGACCATCAACCTCGGTGATGAAGATGGTGTGATCAATGTTCTTGAAGAAGATGTTGAAACCGCAGCTCTACGCGCTAAAAAACGTTGCCCGATTTGTAGTACGGCAATGGATGCTTACCTAATTGACGATAAGCGCAAACTTCACGTTTGTGGTAATAACCCTAACTGTGATGGTTATATCGTTGAAAAAGGGGAGTTTAAAGTTAAAGGCTATGATGGCCCTATTGTTGAGTGTGATAAGTGTGGTTCGGATATGGAGCTGCGCAATGGTCGCTTCGGTAAGTACATGGCATGTACTAACGAAGAGTGTACTAATACGCGTAAGATACTGAAAAACGGTGAAGTTGCTCCACCAAAAGAGGACCCTGTCCACTTCCCTGAATTACCTTGTACTCAGTCTGATGCGTATTTTGTATTACGCGATGGTGCTTCTGGCTTATTTATGGCTGCAAGTAACTTCCCTAAATCTCGCGAAACTCGCGCGCCATTAGTTGAAGAGCTAGCACGCTTTAAAGATCGTCTTCCAGCGAAGTTCCAATATCTGGCAGATGCGCCGAGTCACGATCCCGATGGCGAGCCTGCAGTGGTTCGTTTTAGTCGTAAATCGAAAGAGCATTATGTACGTACCGAGCATGATGGTAAGCCAAGTGGTTGGACAGCATTGTGTGTCGATGGTAAATGGGAAATCACCGATAAACGTAAGAAAAAATAGGATTTTCTACTCGTTCAATGAAAAGGCAGCCCAAGTGGCTGCCTTTTATTTTGTTGCCTACCTCTCAAATTTGAATGGCACTCGTTAAAGTTTTGTTAAATGAGTGCAGTTTTGTTCTCATTATTCAATATGTTGACTATGTTTTCTATAGTGCCTCAGTGTCGGCACAACAAGCTAATGGTTGAGCGTATATCATCAATAGTGAAATATATTCAGTAAGTTAGCTGAGTAATTTCTTATTAGAGTGTACCTATTGCGTGACCTTTAGGTTAGTAATGAATGGAGTAAAAGCTCTAATATGTTAAAAGCAAGATATGAGGACCTGCCGGTGTTATGCATTCGCCAAAGTGAATGTCACGAGGAAATTCGCTGTTGGGTCGCCATTCAAGACGGATAACATTTGCGGAAAACACACCGTGCGATTGGGGTGTTTGAATCCTTTGAATGACATGTCTTCATAGTTTGATGCATTAATGTGCGGTATAAATTCCTGTAGTGCCTTGTGTCTGGTCAGTTGGGGAGCATCGAGCACTATGAGTATAAATAACGGAGAATAATGAATGGCTGGTGTACTGGGAATGATTTTGGCGGGAGGTGAAGGGACTCGCTTGATGCCTTTAACTGCCTCTCGGAGTAAACCAGCTGTCCCATTTGGGGGCAGCTATCGATTGATTGATTTTGCTTTAAATAACTTTGTTAACGCGGACCTAATGCGCATTTATGTGCTCACTCAGTTCAAATCGCAATCCTTATTTATGCACATGAAAAAAGGGTGGAATGTTGCCGGAATTACTGACCGCTACATTGATCCAGTTCCGGCGCAGATGCGGGATGGTAAACGCTGGTATGAAGGAACTGCAGACGCGATTTACCAAAATATCCGTTTTATTGAAGTCGCAGCACCTGACGAAGTTTGTATTTTCGGCTCTGACCATATTTATAAAATGGATATTCGTCAAATGCTCGATTTTCATCGTCGTAAAGAGGCGCAACTTACCGTCTCAGCATTGCGCATGCCGATTGAAAAAGCGTCGCAGTTTGGAGTGATAGAGGTCGATACTGAAGGCCAAATGATTGGCTTTGAAGAGAAACCTGCGCACCCTAAATGCATTCCGGGAGAACCAGAATGGGCCATGGTGTCGATGGGGAACTACATTTTTGACGCTTGTGCTCTTTATCGTGAGTTACGAGAAGATGCTGATAACAAAAACTCTACCCACGATTTTGGCAAAGATGTTATACCTAAAATGTATCCGCAAGGTGGCGTGTATGTATATGATTTCTCGACTAATGTTATCAAGGGTGAGCGTAAAGAAACCTATTGGCGTGATGTCGGTACGATAGAATCGTACTGGGAAGCTCATATGGATTTGCTCGATAAGGAACCCGCGTTTTCACTGTACAACCGCAGTTGGCCATTGCATACCTATTATCCTCCACTACCTCCAGCAACATTTATCGATGTTGATGATACAAAGGTAAAAATTACCGACAGTTTGGTCTCGGGAGGCAGTTATATCCAAGGCGCTAACATTTACAAATCCGTTTTAGGTTATCGCAGTAATATTGGTGCTGGTTCTTGTATTAGTGAATCTGTTATCTTAGGTGATGTGAAAATTGGTGCAGGGTGTACGATCAAGCGAACCATCATTGATAAAAACGTTGAGATCGCCCCTGGTACTGTTATCGGTGAAAATATCGAGTTGGATAAACAACGTTTTCATGTTTCACCGTCTGGAATAGTTGTAATTGCTAAAGGAACAAAAGTTGGATTCTAAAATGGAGCACATGAATGTGTGGTTCGCCGTTTCAGAAGCCCAAGGGTTGGTCAAAAGTGGTGGCCTTGCCGATGTGGCGAAGGCCCTACCTAAAGCGCTCCAGGAATTAGGACATCAGGTAGCCATTGTGCTACCTGCTTATCGTAAGATTCCCGATAAAAACGCCTTACCCGTGGTATTGGAAACAGAACTTACACATTGGCCACACACTCACTATTTAGTGAGAAAAACAGAACTGGATGGTGTCTTAGTTTATTTAATTGATTGTGATGCCTATTTTGACCGTCCAGAGCTTTATGCAGAGCAAAACCAAGCGTATGCAGACAATGGCGAGCGATTTAGTTTCTTCTCCGCCGCATGTTTGGATGTGTTACCCAAACTTGATATTCATCCGGACATCATACATGCCAACGATTGGCATACCGGATTAATCCCTTTCTTACTGAAGACTCGTTATCGTTATGACGGTTTTTTTGAAGGCGTGAAAAGCGTTCTCACGGTACATAACGCCATTTTTAAAGGGATTTTTTCTTATCATGAGCTAGAGGTAGTACCTGAACTCAATCTTACGGGAATGGAGTTTCTCCGGTATGGCGTTGATCACGTGAGTATGCTGCGTGCGGGCATTGCATACGCAGATAAGATTAACGCCGTTAGCCCTAACTATGCGTGTGAGCTGCTTACACCATTAGGTTCTCATGGGTTGGTGGATGACTTTGTAAGGCGTGCCCGTGATTTACACGGCATAGTTAACGGTTGTGACTATAGTGAATGGGATCCGAAAACCGATCACTACTTGCCAGTGAATTATAGTGCTGAGGCGGATTCTCTACGCCAAGGTAAAAAGGCAAGTAAGCATGCGTTGCAGAAAGAACTGGGGTTACCGGTTAAAGAATTACCCATGTTTGGCATGGTGTGTCGTTTAACGCACCAAAAAGGTTTTCACTACTTACTGCCTATTATTGAACTGTTCTTACGTAACGATGTGCAATTGGTAATAGTCGGAACCGGTGAACCAGAAGTGGCGAGCCGTTTGCATTCATTAATGGCAGCTTACCCTGATAAATTTGCTTTTGTTGAGGCCTACGATAATAAGCTCGCGCACTGGGTTGAGGCGGGTTCGGATTTCTTCTTAATGCCGTCTGAGTTTGAAGCGTGTGGTTTAAACCAGATCTACAGCATGGCTTATGGTACATTGCCAATTGTAAGGGAAGTGGGGGGCTTGAAAGACACTGTCATGGATTATGACAAGTATCCGCAAGAAGCAACCGGATTTGGCTTTTTAGAGCCTTCTGCACAAGCTTTGCTGATTACTATGCAACGCGCTTTACTGTTCTACCTGCAAAATCCAGACGAATTTCTTGCTGTTCAGCAAAGAGCGATGGGGAAAGACTTCAGTTGGCATGAGTCTGCGTTGGAATACACCAAAATGTATCGATTGGCCGTCTTTGCCTAAGTTCGTTTGTTGTCTGACAACCGTATCATAATGACCTCTTAAGGCAGGATTTAGAGCGGCATCAATAAATACAGGTCAAGCTCAATAGCGAAAGAAAGGGCAATTCCCTTTCAACCTGAGTATATATACCCAAATGACCTCAAGATGCAGACTTCAGAGCTTCATCAACGAGCACAGGTTAAGCTCAATGACGGCAGGAATGGTCATTCCCTTTCAACGTCATTGGGCGCAGAGATGGGCTTGTTGATGAGCTCCCAAAGGGCGAGTTGTATTCGCTCCTATGCTGCGTTACCGATTTTCTACGTAGAATAACTAGGTATTCAAATCGGTGCCTTGCCTATGAGCGAATACATTCTCGCTGAAACCGCATCTTGAGGTTACTTGGGTATAAAGCCATATAACGTGTTTTATATGGCTTTTTTGTTACTTTGTTGCTGATGCTGTTACGTTGAGAAAAAGTTCAATGTAACAGCGCACAAAGCGAATGAATCTCTGTTTGGCATCATCCCTGTTTATGGTAGGCTAGCGCCGATTTGACCACAGTAGAGCGCTACATGACCCATCATCTTCTTTATCATAAGGTTTATCCTCATCCTAATAGCTCACAATGGGTGGTGTTTGTGCATGGTGCTGGTGGCAGTTCATCATTGTGGTTTAAGCAAATCAAGGCCTATAAACGCCATTTCAATTTACTGCTCATCGATTTACGTGGTCATGGTCAATCAAGCCAATTAGTCAAAGAGTGGATAACGCATCCTTATACTTTTGATGCCGTTGCTCAAGACGTGCTCAATGTCTTGCATCATTGTCAGATACCCAAAGCACATTTTGTTGCCATGTCTCTGGGAACCATTATCGTCCGAAAAACCTCAGAGCTTGCGCCAGATGTTGTGCAATCCATGGTATTAGGTGGGGCGGTAATTCGTTTTGACCTTCGTTCTCAGTTATTAGTCACCCTAGGCCGCTGGTCAAAGCATCTTATACCCTATATGTGGCTCTATCGGCTCTTTGCCTACATCGTTATGCCGAGTCGTTTACAGAAAGAGTCACGCCATCTTTTTGTTCGTGAAGCGAAGAAGTTGTGTCAAAAAGAGTTTAAACGCTGGTATCGGCTCACTGCAGAAGTGAACCCTTTTATGCGTTACTTTCGTGAGAAAGATGAGTCCATTCCTACACTCTATCTTATGGGGGATAGGGATTATCTTTTCTTGTCGCAGGTTAGAGAGATCGTGATGATACATCAAAAGAGTCAACTGATTGAACTTACCAATTGTGGTCATGTTTGTAACATCGAACAGGCAGAGCGATTTAATCATCACTCAATTCGTTTTATTCAGGGTTGCTTGAATTAATAGCGCTGTTAGTCAGTAAGTTATCGCCATCTATACCCAAATGACCTCAAGATGCAGACTTCAGAGCTTCATCAACGAGCACAGGTCAAGCTCAATGACGGCAGGAATGATCATTCCCTTTCAACGTCATTGGGCGCAGAAATGGGCTTGTTGATGAGCTCCCAACGGGCGAGTTGTATTCGCTCCTATGCTGCGTTACCGATTTTCTACGTAGAATAACTAGGTATTCAAATCGGTGCCTTGCCTATGAGCGAATACATTCTCGCTGAAACAGCATCTTGAGGTTACTTGGGTATATGAGACAACAGAGTACGGCGGTGTTGTCTCATGGATGTAATCACATATCCTCTCATCGGCCTAGACTTATCTTACATCGCCTAAGCACATGCGTGATGACCTAATTCAGGCTGGCACATCACACATATGTGAGATTCAAAACTAAACGACAAATATACCCATCACCAATTCGCTAAAACAGCATCTTGAGATGACTTGGGTATGACTAAATCACTGCTTTTCTATTGTCACTCCATTTTAATGATGAATGAAAAATTAATGATGAAATAGTCAGTGTTCACCAAACCAAACAACGCATATGGATGTGAAGTTGGGCTCGCAGTACAGTTATTACTATGTCTCGGATTTTGGGGGCACCACTATAGTAACGTGATTTGTCATTAAGAAAATGCTGAAATGGAATGCGGACTAATGTTGTCCTACTGATGGACGAAAAAATGCCTACTTTTATGACAGGCAAAAAAAAGCACCCACTAAAGTGAGTGCTTTCGTTACTCTTACTAGCTAATCTTCTACAAGCGTTGCATTAACTCATCGCGGCGATTCTGAGGAATCACTGACCAATGCTTCCCTTCAATTGCGCCTTCTAGAGCCCAAAGAAGTTCAATGCTTACATCATTAGAGTGAGTCTGCTGTATCGCTTTATACGCTTCTACAGAGCCTTTCTCATGAAGCTCTTCAACCGATTCGATACCTGCTTTACGCAACATACGTTCTGTTGCTAGACGTAAATTAGGTAAGTCTTTCAATCGGTTAGGTTTTGCTTGAGCTTGAGTTTTACGCTCTTGCTTAGCAATAACCAAAGCTTCTTTTGCTTCTTTCAGGATTTTTTCTGGGGCTTCCCAGAAGTTGTCTGGAAGAGCAAAGTATTTAGTAACCACTGGGAAACCACGTTTTTTGTAAACGTAAGGTTCTAAGCCTTGCTGCTTGTATTTTTCTGAACAATTATCATCTGCTCGGATGTGAAGTTTGTCATTAACAACCAATGCAAACATTGTGTCGTCAACAAAAATTCCAAATCCGCCGAACATTGAACGAGATTTTACGCGTCCTAAGTTTTCAAACAGACGCATTGAGTCTTTTAATATTGGTTTATCCATGCCTTTAGTCTCGGTGTATTAACAATACGCCACCAAAATCAGGTCCGAGAATGTAGCAAAAGAATGCAAAGATTGTGTCAGTAAGAAGTTAACGTCTTATATGCATTTTTGCCATCGGTAACCCCGCTACCTACCCAGAGCCAGAAAATACCATCTAAGGGTTTAGGCCGGAGGCTTTGCGTCCCACCTTTTCAGATGGTTTGCCCTGTACGTGA
Source organism: Vibrio tritonius (assembly GCF_001547935.1). Lineage (NCBI taxonomy): Bacteria > Pseudomonadati > Pseudomonadota > Gammaproteobacteria > Vibrionales > Vibrionaceae > Vibrio > Vibrio tritonius. The sequence goes on from NZ_AP014635.1 coordinate 1,356,767, forward strand.
CATTTCGTTCACTAGAGTAATCTTAAACTTGAATATAAATCACAAAAAAATTCGCCTAATGTGATGTCGGTCCAAAAAATCACTGTATTTTTAATAACCGACATTTTCATCAATAAGATTGTGTCTCAAAAGTGAAAATATAATGTAACACTATGATATTAAAGTTTTTTTACGGTATTTCGTGCGACAAGTTCAGGGTGCATCTCAAAAATGCGACGATCATGTGCTTTGTTTTTGATCCTTTCTAGTAGGATCTCAAAGGCATTTTTACCCACACGACGTTTTGGTTGGTGAATGGTCGTCAGTGGTGGAGAGAAATACTCAGAAAGCTCGATATTATCGTAACCTACGACAGAAATATCATCAGGCACTTTCACGCCTTTTTGTTGTAATCGACTCATTAAACCCAGTGCCATGGTGTCGTTAAAACAGAATACCGCGGTTGGTTTGTGATCCATCGCAAGAATTTTATCTGCAGCGAGCACGGCTGTATCACATTCGAAGTTGCCTTCCAAAATCCAATCTTCATTGACGGGCAGGTTGGCTTCTGCCATTGCCCGACGAAAACCAACAATGCGTTCTCTACACGCCATTTTAGAAAAATGACCGCTTAAACACGCGATGTCTTTGTGACCATTATCGATGAGGTGTTTAGTGGCAATGTAGCCACCTTCTTCTGAGTTATCCATAATGGTGTCGGCTTGAGAATCCTCAAGACCCCAGTCCATAATGACTTTTGGAATGTCTGAGTGACCTTCGAGCATTTCCATTAGTTCTGGAGTCATGTCTGAACACATCACCAAAATGCCATCAACGCGCTTTTCTGCCAGCATGCGAACATAGTCGCGTTGTTTTTCATAAATACCGCCAGTATTACACAAGATCAGTGTATAACCTTGGCGATAGCAGTAGCTTTCCACACCATCAATGACTTCAGAGAAAAACTGGTTAGTTGATTGAGTCACCAACATACCAATCGTGCGAGTCGTGTTGCATTTCAAACTACGAGCGACCGCGCTAGGGGCATAGTTGAGCTCTTTTACCGCTGCCAACACTTTCTCTTGTGTTGCTTCGGCTACGAAACGGGTTTTGTTAATTACGTGTGATACAGTGGTGGTTGACACGCCAGCAATGCGTGCAACATCTTTTATAGTCGCCATTGGTTGTTCCCATCGATATCTGCTGACAAGGACAAAGATTTACAGTATTGACCACTTCAACAGGTGTTGATTCGATATGTTAGTGAAGCTTAAAAGTAGTAAAAACACAAAAACCGCTTCATAACAGCGGTTTAAGTAAAATTTCTATAGATTATCGTTTGCGCTATCGATTTTAGACTGCTATCGAACTGCCCGCAATGAAAAATTCATCTTAGTTTGATATCAAGCGTTTTCTCATTGTGTTACGTAAGAAGGGCAGAGTTTCTCGTTAGATGACTGAGGATGCACGCATAATTTGCTCTAATTGACCACGTGAATGTGAAGGCGCGGCTTTAGTTTTAGCATCTTGAGGATATACCCAAGTAACCTCAAGATGCTGTTTCAGCGAGAATGTATTCGCTCATAGGCAAGGCACCGATTTGAATACCTAGTTATTCTACGTAGAAAATCGGTAACGTAGCATAGAAGCGAATACAACTCGCCCTTTGGGAGCTCATCAACAAGCCCATCTCTGCGCCCAATGACGTTGAAAGGGAATGACCATTCCTGCCGTCATTGAGCTTGACCTGTGCTCGTTGATGAAGCTCTGAAGTCTGCATCTTGAGGTCATTTGGGTATAAAAGTATAAAGGCCAATAGATAAACTGGCTCTCAGTTATCTATACCTCGGTTTTGGTCACAATTACGTTTAATAAAAATCATTAAATTTATTAAATGAACTTAACGAATAGAAATGAATATTATTTCCTTATTCAGAAAATAAATGAGTAACAATGTGACAAAAAAGAAGTCAAATTTTTACAATTTTGAGAAATGGAAATAAAGTCTTTTATTTCGATTGTTCAAATAAAGCAAAATGTTATCGAAGCTTGTTTTGAATCAATAAAGCATCAGGTTTTAAGTATGTACTCTAGAATTGTGACCATCTATGAATAGAATGAATAGGGATTTAATTTAGCGGAATAAAGTGACGTCTATGAGTTATCACTTATTAGTCGTAGAAAGCGACAGAGACACCCGAGTGACTTTGGTCGATTATTTTAAACGAGAGGGCTACCAGATTTCTGTCGCGGATACAGGCGCAGAAATGCGGGAGGTTTTACGTCAGCAGGCTATTGATTTGGTGCTGATGGAAACCAATCTTCAATTTGATGACAGCCTTATGTTAACTCGTGAATTACGCAGTCATTCAGATGTCGGTATTATTCTCATTAATGGTAGAGAAGACAGTATAGATAGAATTATTGGCTTGGAAATGGGAGCTGATGATTATATTGCAAGACCGTTTGAGCTAAGAGAAATATTAGCGAGAGTGAAAAATTTAACTTGGCGAGTATCTAATTGTCGTTCTGGTTCACTCGAAACTAATTCAAGCAATCAACTTCTCCATTTTGGAGAATGGTCGTTTGATATACAACGCCGAGCTTTAAGTCTCAATGGCGAGCCTATTAAATTGACGAAAGCAGAGTACGAATTACTCGTGGCATTAACCTCTAATCCACACCAAGTTCTTAGTCGCGAGGCAATTTTAGATATGATCAGTCATCGGGTTGATGCACCAAATGATCGGACGATCGATGTATTGATTCGTCGACTGCGTTCAAAGATGGAGCTAGACCCTAAAACGCCGCAGATTATTGTAACGGTCCATGGGGAAGGTTACATGTTTGCTGGAAGTTAAAGGCCTGTTCGCTGACTCCAGTCAATAATAAAATGCCAGCACTGAGTGCTGGCATTTTGCTAAACAATGGTTCCCAAACATGCTCTTGTTTTGATAGTCAGGCGAAGTTATTCGCACTGAACCAACAGCTTGAGTTTGCTTGGGGATAGAGATTATTGTTGAGATGGGTCATCAACAGTAATGGCATGCTTGCTGCCTTGTGCAGCTTCATAACCGGTCACCCAGTCACGTAGTACTTGCCAAATGTGCCCCATGGTTTCATACCAATAACGCTCCGTTTGCTCCAAATAACGTGCTTTAGGCGCGTATTTTTCCCAAGGTTGATAGATGTGTTTTTGCGCCAGAAAGTTAGTTGGTGCGGGCATCGGGTTTAATCCCGCCGAGCGAAACTCGTAAAGAGCCCGTTCCATATGAGAAGCAGATGTAACTAAAACCAGTTTTTTCTGCTGTACAAAGGCCGCAGCTTGGCGCGCCTCTTCCCAAGTATCTTTAGCGGTTTCAAGTAAAATGATTTCAGATTTTGGCACACCAAGTGCAAGTGCAACCTGTGCGAGCATCCTCGCATGGCTGAATTCACTGCCACCAGAATAGCCAGATAAAATTAACTTGGAACCTGGATACATACGCATAATCCGAATGCCCTCAGTGAGGCGCACAAGAGCGGTACGGCTTAACTCCGATGTGGGTGGGATTTGATCATCCACAACATGACCACTGCCAAGCACCATGACGTAGTCGATGGATTGGTCAGTAGGTAAAAACACCGTGTATTGGCGCTCAAGCGGCATCAAAAGCCGGGATGAAATTGGTTGAAACGAAATCAAAAATAGCCCACACAACGAGAAGAGGACGATAAAGCAACCACTCTTACGTTTTGCAGTAAACATGATCAATGATAAACCTATGAATCCAATGATCAGCAATGCTGGCAGTGGCATAAATAGGGAAGAAATGATTTTTTTCAGCTCAAACATATACAAAATAGCCCGAAAAAACAGCACTTGAGAGTAAAAACAACGAAACTCTCTTTATTCCTGCCATTCCTATGACAGAATAGCGGTACGTTCCGTTATCATAACTCAAGCTGCCGTGACTAAAGATCGCAATTTCGACGATATTGCCCACAAATTTGCAAAAAACATCTATGGCTCAGACAAAGGTGAAATTCGCCAAGTCATTGTTTGGGAAGACATAGAGCAATTGTTAACTCATTTTGCTACCGCTGACAAGCCTTTGCATATTTTAGATGCTGGTGGCGGATTAGCACAAATGTCGCAAAAAATAGCCCAACTGGGGCATAAGGTAACATTATGTGATCTCTCTTCTGAAATGCTACGCCTGGCTGAGTCGGATATTGAAAAAAACGGCCTGCTTGAGCAGTATCAGCTGGTTCATGCTCCAGTTCAGGAGATCCAAAATCATTTGGATGGGCCAGTTGATATCCTAATGTTCCATGCTGTGATGGAGTGGTTAGAAGAACCTAGAGCTGCACTGGAAAATTTGCTGAATCAAGTGAAACCGGGTGGCATGGTATCGATAATGTTCTATAACTACCACGGTTTGGTTTACAAAAACGCGGTGTGTGGAAATATTCCCCATATTCTCAACGGGATGCCACACAAAAAACGATTTAAATTACAGCCACAAAAAGGCTTACTGCCAGAATCTGTCTATGCTTGGATAGAAGAGGCTGGATATGAAATTTGTGGCCGATCTGGAATTCGTTGTTTTAGTGATTACATCGGTAACATGACAAACATGGGCGAATTCGATCATGACGATGTAGTGGCTTTAGAGCGGAAATTTTGCCGCCAAGAGCCTTACCTCTCATTAGGCCGATACATTCACGTATGGGCTAAGAAGCAATAACAACAGGAAAACGAATGAGTGAGTTGACTCATACTGCTGAAAAACAGCCAATCGATGAATTGGTTGGCTGGGTTAAACAGCATGATTTCTCACTGAACTTAACTTCTGAACGTCTGGCGTATTTAATCGCAATCTCCGTACTGAGTAGTGAACGTTTTGACGAAGAGTTAGGTGAAGGTGAGCTGCACGATGCATTCAAAATTGTCACCAAACTATTTGATAACACTGGCGAAGCATCAGCTTTTCGCGCCAATAACGCGATTAATGAATTGGTTGGCCAAAGATTAATCCGGCGTTTTACTAGTGAAGTCACCGATGGAGCCAGTATCTATCGTCTCTCTCCTTTGGCCATTGGTATCACCGATTACTACGTCCGCCACAGGCAGTTTTCGAAATTGAAACTGTCGATTCAGCTGTCGATGGTGGCCGATGAAATGGCCAAAGCGGTGAACGCTGCTAAACAGAGTGGAACTCCGACTGAATGGCGCAAGAACGTTTATGGCGTGCTGAAATACTCGGTTGGTGAAATCTTTGACCAAATTGATTTAAACCAGCGCGTGATGGACGAACAACAACACGCAGTGAAAGAGCAAATTGCAGAGCTACTGAATCAAGATTGGCGTGATGCCATCAGTAGTTGTGAGGCGCTACTATCTGAGACATCCAGCACTTTAAAAGAGCTGCAAGACACCTTGCAGGCGGCTGGGGACGAATTGCAAACCCAGATATTGGATATTCAAGAAACGGTATATGGTGATGACGAACTGGAGTTCATTGCCGAAACGCTATTTGCTTTGCAAATGAAGCTGGACCGTATCGTTAGCTGGGGGCAACAGACGATTGATTTGTGGATTGGTTACGATCGCCATGTGCACAAGTTTATCCGTACCGCGATTGATATGGATAAGAACCGCGCATTCAGTCAGCGTTTACGTCAGTCTGTTCATGATTTTTTCGACCAACCGTGGTTTCTTACTTATGCAGATGCAGAGCGGTTACGAGATTTACGTGACGAAGCCTTGATTCTGCGTGATGAAGAAGTGACAGGCTTGGTTCCGGATGAAGTCGAATATCAAGAATTTGAACGCATACATGATGAGTTGGCCGAGCGCGTTGGCGACATGCTTCAGCAGTATAAACAGCATAATCAGCCGATTGATTTAGGTATGGTGCTGCGTAATTACTTAGCGGAACATCCAAGCTCTCATCATTTTGATTTAGCCCGAATCGTGGTTGATCAGGCCGTGCGCCTGGGCTATTCAGAATCTGATTATCAAGCCATCCAGCCAGACTGGAAAGCGATCAATGAATTTGGTGCAAAGGTACAAGCGAATGTCATCGACCGATATTAATGAATTTATGCCAGTGAATCTGGCCAAAGCGATCGCTAATCCGCTCTTTCCTGAGTTGGATAGCCTATTGCGTGCTGGACGCCATATCGGCAGTGACGATATGGATAACCACGCATTTTTATGTGATTTTGAAAGCGAATTGGCACATTTTTACCAACGGTATAATACCGAGTTGGTTCGTGCTCCAGAGGGCTTTTTCTATTTACGTCCACGTTCCACCTCACTGATTAGCCGCAGTGTATTGTCTGAACTGGATATGCTGGTTGGAAAAGTATTGTGCTTTTTATACTTGAGCCCTGAGCGCTTAGCGCAAGAGGGGATTTTCTCCAACCAAGAGTTGTACGATGAACTGCTGCAACTTGCCGATGAACAAAAGCTAATGAAGTTAGTGACAAACCGTGCAACGGGCTCTGATTTAGACCGTGAAAAACTGTTTGAAAAGGTGCGCACTTCATTACGTCGTCTTCGTCGTCTTGGTATTATCATTCACGTGGGTGAAACCTCGAAATTCCGTATTTCTGAAGCGGTGTTCCGTTTTGGTGCTGATGTACGGGTAGGGGATGATATGCGTGACGCACAACTTCGCCTGATTCGAGATGGTGAAGCTGTGGTGTACCATGAAGAGCCCGCTCAGCCATCACTTCTTGATGAGTCAGACGAGCAAGATTACGACGAAAAAACAGAATTAGAAGGTGAAGCATGATTGAAAGAGGTAAGTATCAATCGCTGACCATGATCAACTGGAACGGTTTTTTTGCCCGTACCTTTGATATTGATAACTTAGTGACTACGCTATCTGGTGGTAACGGGGCAGGTAAATCAACCACGATGGCATCGTTTATCACCGCGTTGATTCCAGACCAATCGTTACTGCATTTTCGCAACACAACCGAAGCAGGTAGTTCTCAAGCGTCACGAGATAAAGGTTTGTACGGTAAGCTGCAACCTGGTACTTGTTATGCGGCGTTAGACGTTGTGAACTCCCGTAAGCAGCGTCTGCTGTTTGGTGTGAAGCTGCAACAAGTGGCCGGCCGTGATAAAAAGGTCGACATTAAACCTTTTGTTATCCAAGGCTTACCAAGCCACGTCAAACCAACGGATGTGTTGGTTGAGACTGTATCTGCTAACCAAGCGCGCGTACGTCAAATTAATGAAGTAAAAGAAGCGGTGGCTGAGATTGAAGGCGTAAGCTTTCGCACATTCAACTCTGTGGTGGAATACCATAGTCAAATGTTTGAATTCGGTGTTATTCCTAAGAAGCTGCGCAACAGCAGTGACCGTTCTAAGTTCTATCGTTTGATAGAAGCATCCCTGTATGGTGGTATTTCCAGTGCCATCACACGTTCGTTGCGTGATTACTTACTGCCGCAAAATGGTGGGGTAAAAAAAGCATTCCAAGATATGGAATCGGCGCTACGCGAAAACCGTATGACGTTGGAAGCGATTAAAACCACGCAAGCGGACCGTGACTTATTCAAACATCTGATTACGGAATCAACCAATTACGTGGCTGCTGACTATATGCGCCATGCGAATGACCGTCGCAATAAAGTCGATCAAACGCTTACTATGCGTTTAGAGCTATTTGAGACACGTAATGCATTAATTGAACATAACGATGTACTTAACCGCGTTCAAGAAGAATTAGCTCAGTTTGGTGACCAAGAAGGTGCTCTTGAGCAAGATTATCAAGGTGCTTCTGACCATCTACAATTGGTACAAAATGCCTTGCGTCAGCGAGAGAAAATCGAGCGCTATCAAGAAGATCTAGAAGAACTGAATGTTCGTCTAGAAGAGCAAATGATGGTAGTGGAAGAGGCGCAAGAGCGTCTGTTGATGGCCGAAGATCAAGCAACGGTTGCCGAAGAAGAGGTAGACAGCCTTAAATCGCAATTGGCGGACTATCAACAAGCATTAGATGTACAGCAAACCCGTGCGCTTCAATACCAACAGGCAGTTCAAGCTTTGGATAAAGCTCGTCAACTGCTTGGCAACGATGAGCTGACTATCGATGACGCCGTGGCTACGGTTACCGAACTCAAAAAGGCACAAGAGACTCAAACCTCAACGCTATTGGCGCTAAAACACCGTTTAGATATGTCTTCTGCTGCAGCAGAGCAGTTCGACAAGGCGTTTGCTCTTATTCGCAGTATCAAAGGCGATGTGGTTCGTGCTGATGCAGCAAGTGTGGCTCGTGATGTGCTTAATCAAGCACGAGAAGCAGGTCATATTGTCACGAACGAACAGCAATGGGTCGCGCAACAACGTGATCTCGCACGTCAAAAAGAGCAGCAGCAACAAGTTCGCCGCTTAATCAACGAATATCAGCAACAACATCATTTGAGTTTGACAGATGAGTTGACCGTTGAACAAGAGCGCGAGCGTCACAATGAATTGCTTGAACAGCTCGAAATTAATTCAGAACAACTGCGTGAAGAGCGCAGCACTCTGCGCCAGCAAGATCAAGAACTGCAAAGCGATGTGAACCGTCTTGAAGCACAAGCGCCGGCATGGATTAAAGCAAACGATGCGCTGGAAACATTGCGCGATCAAAGTGGCGCTGAACTGACGGATAGCCAGTCGGTGATGAGCCAGATGCAAATTGTGCTGGAAGAAGAGAAAAGCCTGTCGCTGGCGAAAGATAAATTGGCGCACCGACGTGATGAACTCGATAGTGAGATTGGGCGTTTGGCGTCTCCTGGTGGTTCAAATGATCCGCGTTTGAAAGGTCTTGCCGACTCATTAGGCGGTGTATTGCTATCGGAAATTTATGATGACATCACTATTTCTGATGCACCGTATTTTAGTGCCATGTATGGTCCAGCACGTCATGCGATTGTGGTTTCTGACCTCTCGGGTATCAAAGAGCGCTTGGTTGAATTGGATGATTGTCCTGAAGACTTATATCTCATTGAAGGTGATGTCGATGCCTTTGATGACAGCTCATTTGATGCTGAAGAGTTAGAAGGTGCGGTGTGCGTGCAGTTTAACGCGCGTCAAATGCGTTACTCTCGCTTACCAGAAATTCCATTGTTTGGTCGCGCTGCTCGTGAGCAACGTTTAGAGAAATTGCGTGACGAGCGAGAAGATGTGATAGAGCAGCATGCCAAGGCCGCTTTTGATGCACAGAAATTGCAGCGTCTGTATCAATCGTTTAATCAGTTTGTTGCTGAGCACATTCAGGTAGCGTTCCAAGCCGACCCTGAACAAGCCCTCACTAAAGTTCGCGAACGTCGTAATCAGGTATCACGCCAATTAGTTGAATTGGATAATCGCGATCAGCAGCAACGTTCTCAGCGTCAAATCAGCAAACAAGCATTAACAGCACTTGAACGAATTGCACCAAGCATGATGTTGGTGGAAGACGATACACTTGAAGCTCGTTTTGATGAGATGAGCGATAAACTTGCCCAGCTTGATACGGCAAAAGTGTTTATTCAAAAGCATGGTAAAGCGGTTAGCGAACTTGAGAAGATTGTTACTTCGCTGGATGCTGACCCTGAGCAGTTTGAAAATTTAGAGCAGGAATATCACGCAGCGGACCAAGCACTGCAAACACTAAAAACTCAGATTTTTGCTTTGTCTGATTTGGTTGAGCGTCGCCATTACTTTGCGTATTCCGATTCGGTAAGTTTACTGAGTCAAAGTAGTGAATTGAGTGAGCAACTGAAAGCGAAGCTCGCTCAAGCAGAAGGACAACGTACTCGCAGTCGTGATGCACTCAAGCAAGCACAAAATCAGATGAACCAGTACAACCAAGTATTGGCGTCTCTGAAGAGTTCGCATCAAGCAAAATTGGAAACGGTTCAAGAGTTTAAACTTGAACTGCAAGACCTTGGCGTGCAAGCGGACGAAAGTGCACTAGAGCGTGCTCAATACCGCCGTAACGAGCTGCAAGAGCGCTTACACGCGATGCGTAATCGTAAGAGTGAGTGCGAGCGCATCATGACCTCAACCGATATGGAAATGAAGTCATTAGCTAAGCGACTGAAAAAACTTGAAAAAGAGTATCGCGATCTTCGCACCTTTGTTGTAAACGCAAAAGCAGGTTGGTGTTCTGTATTGCGTTTGGCGCGTGAGAATGATGTTGAGCGTCGTCTGCATAAGCGTGAATTGGCTTACCTCTCTGCTGATGAACTGCGTTCAATGTCGGATAAATCGTTGGGAGCATTGCGTCTTGCCGTTGCTAACAACGACGATCTACGAGATGCACTGCGTCTTTCGGAAGATAATGCGCATCCAGAACGTAAGGTCTTGTTCTACATTGCGGTTTACCAACACTTACGTGAACGTATTCGTCAAGACATTATCCGTACCGACGATCCTGTTGAAGCGATTGAAGAGATGGAAGTGGAACTTGGTCGCTTAACAGAAGAGCTAACCCAACGCGAAAACCGTTTAGCTATTAGTTCAGAGTCCGTATCCAGCATCATTCGCAAAACGATTCAACGTGAACAAAACCGTATTCGTATGCTAAACCAAGGGTTATCGAACATCGGCTTTGGTCAAGTGAATGGGGTTCGTTTGAATGTGAAAGTTCGTGATAGCCATGAAACCTTGCTTTCTGGTCTATCGGACCAGCAAGATCAGCATCGTGATCTGTTTGAAAGTAGCCGTTATACCTTCTCAGAAGCGATGGCGAAATTGTTCCAACGTGTGAACCCACATATCGATATGGGCCAACGTTCACCGCAGGTACTGGGTGAAGAGCTGCTTGATTACCGTAACTACCTTGAACTCAGTATTGAGGTCAATCGTGGTTCTGATGGCTGGTTACAAGCGGAATCTGGCGCATTATCTACAGGTGAAGCGATTGGTACAGGTCAATCGATTCTTCTGATGGTGATTCAGAGCTGGGAAGAAGAGTCCCGTCGCCTCCGCAGTAAAGACATCGTTCCTTGTCGTTTATTGTTCTTGGATGAGGCGGCTCGTCTGGATGGTAAGTCGATTGCAACGTTGTTTGAACTGTGTGATCGCCTTGATATGCAATTGTTGATTGCAGCACCAGAAAATATCAGCCCAGAGAAAGGCACAACCTACAAGCTAGTGCGTAAAGTGTTTAAAGATCATGAGCACGTGCATGTGGTTGGACTTCGTGGTTTTGGTCAAGAGCCCAAAGATAAAACGCCTGAGCAAACCTTAGCTGAAGAGCTGTAAGGTCTTATTTGCTTATTATCTAAAAGCGCCTTTCAAGGCGCTTTTTTAATGCAGCCACACGAAAGGAAAGTAGGGAATGATCATCCCTTGTGTCATTGGGCGTAACCTGTGCTCATTGATAAAGTCCTGAATTCTGCATTTAAGGTCAGGTATAAAAAAGCCAGTCGTTGCGACTGGCTTTTATCGTTCTAGCGAGAGTGAACAATGCAATTAGAATTGATGTTCATCTACCGCGAATCGTTTGACTGAGTAAGCAACACGCTCAGCGGCAGAAGGGTAAATTAACGGCGTGCCTAAACTTTCAATATGTCGCAGTCGTGGCAATAAGCCAGCACCGTTAGCGATTTGAATGGCTAGCCCTGGGCGAGCGTTTAATTCAAGCACCATCGGCCCTTCTTTTTTATCCAAGACCATATCTGTCCCCATGTAGCCTAAGCTTGTCATTTCCCAAGCGCTGGCTGCTAGAGTTAGCAGGTTTTGCCATTGAGGTACTTGCAGTTCAATCAGCTCGCGACCTGTGTCTGGATGCACTGTAACAGGGCGGTTAAACTGTACTGCTTTTACCGCCTTACCCGTTCCAATATCAATGCCGACACCTACCGCACCCTGGTGCAAGTTTGCCTTGCCGTCTGAGGCTGAGGTTGAAAGACGCATCATCGCCATTACAGGATAACCTTTGAATACGATTATGCGAACGTCGGGCACACCCTCATAACTAAACCCGTCGAAACAGTCATCAAATTCAATGAGGTTTTCGATAACCGCCACATCATTCTTACCGCCTAGGGAAAATAGACCAGCAAGAATATTACTGATATGACGCTCTACATCACTGTTGTTAATACTGCTACCTGATGGTTTTGTGTATTCACCTTCTTTATGTGATGTCACCACTAAGATGCCTTTACCACCACTACCCCGAGCGGGTTTGATAACAAAGCCTGGCCAGTTTGCAACCATAGAGTGAATGTTTCTCACGTCCCCCTGGTTACTAATGACGCCGATCAATTTAGGTACAGTTGCACCAGCACGTTGAGCGATGAGCTTTGTTTTTAACTTATCATCCACCAGTGGGTATTTTGAGCGATCATTATATCGCCCAATATAGCTGTGGTTACGCTGGTTCATACCCATAATGCCTTTACGGCGAAGTTTGAACGGTGACGTATATTCAGAGAGCGAAAACAACATATTAATCATCCTCTGCTAATGGCTTAAAGCGACGTAGCTCTGAGATTCGGTAACCTGTGTATGTGCCAAGCAATAGGATAATAGCCATAACGACCAATTGCAGACCAATAAAGTTAAAGGTCAGGTGTTGTACATAGCCGTTAGTCATTGCAAGGTAAATAAGAATTGCGGTAAATAGTGAGCCGCCACCTTGCATCAACACCTCTTTGGTACCTTCTTCTTCCCAAAGAATCGACATACGTTCAATAGTCCATGACAAGATGATCATTGGGAAGAAAGTGATGGTTAGACCCTCTGTCAAACCAAGCTTGAATGCGACCACCGTAAACACAGAAATTATCAGAATAACGGCGATAATAACGGCCGATATTCGCGCAACCAGCAATAAGTTAAGCCGCGATAGGTAGCTACGGATAATCAAGCCTGTTCCCACAATGAGTAGGAACCCGATAATCCCGGTCATTAATTGGGTTTGCACAAATGCAACCGCAATCAGCACTGGCATAAACGTACCGGAGGTTTTTAGCCCGACAATCACACGAAGGAACACCACGATCAAAGCACCGATTGGCATCAGCATGATGGTTTTAAACATCGCTTGTTCTTCGAGTGGTAGGCTGTGAATTGATAGGTTGAGTAGCCCATCAGCCTCAACTTTACTTGATGTTGCTTGCTGAGGTGACACTTCTTCAGAGATCATACTGAAGTAAACTTGGCTATTTTGACCGCCGATAACGTCGAGTAATGAAACGTTGGACTCATCCCAGACCAATAGGTTTGGATGGGTTGGCTGTGTACCTGTTTCAGGATTAAATAGCTCCCATTTTTCACCATCCCACACTTGGTTCATCATTTGAATGGGCTGGCGTCGGCGGCCATCTTCTAAAGAAATAACCCCAACAACTTTGTTCTGAATGTTGGCGTACGAGAGCAATTTTTGCGTTGCTTCATATCGAGACATGTTATTGAGCAATAAAGATGCATTTTGGCTCTCTGGATCGTTGAGTGTTTTAATTAGCTCGCGTGTAAAGCTGACAGGATCTGCTGACAGTTTGTTTGCGCGATTAATTAATGCAACGGCAGCTGCTTCTTCTGGACCATCTAAGGTTGGTTTTTCAATTTCACCCGTGGGCGGAATAGGCGTTGAACGAGCTTGAGGATCGACCAAAAATTGTGTTTTGTAATAAATGGTTTGTGGTCCTTTAGCGTGGCGGATAGACCACTCTGCACGACGTCCTGAGTTGCTTGAAATGTACGAAACTCCGTAACCAGGCGAGGAAGCGGTTTCATTAATCAGCGTATAGCCATCCTGCGTCGCTGGAGCAGCAAGAGAGACTTTTACGGGCTTGTCCATCGCGTAAAATTCGATACGAGCTTCTAAATCCCATACCTGACGCGTTTCTCCGGGTGTCCACGGTACACCGTACTGCTGGTGACGCATAACACTGAGTGTTATTCCAGCTACAATCAGTAGCAATATGGAGATGTAAAACGGTACTTTAGATGTCATAAAAGACCTTTACTATTTAGTGTTTTCTTTATTGGCTTCTTTAACGCTGTCGGTATGAATGAATTTTTTGCTGACATCCACTACGGCAATGTCACGAATAAATTCTCTACCCAACAAAATAGGGTGGCTCATTTGTGAACGGTCTGCCAATGTAAATGGTGTTTTCTCATGAATATCACCTAGTTTCACCCATAATTCAATCACAGCGCGACGTTCTGCTTCTTCACTGTTCGCTTGACGAATACGAACATAACGTAAAATAGGCGCTTCAATCCACGGAGCATCTTTTGCGACCGTATCGCCTGCAGCGAGGTGGAAACGAACCCAATTCTTACTATTACGTTCAAATTCTTGAATATCTACGGCGTTAAGAGATGAGGTCGCGGCGCCTGTGTCGACACGAGCATCAAAGGTTTGATTGATGGTATCGATAGTGACTTTCTCTACTTCGCCTAACACCACTTCGTGTCGTGGTTTTTGTGGGGTGATTTTTAGTGGTGCCACACCATCAGCAGCTTGCTGAACGGCTAACTGTTGCTCAGTCTGCGAATCAATTTCGGAGGCCGTATGTTGCAGTAGTTTGACATGTTCTTGAAGCTTGATGACTTCTTTTTCTAGACTGTCGATATAGTCCATCTGATTACTAATTTGCAGTTCCAAATTGGTAAGATGATTGTCGATATTCGATTCTGAATGTTGGATGGCGGCGAGCGTAGCTTGATGATATTCATCACCGTTCATCATAGTGCAACCTGATAGCATGCTAAGAGCAATAACGGGTGCTATTCGCTTAAACATTTGCGACCTTATTAATATGTTTGGTGTTAATTATTATGATATTTAGAGCAAAACATAGCGCATATTGACCTGAATAAAGAATACCTATTACCGATGCAGCACTTCGATAATTAAGCTGTGGATGAAATGCCACGCCTTTATGGTCGTTTTTAATGCTCATATCTCTTCAATATCGCAAGCAATAACATATTGCCACTGAGAAAAGTGTGAATCCAGCTATATGATATTTCTTGATTATACTTATTCAGTTGGGGAGCGGTTAGCTTCCGTGCCATAGCTTAGCCTCATCATCCTGATAGAGCGTTAAAACTGTGTCAATTATGGTTTTTTTGCAACTAAAATTGCTCGACGTGGCGCCGGATAACCTTCTACCGTCATATTTGGATTTTCTGGGTCTACGTAATCAGGTAACGAATTGTGTTTCATCCATTCCGTTGTACGTTGTTCATCCAATGATGTGATATTTTCGTCGACGATTTTTACGTCAATAAAGCCGACTTTTTCTAACCATACTTTCAATGCTAAAGCGGATGGGAAGAAATAAACGTTACGCATTTGCGCGTAGCGGTCAATCGGTACTAATACTGCGTTTTCATCGCCATCAATAACCAGCGTTTCAAGAATCAACTCTCCGCCGGAAACCAATTGGTTTTTCAACTGAATAAGATGATCAATAGGGGAGCGACGATGATAAAGAACCCCCATGCTAAATACGGTATCAAAGGCTTCCAATTCAGGGAGTTGTTCAATACCTAATGGCAGTAAGTTGACGCGTTGATCATTACCCATTAGTGCGCGAATAGCTTCAAATTGAACAAGGAACAGTTCTGATGGATCAATACCGTATACTTGACGTGCGCCAGCACCCAACATGCGCCACATGTGATAACCGTTGCCACAACCCACATCCAATACGGTGCGGTTAGTCAGGTCAGAAATATGGGGCAATAGGCGATCCCATTTCCAATCAGAACGCCACTCTGTATCAATGTGAATACCGTGTAGGAAATAAGGACCTTTGCGCCATGGGTGGAAGGTCTTAAGCAAGTTTTCTAACTTTTTCTGTTCACCTAACGGTAGTGGCGTCTGATTATGCAGAGTCACCGAGTCTTTCAAATCAATAACGTCTGGGCGATCGGTTGATATTTTTTTGAGCGCGCGTAACCAACGGTCAAGATCGCCATGCTGCTGTTGCTGCCAATCGGTGAGCTGTTGAGGAAGAATATTTAGCCAAGGTTGCAGACGGGTATCTTGCGCAATCAATTGGTATACGTTGGCAAAGTTGAACATGAATATGTGTACCTAAATACGGAGTCCCAAAGTGACAATTGGTGCCTGTGTTCGCGTGGGACTCACATGCGAACACAGAGACCAAAATCGTTATTTAATCGCGAACATTGAGCCGAAGTTAAAGCACTGGAACCACACCTCGAAACTCGAAAAACCAATTTCACTAAAACGTTGTTTGTGCATCGGAATTGAATCTGGGCGCATCACGTGCTCAATGGCACTGCGCTTTTGACTGATTTCCAGCTCGCTGTAGCCGTTTGCGCGTTTAAAATCGTGGTGAAGATCGATGAGCAATTCATGGGCGGTATTGTCTTCAAACACGTACTTTTCCGACAGAATTAAAATGCCGCCGGGACGCAAACCGTGGTAGATTTTTTCGAGTAAGCTATAGCGATCTTCTGGGGATAAAAACTGTAGAGTGAAGTTAAGTACCACGACCGATGCATTTTGAATGTCGATTTCACGAATATCCGCTTCAATCACGTCTACGTGAGTATCTGAGCGGTAAGCGTTGACGTGCAATTTACAGCGTTCCACCATCGCATGGGAATTGTCCACCGCGATGATTTTACAGCCCTCTTGTCCTTCAATATGGCGACGCATTGAGAGTGTTGCTGCGCCAAGTGAGCAGCCAAGGTCGTAAACATGGGTGTTAGGTTTAGCAAAGCGCTCCGCCAACATTCCGATGGCAGAGATAATATTGCTATATCCAGGCACCGACCGTTGGATCATATCTGGGAAAACCTCTGCGACACGCTCGTCAAAGGTAAAATCGCCAATTTTGTCAATCGGTGCTGAAAAAATAGTGTCTTTGTTACTCATGTAGACCTCATTGCGGAAAACCAAACAACCTGCCGCCCTTGAACTGCGTCTGAAAAGGCGCGTATTTTATGCAAAATTGATGCTGGTGTCATTAAGGGGAATGGTTAGAAAGGGTAAATGAGAGATTCAATTAGAACATTGATAGTTGATTGATGCCTTTTTGTGCGGGAAATTCTGATAAATCTGGCAAGGTTAGCGCAAATTGATTCTGAACATGCGTTTGTAATTGGCCATATATTTTTTTCGCAAGTTGCGGGGCAAGTAAGTTGTCTGGAGTGTGAATCATCAGATAAGGCTGTTTGCCATGCGCAATCCACTCTGACAGCTTAGTTAACCAAGGTGTAACAAAGACCACATTAGCCTCTAAATCGGGATGGCCAATAAAACGAACCATTGGATGATGAGCCGTTGCAATAGCATGGACGGGCACTTTGGGTTTCTTTTGTTGGGCATCTAGAACGAAAGGGTCGGTCGGCGAAGCACTAAACACTGGGCGACTGTCCATTATAATTCGGTCGATGTTCTGCTCAATCAGCCATTGATTCAGCTCTTTCTCTGCCGCGCCTTTGGCAAAGAATTGGGGATGGCGGACTTCTAAACCGAGAGGAAAATCTTTGGGGAATTGCTGACGAAAACGGTAGAGAACCCCAAGGTCTTCAGGACCAAAAGAGGCGGGCAGTTGTATGGTCCACATGCCAATCTTGTGCTGCAACGGGGCCATCAGTGTTAAGAAATCGTTTAATAGTGGTGAGGCGTTTCGCAAACGATGCTCATGTGTAATCGCTTTGGGCAACTTAAAGGTAAAGCGAAACTCATCAGGTGTTGCATCGCGCCAGTTTAATACCGTATGCGCTCCTGGGCTGGCATAAAAGGTGGTGTTGCCCTCCACGGTGTTGAATACCTCTGCGTAGCGAGCAAGACGATCGCCTGCGCTGGTTCCTGAACCGTAAAATTCACTTTGCCATCCAGAGTGAGACCACAAGGTCAAACCAAGACGCATAGGCAATGACGTTGTCGACATACTCTCTTCCTTTTCGCGATGCTGAGGGATATTTCCTCGTAGATCTGTTTGGCCACACTGTAACAGAGCTCTGTTGTCGATGACAATTTGTCGTTATAATCGGCACCACGAATCTGTTCTTGTTGCATGATTTGGTTGAAATTTGTACCAAATGAACGTGTGCTTGAACAAAAGCACCTCTTTTATCTGCTGGAAGGTCGATTTTCGCGGTTTTTCAGCGTATAAATGGAATCTTGTACTGCAGTGCGGTGAGCAACTGCAGCGTAAAATTTAAATGATTATTTTAAGAGATTGGGAAATTCATTATGCGTAGCCATTATTGTGGTCACCTGAACAAGTCCCTCGTTGGACAAACTGTGGAACTGTGCGGCTGGGTAAACCGTCGTCGTGATTTAGGCGGTCTTATCTTCATTGATATGCGAGATCGTGAAGGTATCGTTCAGGTGGTTGTCGATCCAGATATGGCGGACGTGTTTGCTGTAGCAAACCAATTGCGCAGTGAGTTCTGTATCAAACTGACTGGCGCAGTTCGTGCTCGTCCAGACAGCCAAATCAACAAAGATATGGCAACGGGTGAAGTTGAAATCTTGGCATCAGGCATTGAGATCATTAACCGTTCTGAAGTATTGCCTCTCGATTTCAACCAGAAA
Organism: Vibrio tritonius; assembly: GCF_001547935.1. Lineage (NCBI taxonomy): Bacteria > Pseudomonadati > Pseudomonadota > Gammaproteobacteria > Vibrionales > Vibrionaceae > Vibrio > Vibrio tritonius. The sequence continues at coordinate 1,375,267 of NZ_AP014635.1, forward strand.
AACTCGGAAGAACAGCGTCTAAAATACCGCTATTTAGACCTTCGCCGTCCAGAAATGAGCGACCGTATTAAACTGCGTGCAAAAGCATCAAGTTTTGTTCGTCGTTTCCTAGATGACAACGGCTTCTTGGATATCGAAACTCCAGTACTAACTAAAGCAACACCAGAAGGTGCTCGTGACTACTTAGTACCAAGCCGTGTGCACAAAGGTAAATTCTACGCACTACCACAATCACCACAGCTATTTAAGCAGCTGCTAATGATGTCTGGTTTTGACCGTTACTATCAAATCGTTAAGTGTTTCCGTGACGAAGATTTACGTGCTGACCGTCAGCCTGAATTCACTCAGATCGATATCGAAACATCATTTATGCCTGCGGAAGAAGTTCGCGGCATGACTGAAAAAATGGTTCGTGATATGTGGAAAGAACTGCTAGACGTTGAGCTAGGTGATTTCCCAATCATGCCTTACAGCGAAGCAATGCGTCGTTTTGGTTCAGACAAGCCTGACCTACGTAACCCACTAGAAATCATCGATGTCGCTGATCTCGTAAAAGACGTTGAATTCAAAGTGTTTGCAGGCCCTGCAAATGACGAAAAAGGTCGCGTAGCGGTTCTTTGTGTTACTGGCGGTGCAGCGTTAACTCGTAAGCAAATTGACGAATACACCAACTACGTTTCAATCTACGGTGCGAAAGGCATGGCATGGTTGAAAGTAAACGATCGTGCAGCAGGCCTAGAAGGCATTCAGTCTCCAGTAGCGAAATTCTTGAGTGCAGAGATCATCGAATCTCTACTTGAGCGCACTAACGCACAATCTGGCGACATCATCCTATTTGGTGCCGATAACGCAAATGTTGTGACTAACGCACTTGGCGCACTTCGTCTGAAAATTGGTAAAGACTTAGGTCTAACTGATGAATCAGCATGGGCTCCACTATGGGTTATCGACTTCCCAATGTTCGAAAGTGATGAAGAAGGTAACGTTGCAGCAATGCACCATCCATTCACTTCACCACTAGGTGTGTCACCTCAAGAGCTGAAAGCCAACCCTGCAGAAGCAAACTCTAATGCTTACGATATGGTAATTAATGGCTATGAAGTCGGTGGTGGTTCAGTTCGTATCCACAATGCCGAAATGCAATCCGCTGTTTTTGATGTGCTAGGTATCAACGAAGAAGAACAACGTTCTAAATTCGGTTTCTTATTAGACGCACTAAAATACGGTACACCACCACATGCTGGTCTAGCATTCGGTCTTGACCGTTTGGTTATGCTACTTTGCGGCACAGAAAACATCCGTGACGTAATTGCATTCCCTAAAACAACTGCAGCAGCTTGTCCTCTAACAGAGGCGCCTAGCTTCGCAAACCCAGCAGCACTAGAAGAACTTTCTATTGCTGTGATTGCAAAAGAAGAAGCAGAGAAAGACGCTGAATAAGTGTTGGTTACTGTATCAATATAAAAAGGCGACCTTAGGGTCGCTTTTTTTCGCACTATTTTGCCACACGATGGTGAATTAATGACGACGATGGATTTGACAGCTAACTCGTTAATTTGCGGTAGCGCATGGTCACAACAAGGTTTTTTGTTACAATGCGCCCACTCAATATTTTGTTAGTTGCCGATAAACGATGGTCGGCCCGTTTCAGGAATTTCTCTTTTGGCTCAGATGTATTTTTATTACTCCGCAATGAATGCGGGTAAATCCACCACACTGTTGCAATCGGCGTTTAACTATAAAGAGCGTGGTATGACACCTGTCATTTATACCGCAGCAATTGATGATCGTTTTGGGGCAGGGAAGGTCAGTTCACGTATTGGCTTAGAAGCGTCTGCTTATATTTTTAGTGCGCAAACCGATCTCTACGCAGAAATTACGGCTCTTAACGAAGAAGCACCACGCCACTGTATTTTAGTCGACGAATGTCAGTTTTTATCGAAAGAACAAGTATACCAACTTACCGAAGTTGTTGACCGTCTTGATATCCCGGTGCTGTGCTATGGTTTACGCACCGACTTTTTGGGCGAGCTTTTCCCAGGGAGCCTAGCATTACTGGCTTGGGCAGATAAGCTGGTGGAGTTAAAAACGATTTGTCATTGTGGGCGTAAAGCCAATATGGTGATTCGCACCGATGAGCATGGCAAGCCAATAGCCGAAGGTGATCAAGTTGCGATTGGTGGTAACGATAAATACGTATCTGTATGCCGTTTACATTACAAAGAGGCTCTCGGTCGCAAGTAACAGATCAAGAGTGACTAATTACTGCCACTATCTGACGATTAACGATTGTGCCGGTAAGCGATGAGAACAATACAAAAAAGGATGTCAACTGACATCCTTTTCTATGAAAATGTAGGTTTAAGCTCGATGCAATTCAAGCGGATTGTAACCTACTACAGCCATCAACTGACGGCGTTTAAGGCGTTAGCTAAAAATCGTTTTAAGGGCTTCATACGCTTCGTGGACTTCTACTGGCACTGGTTGGCTGATTTGAAATCCTTGTGCTGGGTAATTTTCTATCCGCTCAAAATCACCTAGCAATTGCTCAATCACTAAATCTAATGTCATTTCTTCAGTAAGATATTCAAATAGATCGGTTGCACAAGACGTCACTTGTAAACTCTCAACCGCTTCTGGCCACTGTTTCATAAAAGTCGCATAGGCGCGGCGTTCTTTATACGGTTTGTGGACTAATATTACCCGCTTCGGATGGATGTTGTGTTCAGCCAATAGGCGAGCAGAAAATTGAATATTCTCGCCACTATTTTGCGATGTACCTTCTAGTAATATGTTCTCTTCGGCAACGCCAGCGTCTTTGGCTACGGTGGCAAATCGCTCTGCTTCTGGTGTGTCATAAACACCGCGAGTGAGGCGACCATAGCCCCCACTAAAAACGATTAAAGGAGCTAATCCTTGTTTGAATAGAGTTACTGCATGTTCTGCAACCCGTAAATCATTGCTTCCCATAGCAATAATGACATCAGCAGATTGGAGGTCGTGGTCCAATTGCATGTAACGCCAAAGCGTTTCTAAATGTTGGTAAAGATGTTTACTCATTTTCGGACAAAGCCTCCAGAGTATTTGAGTAATTGAACTGATAGCCCAGTTCGATCAGCCTGTCACAGACAATTCGCTTGTCAGGTCGATCTTGGATTGGAGGAAGGCTAACCTCCTCGCTCATTTTAGAAATCGCAGCCGCGTAAAACTCGGCTTTGCTCACAGTTTTTGGAGTCGTTGCATTAATCACTTCATTAATTAAGTGATTTACCGCAAATTCAATGATGCCGATGGCATCTTTAAGATGGAGCATGTTAGCTGGCGCGGTGGAACTAACCGAGCTAAGCTTGTTAACAAAGCGGCTAGGATGGCGGTCTGGTCCAAATAGGCCACTACAGCGGACTATCACGTATTCAAGCCCAGAATCAATGACGCACTGCTCTGCTTGAAGCATGATACGAGCATTGGTTGAAAAGTCCTCACTATCTAAAGCTTGAGAGTAAGTAGCATCAGACTCATGCATGGCTTGTATTCGATTGGGGTAAACAGTAGTAGAGCTAACCATTACTATCTTACGTACTCCTGCTGCTTTAGCATGAGTAACTAAGTTACCCCAATAATGGGCGTATTCATCGCCTTGTCCGCGGCGAAAGCCCGGAGGAAAACAACCAATGATGACGTCACATTGACGCTGAAATAGCTGTTCAGTTAGCTCTTTAGGTTGGTTTAGGTCACATAAAAAACTAGGAATACCGAGTTGTGAGAGTGCTTCAACACCTTCCATTTGGGTTCGGGTTGCACTGACTTTGATCTTTTTTTGCAGAAACGACTGTGCTAGAGGCTTACCGAGCCATCCTGCACCAATGATTACAACGCGACTCATGTTACGCTCCCCTGTGAATTACATAACAGAATGATAATAACGTGAGTAAAATCAATTCGCGACCTTAAAGGTAAGAATATTCTAAAACAACATCAACTCTTACAATAGTGAAGTCGGTTACATATTAAGTTTGATTGACCCATTGTCGGGTATTTATTGTGCTTATTGTTGCTCGTTAAAAATAAAATCAACAATTAACCCAAATTCGGGATTAACCTTAGCACGATTTTGTACTACATTATGCGTCCAGTTTTATTAGAGGGTATCGCCCTTTCATCTGTTGTCTATTTCACTGCGCTTTCAGAATAAACAGAACAAAGAGCCAAGCTCGTTAAGGATTAGCTATGAATCAACTTCGAAAAGCACTCGTTGCTTCGGCATTAGTGACTCTTATTGGTTGTCAATCAACGCCGAAAGAGGGCCAGCAAGCGGTCCAAACGAATCAAGAATTACAACAAGCAAACGCTGAGTTTGCTAAGATCCAAACGATGCAAAGTGAGTGGACAAAAACACTTGCGACAGTTGCCGAACTCAAGATTTATTCTCCTAGCGATTATGCTGCTTTGGTTAAATCCTGGAATGAAGCCAGTGAGCTTTATAACGTCATGGAGAAAAACCCCAATGTGACCACAGAAGATCGTTCTTTCTTTTCCAGTCAAAGCTACGCTAAAGCTTACCAAGATAAAATAGCTGCAGTTGATGCTCTACATCAGACGTTATTGACCTTTAAAGGCAAAGCTGATGTATTGCTTGCAGATTCAATTGCTCAAATGCATTACTTGGAAAAGATTTTCGCTAAGCGTCATTTCCCGGGCGAGTTTCGTTCGTTAACCGTAAGTTATAATAAGCTATTTGCTTACGTTAAAAACGATGACTTAGAAGATGCGCAAGGTAAGCAAGTTGAGTTTTTGGACCAAGGGAAAAAACTCGAGATTAAGATCAGTTTGAAATTACACATTTCACCTTTGGAGCAAGAACGTTATGTGCTGCAGCGTGAAGGCTTTGATGACGTGGCTCCGATGACGTTTAGCGCAGCTCAAAGCGAAATTCAATTGGCATCTAATGTCGTTACCCGAAATCCGCGTGATAAGGCGGCTATAGAAGCTGCTGTTGCGAAAGCACGTTTTGAATTGCAGCATGTAAAACAAGTGGCTCATCAAGTTAAACTGCTGGCAGCAGTAGAAGATGATAAGTACGAAGGTTATGTGTTAGAAATTGAAAATCAGCTTCTTGCTATCTCTAAAACCATTGATGGTTCAGATTTTCGTGATGTCGTGTTACGTGAGCAAGCTGAGAAAATCCTGAAACAAGTAAAAGCGCTGCGTAATTCCGATCAAGTAGAGCAGCTAGCGCATCAATTGGCGACAGAAAAAACATCAACTCAAAGCCTAACAAGTGATAATGAGCAACTGAAAGCGGAATTAAGCCAAATTAAAGAGTTGAACAAAGCCTATCTCAACCAAATCGCTCAACAGGCTAAATTAATTGAGAATCTTGAGAAGCAGCTGCAACCCAAAGAACAAGCGGCGGTAGTACCAGCGGCAGTAACGCCAACGGTTGTTGAACCTCAATCGCCAAATATGGATGCGGCTCCCCAAACTGTGACAGAACCTGTGACTCCAGCAGCTCCAGAGACAATAACAGCTGATACTCCTGCGGATGAGTCGCCTGAAGCTGCAACAGATACTACATCAGAGGTTGTCAGTGATTCGGCATCACCGACTGAGCCCGTTACCACCGTTGAGCCTGTATCTGAGACTCCTGCAGAACTCCCTGTGACAGAAACTCCAGTGGAGACGCCAACCACTGGTGAAATGACATCAGCAGCCAATTAAGGCGAATCAAACGATAAAAAGAGTGCAGATGCACTCTTTTTTATTGCGGGTGAATTAAGTTAATCGCAGTCATTAACTGACCACACGTGGGCATTATTCGAGAATGCGATGAATTCGGTGGATGCATTCTGCAAGTTCGATACCTTCATGAGTTAAATAACCACCATCAGGCTGAGTGCAAAGACCTTTTCTGTGTAGGCTGTTGATAGCATCTTGTATAAGAGGGGAGGCATCACTGTGTACTTTGATGCCTTTTGAGGTACTACCCAAATCAAATTGTAGTAACAGATTAAGTTCATCAATATGGTTTTGGCTAAACTTCATATTTCTACTCCTGCCTGTTTTTGTCTTTATTAACATAGCGAAACGAGCGCACACTGCAATATAAATTCTAGTGATTTGTTACCTAACCCACTTAATTTCATTATCATTTTTCAATGAAAATGCTTTTCACTAAAGTGATATTTATATAAATAAAAATTCTATAAAAGGATTCAATAGGATAGATATACTTATATGGAAGGTGAAAAGACAAAATGACCCACTCAAATCCGCGTTAAACAGTCGGATAAACATATTCGCGCTAATTCATGAGTGCCGCTTATAGGACAATTAACAACAAGGTTAAATTTATAGATAAACTGAATATTTAAACGGTCAATTTTGTTAAAAGTATAAAATTTCCTTGAATTCATAGGGAAATAAAGCCATCATCCGCGGACTTTAATTTTTGTATCAAAACGTAAATTTATCATGGAACTTAACCAATTCGACGCTCTATCACCACAACAGATGGCGGAACGCGCCGCTGAAGTTGGTGTTGGTAAGGCAACTAAGCCTGCCTATAAATCTTTCCTACTTGCTATGTCTGCTGGTATGCAAATCGGTATCGCATTCGTGTTCTATACACTTGTGACTACTGGTACTGGTGATGTGGCATTTGGTTTTAGCAAACTAATGGGTGGCCTTGCATTTAGCTTAGGTCTGATTCTTGTTGTTGTTACTGGCGGTGAACTATTTACTAGCTCAGTGCTGACTCTTGTTGCAAAAGCATGTGGCAAAATCACCTGGAAACAGATGTTCAAAAACTGGGCAATTGTTTATGCGGGTAACTTTGTTGGCTCAATGCTTTTGGTTGGCATTATGCTGGTCACCAAGCAATACATGAGTGATGCTGGTCAACTCGGCATCAACGCAATGCACATCTCTCAACATAAACTTCATCACACGTTCTTCCAAGCAGTAGCGCTAGGCCTTATGTGTAACCTTTTAGTGTGTTTGGGTGTTTGGATGACATTTGGCGCGCGCTCTATGTCAGATAAAGTACTGCTTCTTGTGTTGCCTGTTGCGATGTTCGTATCTTCAGGTTTTGAGCACTGTATTGCTAACATGTTCCAAGTACCGATGGCAATTGGCATCAAAGCGTTTGCTCCTGAATCATTTTGGCAAATGACTGGTGCTGATATTGCTCACTTTGCTGACCTTAACTGGGCGACCTTTATTGTTAACAACCTTATCCCTGTGACCATTGGTAACATGATCGGTGGTGGTATTGTGGTTGGTATGCTTTACTTTGTCGTATTCCTTAAGAATAAACACTAAGTTACATTCCTAACTATTTGAAAAAGCGGCCTTTAAGGTCGCTTTTTTTTGATTTTTTGCAATTTGTCTTCAAATTGAACCGTAACTTGATAAAAGGTTATCCACATTTTCTGTGGATAAGTTGTTTTAAATCTGGTGTGTAACCTTAAAGTGATGATATTTGGTGCAAAAGGCGCACGTTTTTCGTGCGACAATGTCACGATGAGAAGTAAAAGTTTAGATAAAAGAAGCTATTTATTAAATTGAACTAGGACGCGACCTTCTTTACTGAATGCTCTCCCTAAAGTGAAGTGAATGGAGCAGACCAGTGAAATGTTCATTGTGACAAAAATCGCCATCATGATCATGAGTTGGTATTTTATCGCGATCATCGGACTAGAGCCGCCTAGTATCTGCCCGGTCATCATTCCAGGTAAGGTAACTAAGCCAATCGTTGCCATAGAAGCAAGAAGTGGTGCAGAGGCTTTACGCAATGCTTCTTGCACAAACTGGCGGGAGGCATAACGAGGGGAAGCGCCCAACGCGATAGCGGCTTCATATTGATCTTTACGTTCTTTAAAGCAAGTAAAAAGGTTTTGTAGTGCAATAATGTTACTGCTTAAGGTGTTACCCAGTAACATTCCTGCTAGTGGTATCATGTATTGTGCATTATACAATGGGGTGGGGCGTACTATGGCGGTGCATAGAATGAGAAGAACAGGGGAAAGTCCAATACCGATGCCCAGCGCAATAGGAAACAGCAATACTTTTTGAGGCAAGTGTGTCTTCGATAGAACAGAACTTGCACCAACGACCAGCATCAAGAAAAGCCAAACGATATTAACCCACAGACTATTTAGGTTGAATAGATATTGTAAATAACTCCCAACTAGAAGCAGTTGTAATGCCATTCTGCCCACAGAGATCAGAATATCCTTGGCTTGATCTAGGCGGTGATAGTAATTGATAGCCAGCGGTATAAGTAAGATAAAACTGAAGGCAAATAGCTGTGACCAAGAGATATCCAGTGCTTCGTTCATATGTGTCCACAAATAAAAGCGACTCGTTACCTGCTAATGCATGAGTGAATGCTTTTGTTTGAGCAGGCAGGAGCTAAAAAGTGATTTAACTCATTCATTATCATATTTTTTTACGATTCTATCTAGTTCGCCGTTACTGCGAATGAGGCGTAACCCACGATTAAACGCCTCGATATACACTTTGGCTTTGGGATTTGCTTTCCCTGACGCAACGTATAGGCCGCTGTAAGCAACATTAGGATAGATTTTGGTAAATAAATTAGGAGGAATTTTGTTTTTACGCATTGTCCATAGTGCGACGCGATATTCCTCAATGAACATATCGATTCGGCCATTCATTACTTTATGAATGTTGGTCAGCAAATCAGAGGCCTCGATACGCTTAAGCCAAGGTGACTGTAAAAAATCGTCATCGTAGGCGTAGCTCTTAATGACACCTACCGTTTTGCCATTGAGATCTTTGTAGGTTCCCCACTCAAATTGGTTATCTTTCAGTGTGACAAGGCTAATTTCGTTATAAAGATAAGGGTCAGAAAAGAGCAAGGTATCTTTACGGGTGTCTGAGTACCATGCTGCAATCACCACAACATCACGCCCATGTTCAGCTTCTTTCAATGAGCGAGACCATGGCTTAATCTCGATCTGAATATCGTAACCTTGAGTTGCATATGCAGCTTTAACGATGTCGACAGAGAGCCCTGTCGGTGGATTACCATCAATCACGTAGGGCGGCCACTCATTTTGCAGCCCGATGATTACCTGGGAATTTGCCAACGAAAGTGGGCTAAAGAGTAGCCAAATTACGCCAAGGAATGTGTAAAACCAATTTAGCACTGTATTGACCTTTCGTGAGGATACCTCGAAAGTTTAACCATTAACTCAATATTTTGCTGAGTATTTTTTGATTCGGCGTGTGGGATTTGAAAGTGTGATAGAGCCCGCTCAATAGATAGCGAGCTTTATCTTGTAGGTCGGTTTTTTTACTTAAAGCTTGTTTGTTATTTAAAGCTTGGCGCTTTATAAAAATGGCTTTCGATCATGCGTTCGGTAATCGGGTGTTGGGGATTAGACAGAACCTCTTGGGTATCACCAAATTCCACCACTTCACCTTCGTGCATGACCATGACTTTGTCGGTAATGTGTTTCACCACACCAATGTGCTGAGAAACATAAACAAAGGAGACGCCCATCTCTTCTTGTAGCTCTAAGAAGAGGTTGATAATTTGCGAGCGCATGGCCATATCTAAACCATTAAGTGCTTCATCTGCAATAATGATTGAGGGTTGGAGGACCAGAGCTCGAGCCAAACAAACACGTTGTTTTTGCCCTGTGGCAAGCATTTGTGGGTAGAAATAGGCGTGCTCAGGCAGTAGACCTACACGAACTAAAGTGTCTTTTACTCGGCGTTGGCGGTCTTCCGGGGCCATGTTGGTATTTCGTTTTAAAGGGCCTTCTAAAATATGCCCAATCTGCAGCCTTGGATTTAGCGAGGTGTTTGGGTCTTGAAAGATCATGCGTATGAGCTTACAGCGTGTTGCATAGTCTTTATGTTCCAATAGCTCGCCGTTAACACGAATTTCACCGCTAGAGGGTTCTATCATTCCGGCTAACATGCGAGCGAGAGTGGATTTTCCAGAGCCATTTTTGCCGATAAATCCCACGGTTTGACCTGCTTCTAAACGAAAGCTTACGGGTTTTACTGCATGATGAACGCGTTTACGAAACAGACCAGAGCGGGTCACGAACTCTTTCGATAAATTATCGACTTCTAAAAGAGAAATACTCACAGTGACTTACTCCATATTGAGCGGGAAGTGGCAAGAGAATTTATGGTTTTTGACCCACTTGGTTTGTGGTACTTCAACACATTGGCGCTGCGCGTAAGGGCAGCGAGGTCCAAGACGACAGCCAATCGGTAAATGCTGCAATGGAGGAATAGAACCAGGTAGTGATTGCAGTTTCTGCTTTGGCGGAATCCAATCGCTAAAATCGGGCATGGCCTTTAAAAGCGCAACGGTATAAGGGTGCTTAGGATATTCCAGCAAGTGTTGGGTTTCTGCTGATTCTACCGATTGCCCGCAATACATCACGGTAATGCGAGTTGCCCACTGTGTAATGGTATTCAAATCGTGCCCGATCAACATAATCGAGGTATTGTTGACCTGATTCATTCGGCTAAGCAAACGCAAAATTTGCGATTGTGTGATGGGGTCTAAGTCATTAGTGGGTTCATCGGCAATCAGAATTTTGGGTTTGGCTGCAATTGCCATGGCGATCATGACTTTCTGACACTCACCATCGGTCAGTTCATACGGGTAGCTTTCCATGATGCGTTTATGATCTTTAATACCAACTTTATGCAGTAGGGCGATCGCCTGTTTCTTACGCCAGCCAAATCGTTGCCACCAGCGCCCCTCAAAGGTTCGAAATGGAATAGACTCAATCAACTGTTTTCCTACTTCATCGGAAGGGTCCAAACAGGTTGAAGGTTCTTGAAAAATCATCGCGATATCTCGAGCAATAACACGACGACGCTCACGAGGCGTGAGCTGCAGTAGGTCAACGTTACCTAAACGCATCCGGTCAGCTGTGATGCGCCAGTTTTCTTTGGTTACACCGACAATGGCTTTCGCTACTAAGCTTTTCCCGGACCCTGACTCTCCCACAAGACCACGGATTTCTCCTTCACTCATCGTCAAGCTCATTCGGTCTACGGCTTTGACAATTCCTTGCGGCGTATCAATTTCAATCGTGAGGTGACGAATATCGAGAATAGGCATTATTCGACTCCAGCGTTCAGTGATTGGCGAATACCATCACCGACTAAGTTAATGATCACCACTGTGACCATGATGGCGATACCCGGTAGAGTCACCGTCCAAGGTGCAAGGTAAATCAGTTCAACCGAATCCCCCAAGATGGCACCCCATTCGGTACTTGGGGCTTGCGCGCCAAGACCGAGGAAACCCAGAGCGGTAATATCCAAAATAGCGATGGTAATTGCCATAGTAAACTCTGCCACAATCATAGGCAAAATATTGGGCAATATAGAATGCCAAAATAGATAAAAATCGGAAGCGCCATCTAAGCGTGCTGCCATGATGTAGTCTTTTTCTACTTCGGTGTGTACCGCAATGTAAACCGAACGAACGAAGCGTGGAATTAGGGCTAAACCAATCGCAAGTAACACATTCATTTCTCCAAAGCCCAAGAAAGCGACGAAAATGATCGCCAGCAGTAACGATGGGATGGACATAACCGTGTCAAACAGGTGATTAAGGGTACTTGAGAGTAAGCCGCGAGTCATACCGGCTAAGAAGCCGATTGAGCAACCGATGAGTGCTGACAGTAACGTCATTAACGCCGAGGCACCAAAGGTGAGGCGAGTGCCGTCGATCAAACGTGAGAGAATATCGCGCCCAAGGTCATCTGTGCCGAAGAAATAGTCTACGGTCCCCATCGGCTCCCAGGAAGGCGGGAGCAACAAATGACTGCTTTGTGCATGAGGGTCGTGTGGTGTTACCCAAAGTGAAAGAATGGTAATTAAAATTAAAAGCCCTAAACACCATAAGCTGAACATACTGAGCTTATCGGCTCGGTAGCTACGCCAAAAGCGCTGAAACTGTGTAGGAATATGCTCTTCTTGGTAAATGTTATTTGTTAGCATACCACTCTTTCCTTACCAGCGGATTGACCATAGCACCGATCAAATCTGAGAGAATGATGGCGGTTAACACTAGCGCTCCCACCACAATTACACCGGCTTGAATAGCCACATAATCTTGGCTTGATAAGGCATCAAGCAACCAACGGCCAATCCCGGGCCAATCGAATATCGATTCTGTAACGATGGCTAAAGTAAGCATACTCGACAACTGAACGCCGAATTTAGGTACGATAGGCGGAATTGCATTACGTAAAACATGCTGGGTTACGATTTCAAAATTGGACAAACCCTTGATTCGTGCGGCACGAATATAGTTTTGTGACATCACATGCGAGACGGACGTGCGCATTAAAGTAATGACTTGAGTGGTTGGGGATATCGCTAACACCAAGCAGGGCAAAATCATATGTTCAATGACGCTTTGCAAAGCATAACTGCGAAATGGTCCTTGTGCTAAAAACGCATCAATCAGCGAGAAACCGGTGACCCGTTTTACATCGTATAGCAGGTCATAACGTCCTGAGACTGGGAAAAATTGATAATGTAGTGAGAGCACCATAATCATCATCAAAGCGACCCAAAAAATCGGGGCTGAGTAGCCAGACATGGAAACGAATTTAATCAGGGTATCGACCCATTTACCTTGTTTCATTCCTGCAACCGTACCTAGGGGAATGCCGACCAGCAGAGAGAAAATAAAGGCAATGACGCACAGTTCCATGGTGGCAGGGAAGACCATGGCTAACTCTTTTGCAACGGGGATGCCGTTTTTATTGGTGCCAAAATTGAGGTGGGTGAGTTCACCTAAATAGACAGTCCAGCCAGACCAATAGCCCTGTTGTGACCACGGTGAAAAAGGATCAAGACGCAGTAGGCTATAGCCCACTAGAGTTAAAATTAGCAACGTAATCAAAAACAGATTAAAACGTCGCACAGTATAGATAAACATTACGGTTGAACCCTCTCTACGGTATTGAAGGGTTCGAGACTAAAGGGAGTCATGTGTAGGCCAGTCAACGATTTGTTATAGGCGATAAATTGCATGCCATGTGCCAAAGGAATCACCGGAAACTCTTGATTTAAAATATTTTGTGCTTGTCTGTATAAGTTAAGACGATATCGAGGTCGATCCACTTCGAGCGCCAAATCGAGCAAAAAATCAAAATCACTATTACACCACATGGAGTAGTTCAATCCTGCTCGATTCGCATCACAAGAGAGCATGGGACGTAAGAAACTATCTGGGTCACTGGTGGTGCCTTCCCAACCGGTGAGGATTAGATCCACACGTTCCCGGTCTGCTAGTTCAGTACGTTCTAAGCGGTCTTCTGGTATCAGGGTTAACTTTATACCGACCTCAGCCAGATTAGACTGGATAAGTTCAGCAGTTTTACGTGGGCTGGGATTATACCTACGTGGTTGTAAAGGTACAGTCATAGTTAATTCAAGACCTTTATCAAATCCAGCGGCGCGTAACAATCCTAATGCGTAGTTACGGTCGTAACGTATTTGTGAATGGTCTTTTTCATAAGCCCAGGAGTTGGGTGGCAACATATTGTATGCGATGCTACCAGAACCATAGAAGACCGAGTCGAGGATGTTTTGACGGTTTAATGCAAAACTGATGGCTTCACGCACACGCACGTCATTTAGCGCGGCATGGGTGGTATTGACAGCAATAAAGGCGACGTTCATCGCCGGAGTTGATGATAATGTGATGTTTTGCTGTTTTTTAATGGTTGGAATTTGGCTTGCAATAGGAGAATTGAGCACATCACATTCTGAACGTAACAGCTTAGCTAAGGTCCCGGTCCCGCGTTGTGAAATATCAAACACCACCTGCTCCATCTTAGCTACACCGTTCCAATAATGAGGGTGGCGTTTTAGGCGCACGTAATCGTGAATTTGGTAATCATCAAGATAAAAGGGCCCTGTACCAACAGGCAATGAGTCGATTTGGGATTTCTCGTCTAAGAGGCGTAGTTTGCGTGCGTATTCTGCCGATAAGATCACCGCATGTGGCGTGGCGATATTGGCTAGAAAGCTATTATCGGGACGGCTCAACGTGAATTTTACTCTATGTTCGTCAAGCTCTTGAACATCAACCAGCAAATTTTGGAAATCAAGGCTGGTAAACCACGGATAAATCCCGTCGTTAACATAGTGATAGGGGTTAGTTGCATCAATAATTCGGCGAAAGCTGAACACGACATCTTCAGCATTCATTTTGCGGCTTGGCGTAAACCAACGAGTGGTTTGAAATTCAACATCATCCCGTAAGGTAAAAATGTACTCGGTTCCTTCGAGATTGACGGTCCAATCTTTTGCTAAGCTAGAGGTCAACGATAACGTGGTTGGATCAAGAGTCAGTAAGGTATTGTATATTTGTGGGCTAAGCGCATTGGCGGTCAATTCATTGTCCACTAACTGTGGATTGAAAGTCGATAAATTACCCTGACCGCAATAGATGAAGCCAGTTTGCCGAATTTCACTGTGGTCTTCCGTTTTATCGCCGCAGCCTGCAAGCAGGCTTAAAGTACAAATTCCTAACGTGATTTTGATTAATGATTTCATATCGCCGATGCGTTAGAGAGTTAAGGTCATAGCCGAAACTGTGCCTCAAAGTCTCATCAATTTATCAGTTTTATGCAACAAAACCAAAAATAGCCACGATATTTGCTTTAGAGATGCAACCCTAATCGCAATCGAACTCCATTTATGGCGTTGTTACACCCCAGGTTTTGTATCACTTTTCGGTTGCTTTAATTGCGTGTTTACGCAATATGCCTCGCAGTTGATGATAGCTCAGCCCCAGCAATTCAGCGGCATGTCGTTGATTAAACTTAGCTGATTTGAGAGCTTGGTTAACAATCGTGCGCTCGTTTTCTTCTTGCCACTGTCGATAGTCAATGGGAAAGTTGATGTGTGGATTTGTCTTTATTTTGTCGTGACTAGTTTCATCGATGTTGTCTGAATTGGACAAATCGACAGTGGGTTCTCTTATCCATGGCGTGATAAAGGGGTCAAATATCAATTCTTCAATCGGTTGGTCAATTTCGCCATGCTGATAAATGGCCCTTTCTACGACGTTTTTAAGTTCTCGAACATTACCAGGCCAGGCGTAACTCAGTAGGGCCTGTTGCGCCGAGTGGCTAAAGCCGACAAAAAATGGCAATGACAGTTCGCGACACATGCGCATCGCAAAGTGCTCGGCGAGCAACAATATATCGGCGGTCCGTTCACGGAGTGGGGGAAGAAACACGACGTCAAATGCTAGGCGATCGAGCAGATCAGCGCGAAATCGTCCTTGTTTCGCTAGAGTTGGCAAGTCGGCGTTGGTTGCACAGACTACGCGTACATCGCTTGTAAGCGATTGTGAGCCACCGACACGCTCGTATTGACCATATTCGATTACTCGCAGCAGTTTTTCTTGCACCACCAAAGGCGCGGTTGCGAGTTCATCCAAAAAGAGTGTCCCACCTTCAGCGCGTTCAAACCGACCTTGGTGACGCTGCTTTGAACCAGTAAAGGCGCCATGTTCATGGCCAAACAGCTCCGAGTCGATTAAACCTTCACTCAATGTTGAGCAGTTTAATGTCACCAACGGTTGTTGCCAGCGAGGGGAAAGATAATGCAGACGTTCTGCGATGAGCTCTTTCCCTGTTCCTCGTTCGCCAATAATCAGAATGGGGCGGTTAATTCTCGCTAGATGGGACACTTTATCTAACACCGCGTGAAAGAGCGGTGATTCCCCTATAGGCGTATTTGGCATACGTACTCCTGATTCTGATAGCCAAGGTAATCTCCTTGGATATGTGAGAGGTTTATTTGTTGTGGTCAATCAAATAGAGCGTGGCGAAATTCACCACTAGTTAGTTAATTTATCCATGCGGTGAGGTGTTTTTTCAAGTGGTATTTTTTAACTACATGAAAAATAACAACTATTTTTTTGGCATTGTTCTTGTATTGACTAATATGTGAAAGCGAACTGAGCAATGAAGGGTTCGTTTATGTTGTGATAGGGTCGAGGTTAGCTGCAAAACGGCAAATCATCGACACCATGTAGTTAGTGATTCAAAGGAGTAAAGTATGGGTATTTTTTCTCGTTTTGCAGACATAGTGAACTCGAATATCAGCTCTTTGCTGGATAAAGCGGAAGATCCAGAAAAAATGATTCGCTTAATCATTCAGGAAATGGAAGACACGCTGGTGGAAGTAAGAACGCATTCTGCCCGCTCTCTCGCGGACAAAAAAGAATTGGTACGTAAAATCGCCGGGGTTGAGCAGCAAATCGCCGATTGGCAAAATAAAGCGCAACTAGCGTTAGCCAAAGAACGCGAAGACTTGGCGCGTAGTGCGCTATTGGAAAAACAGAGAGTGACCCAAGTTTTAGCCGGGCTGCGCACTGAATTTACCTTGGTTGAAGAAACCATTGAAAAGCTCACCAATGAAATTGCCAAATTGGAAACGAAAATCAGTGAAACGCGTGCTAAACAGCAAGCATTGATTATTCGTAATCAAAGCGCGCAGAGTCGCCGTGATATTCAGCGTCACTTGCATACCCATAAAACAGAAGATGCCATGGCTAAGTTTGATCACTACGCACGTCGAGTGGATGAGTTAGAAGCCGAAGCGGATGTCTATGCGCAATCGAACACTAAAAATTTGGAGCAGGAATTTGCTGAACTGCAAGCCCAAGAAGAAATCGATAGTGAGCTAGCTAAACTAAAACAAGCATTGCAAGATAAATAATTTTACAATAACAACAATGAGATACAGAGGCGGTAACAAACATGATGTCATTTTTGATGGTAGGCCCATTGATGGTGTTTATCTTAATTGTCGCACCATTATGGTTAATTCTGCATTATCGAAGTAAACGGAATTTCAGTGATTCATTGAGTCACGATGACTATGAGCAGTTGAATCAACTCAGCGAAACATCACGTCAATTGCAACAGCGTGTACAAACACTAGAAAAAATACTGGACGTGGAGTCACCAAATTGGAGAAATCACTATGAATAAAACACCGCTTTATAGGGATCCTCGTAATGGCAAACTTACTGGTGTGTGTGCCGGTGTGGCTAACTTCTTTGGGTTAGAGCGCTGGTTAGTTCGTATTTTAGTGGTATCAGCAACCTTGCTTGGTGGCGGGTTTTTAGTGATTTTACTGTATATCGCGCTGTCATTAATGTTAGAAAAGCAGCCTTATATGCAAAATGAATACTCAACGCATACCATCAAAAGTAAACCCTGGGAACAGGGGAAAACGGCGAAACAGCTATTGGAAACGATTGACCGTGATTTACAACAAGTGGAAAGCCGTGTAAAAAAAATGGAAGCTTATGTGACGTCAGAAGCTTTTGATGTCAATCGAGAGTTTAATAAATTGTAATGTTTAAAAGACCCCGTTTAATACCTAAACGGTTCTCTTCCAAAGCATGGCGAACAATTCAACGAGGGAAAGTGAAACCCATGTCATCTTCATCAGTTAATTCAAAGGATTTGAAAATAAACACAACAGAAACCAACGTTTCTAACGAAGAAACGGCCAAACCCGTATGCGCTTGGGCGATGAACCATCCCCTTGAAAGAGAGTATCACGACCGAGAGTGGGGCAACCCAGTGCATGATGATACGATACTGTTCGAGTTTTTGACCCTAGAGGGGGCGCAAGCTGGATTAAGCTGGCTCACGGTACTGAAAAAACGGGAAGGCTATCGTGCGGCATTTTTGCAGTATGATATTGCAGCTTTGGCGCAACTTGACGATTCAGCAATCGATGGCATCATCGCTCAATATGACGTGGTGAAACATCGAGGTAAAATTGCTTCTGTTTTTTCCAATGCGCGCGCGGCATTACAACTACAACAAGAGTTTGGTTCGTTAGATAGCGCCCTGTGGCAGTTTGTTGGTGGGGAACCTATGGTTAATCACTGGACGCAGCAGCATCAGGTCCCAGCATCGACCGAACAATCTAAAGCCATGAGCCGTTTTCTCAAAAAACGTGGTTTCAAATTTGTCGGTGAAACCATTTGTTATGCGTTCATGCAAGCAACCGGAATGGTGAATGACCATTTGGTGGATTGTCCTTGTCGATAGGGATAATGGCGCTTTTTACACCACGCACAAACCAGGCACGCTAGCTACCGATCATTTATTTTTTACCTTATTAATGATCGTTATCAATGATCGTTTGATGTTGCGTAGTACCCCATCCATTTAAATTAAACATGAATAACAAGATGAAAAAAATCAATATTGTCGGTACTAGTGGCAGTGGTAAGTCCACAGTTGGTCAAAGGTTGGCAGCAAAACTCAATATTCCCTTTATAGAAATGGATGCACTGTATTGGAAACCCAATTGGCAAGAGCCTTCTGATGAAGAGTTCTTTGCCCATTTAGCAACTGCATTACAGCAAAATAGATGGGTTTTAGATGGAAATTACAATCGGACTGTGGCGATTAAATGGGCTGATGTCGATACGGTTATCTGGATTGATTACAGTTTTGCCAGAACACTATTTCAGGCAGTAAGACGTGCGATTGTGCGCTCTTTAGGTCAAAAGGAAATTTGGGCTAATACGGGTAATAAAGAGAGCTTGCGTAAGGCATTTTTCAGCAAAGACTCGATCATTCTCTGGACATTAAAGACCTACAAAAAGAATAGAACACGTTACCAAGCTCTATTGGATGACCCCAATTACAGTCATATTCAATTTGTCCGATTAACCAGCCCAGCCAAGGTGGATGCATTTATTAACCAGATGTCGGTTGATTAAGTGCCGTGATAGTCAGCGCCAGTCTTCTTATTTCATCTCTCTCAAAACTATCCAATTTAATCGTATCCTAAAGAGAGTATGCAATAGTTTACTCCCATAAGCAATTATTTGCTCAACGTTGGCAAATAATTGCTTATGATGATAAAAATAACATTATAACTATATAATAATGTTGGTTTCGTTATTGGCATCATTAATGCTTTAGTGTTAAGCGGCACAGAATAGTGCCTAACTTACTAAAATAAAGGATTTTGCAATGCCAACTCCATGTTATATCTCAATCGAAGGTCAAACTCAGGGGCTAATTACTGCTGGTGCATGTACATCAGATTCAATTGGCGATTCTTACGTAGAAGGCCATGAAGATGAAATGCTAGTGCAACAATTTGATCACGTAGTGACAGTTCCGACTGATCCTCAATCTGGCCAGCCTTCGGGTCAACGTGTTCACAAACCATTTAAATTCACAGTATCACTAAACAAAGCTGTGCCACTGCTATACAACGCATTGGCTTCAGGTGAAAAGATGTCTTCAGTGACACTAAAATGGTACCGCACTTCTATTGAAGGTAAGCAAGAAAACTTCTTCACAACGACTTTAGAAAACGCATCTATTGTTGATATCCGTTGTGAAATGCCACACTGCCAAGATCCATCAAAATCAGACTTTACTCAAAACCTAACAGTGTCTTTGACTTACCGTCAAATCACTTGGGATCACGTAAATGCGGGTACTTCTGGTTCTGACGATTGGCGTAAGCCTGTTGAAGCATAAGTGATTGTCATAGATGCAATTGCTATCTAACTTGCTTAGATAAAAGAAAAAGCGTCGAGATTCTCGGCGCTTTTGTCGTTATGTTTGGGGCTAATGTGATTCGTATTCCAAATCAGACAGTATTGGCATAGTCCTTAACAAAGGGGTGTTTATCACACCATTATTTTTAGGTATTTGAAATAGGCTAAACCCGATAGCGTTACTTACTTCAGAGCTATGGCGTTTAGGTTATTTAAGTACAACATATTGGCTAGGGGTTATCATTCAATGGCAACATTAGGCTATACATTTACCGTCGATGGTCAGGATGAGGAAGCGTTTCTTGTCGTAAGCTATGAGGGACAAGAGTCTATTTCAGATTCAGTCATGCAATCGGGAGCGCCTTGTTTTGGTTTCCGCTACCATTTGGAATTAGCAAGTCGAGATGACACTCTAAAACCTGAGAATATCGTAGACAAAACCGGCTTACTTACTGTGTGGCGTAATGGTGAACCGGTTCAGTATGTTCACGGGGTGGTTCGTCGTTTTTCGTTAGGCGATATTGGTCATCACCATACTTTTTACAAACTCACTCTAGTTTCATCATTAGAGCGCTTATCTTTGCGCCATAATAGCCGGATATTCCAAACTAAAACGGTTCAAGAAATCATTTCTTCTCTGTTAGATGAAATGCAAATTACCGCTTATTCGTTTTCTCTAAAACGTACCTTGGCTCAACGTGAGTTTTGTGTTCAATATCGAGAAAGTGACCTCGAATTTGTTCACCGCCTCGCCGCAGAAGAAGGGATCGTTTATTACGTAAAGCATGAAAAAGGTAAGCACACTATTGTTTTTACCGACGATACTTCCAAGTTAAAAAAATCAACAGAAGTGCCTTATAACGGGCTTTCTGGGGGAGCAATTGATACGCCTTATGTTTCAGCTGTTCATGTTGATTACCAGAGTGAATCGAGCAGCGTTGTGATGCAAGATTACAGTTTTAAAAAGCCATCATATGGTTTTTTACAACAGCAAAAAGGCCAAAATCTCGATCATCAACAAGCGATCTATGAGCATTACGATTTTCCAGGACGATACAAAGATGACACGTCCGGTAAAGCGTTTAGTGAATATCGTATGGAATACTTGCGCCGAGATGCGATTTCAGGTCATGGCGAGTCTAATGAGCCTAAATTGCAAGCTGGGGTGAAGTTTGCCCTAACCGATCATTTGCAAGATTCAATGAATCGTGAATGGCTCGTGACGGTTGTGACTCATCAAGGCTCTCAACCACAAGCATTAGAAGAAGAAGCTGGCAGTGGTGCGACAACGTACGCTAACCAGTTCCAATGTGTTCCCGGAACAACATTATGGCGCGCGGCGCCTCAGCCAAAACCTCAGGTTGATGGCCCGATGATCGCTAAGGTGGTTGGCCCCGCAGGAGAAGAGATCTTTTGTGATAAAGATGGCCGCGTAAAAGTGCATTTTCCGTGGGACAGAGAAAGTCAACAAAACGAAAAAAGCTCTTGTTGGGTACGGGTTTCTCAAGGCTGGGCTGGCGTTCAATATGGCTTTATCGCGATTCCTCGCATCGGGCATGAAGTGATCGTTTCGTTCTTAAATGGCGATCCTGATCAGCCGATTATCACAGGGCGAACCTATCATGCCACCAATGTCGCTCCTTATGTCTTGCCCAATCATAAAACACGTACGGTGCTGAAAACCCAAACACACAAAGGTGATGGTTCGAACGAAATTCGTTTTGAAGATGAAGCGAGTATTGAGCAAATCTACATTCACGCACAAAAAGACCAAGATATTGTGACTAACAATATTCATCGTGAATCGGTAGGGGTTGATCAACATACCCGTATTGGGCGTCATAAATACGAGATGATCACAGAAAATGAGCATCGGTTAGTGGGTAAAAACGTCACCGAAGAATATGGGCAAGATCATCACCAAAAAGTGGGTCGCAATATTGTGCAGCGCGTGTTGGGCAAAGTCAGTCGTTATATTACTGGCGGGGTGATCAATAAGATTGATGGTAGTTCGGTGACCCAAGTGGCCGCTTCTGAAGAGAAAGAAATCGGCGCGAATCAAAGAATTAAAGTGAATAACGAAAGTTATCTCAACGCCAAAACCGTGGTGTTAGAGGCAAATAGTTCACTGACTATTAAAGGGCCGGGCGGTTTTGTGAAAATCGATAGTGGGGGCGTTACGATCTCTGGAACCAAAGTGAAAATCAACGAGGGTGGCTCTCCTGACACCGGAACAGCGCCAACTATGGTCACGCCAGATGACACAGATAAACCGCAAGAACCCGATAAACCGGATCAAAGGGGTTAAGTATGCCTAAAGCAGCAAGGCTTGGTGATACTGCTGGTGGACACGGATGTTTTCCACCAACCGTCATTATTGCCGGTAGTTCTGATGTATCCATTAATGGTAAACCGGCTGCTCGAAAGGGGGATGCCGCTCTATTACATGCATGTCCGTGTCCTTATGTGGTTCATGGCGTGCATGGTCGAACGATCAATGCTGGCTCTTCAACTGTGTCGATTAACGGTAAACCTGCAGCCCGTGTGGGCGATGCTTTTGACTGTGGTGGTTCAGTTGCTTCTGGTTCGGGAGACGTTTTAATTGGCGATACGCCTTACAGTTCCACAACGCAATCATGTGGTGAAGGAGCGGCGCAAGAGCAATCTACATTCTTAAAGATATTGCCATTGGCCGAACCCATATCAGCCGTCTGGAATAGCCCTGTATTCTCTCCCGATATGTTTAATGAAATGATTCAGGACCAATTAACAAGTACGACAGTGGATTTAGCGGTAGATAATACCTTGTCGAAATCTGCTTCAACGTCAGCAAGTTCTAGCAAGTTAACCAGCAGTTCGAATAACAACGCTAGTTCGATCTCTTCTACGTCAAAAGTGTGAGAGTAGAGAACGTGCAGCTATTTTCACTTGTAGAACCACATCCAAATTCGCTATTCCCTGTGCTCGATAACGCTGAGGGGAAATTGGTGTATTTGTTATTTGAGCAAGCGCTCTTTCCGACCGCCAAAGAATTCTGGGACACGATGCAATATCGAGATGATGTGCAGTGGTGCTCTTTGGTGGCAGGTACGCCACTGGCTTATTTGGAAAAGGTGGCTCCCATGTTGATTTCGGTAACAGATGGTAACCCCGGAGAAACCTTGTATTACTGGCTGTGTGAAAACGAAGATTTAGTGGAGCGTTTCGGTTTTGTGGGGGTATTTGATGGTTCATTTGAATCGCTGGCACGACATTGGCAGCGGTGGGTTAATTTTATCAGTGCCGACGAAAAAAACATGATGTTGCGTTTTTATGATGAAAAAGTGCTGCCTCGTTGGTTTGAAATATTAACACCTGCGCAAAAGCTGGCTTTTATTGGTCAGCATGAGGCGGTTTACTATCTCGATTCGAGAAGATGGCGTCATCCGGTTGCGTGAATGTGAAATTAAGCAAGGCTCTGTCAAACGTGATGAGCTTAGTGAAGAAGATACTGTGAGCTTTCCGATTACGCTCACTCAAGAGCAGCATGACCAATTTTACTATCCTGAACAGTTACAAAGGATTATTGATCAAACCTATCGCAAAATTGCCCCTAACTCGGCGTGGATCTTATCTAGAGAAAAGGTGGCAGAGCGGTTCTACGAGGGAATGGAGATAGCAACCCAGCGATATCGAGATGTATCCAAACTGGATGCTCAAACCTTTGCGTTATATCGCTTTTATATCGCTGACCGTTTCTATGAACACCCCCTATTTCTGCAAATGTTGGGTCATTTCACACTGCGCAAAGCGATCGGCAAGTTTTATGAAAAAGTGCAGGCAGGTGAGGTTGAGCTTGAAGACTACCGCACGGAATTTTGGTTAGACATTGAAGGCGAGGCAAGATTATTACCATGAACGAACATCTAAATGGTACCGCTCTCGTTGCGATGGGAGACTGGGAGAAAGACCTGCGACAGCCGGGATGGTTTATTATTGCAGATGCTGCAATCAACAATAATGTACGCAGTTTGGTCGCCGATGACAGAGCGACCGAACAACGCCTTTATTGGGGACAAATGGGAGAGCAACATGCCTCCATTTCTCCCTACTTATTGCCAATGCCTGAGTGGCAATGGTTGAGTGACAATATTACTTCCATACCCCATTGGGGTGTAGCCGTACAGCTTCATGAGTCTTTTCATTCTTATGATCTAGATGACCAAATTCGATTGGTGATGCAGCATTTTCGCGCATGGACATTGGCTGAGCTGCCAAACCAAGATACCGTCATTTTGTGATTAACCGATTGGGATATTTTTAATGTGTTGTGGAACGCCACAACAAACGAGCGCCTTGCTGAGCTGCAAGGGCCAATTCAAACAATCGGATATTGGTCAACTGGGGAGGACAATGCCATGGTGCGCCGTTGTGACTTCCCACTCTCCGCGATACCTATGGTGATGCCTAATCGCTTAGATGACACTCAATATCAAGCCTTAAGCTGGTGGAATGAACGGAAGATCTTCCAACAGTATCAGGCTCACCTCTTTCAGCAGCACGAAATCACCCATGATTGGGAACAAGATACTTGGCAAACCTTTATTCAAACCCATGTAACACAGGCACGCCAGTTGGGTTTTCAGCAACAGGCTGAAGTCGCCACCTTTTTAAGTCTAACAGTATTGTTAGGCGATACATTTTATCTCGCCCCTTGGGCGCAAACCATTTTGCAATCGCCCCAATTTGTGGGTAATGAAAGCCGCATGGATCGCTTAGTAGCAGAGGCGGTCAACCATATCGATGAGGAATCAACACCATCATGAGTGACAGTAAAAAGGCCGAATTGTTGTCGAGTGCAGAGGCCGCAAAACAAAACTTTTCTACTGACAATGTGCTTGATGGCGGTTGTGTGGAATGTGGTTGTGAAATTTTTATTCGTTATCACTACGATGATGATAAGCCTATTGGAAATGCTTCCTTTGTTCTAACCGACAGCAATAAAACGGAAATTTCCGGACAAACTGATGCAAATGGGATGTGCAAAGTCACCAACATGGGTTGTGGCGGCTATGAATTGTTGCTTGGGGAAGGGAGTGATGAATTTAAGCCAACTCCCCTTGCTGAGAATAACCCTGTTATACAGCAAAATCCCGAATACGCTGCGTTAGCTGGGGAGTATTTTGCGCTATTTACCTTGCTGCGAAATGCGGGGTGCTTAGTCTACGATGCTGATGACAGCAGCGACCAATATGTCGATGTGGATCGAGACACCTTTAATGTGCCAGATAAATACGAAGCAGCCTATGATCGCTTTTGGCAATTAGACAAGAAGGTTAATCAAGGCCCCGTTGATTTACGCAAAGCGGTCAACAAAATGCACTGCGGCTTAGCAGGAGAATTAGCTGGCCATGCACAAGATAACAGTGCGATCTTGCTTTTCTGCCAAATTGCTTTGGGGTTTGTTCCTGTGGTGGGGCAAGCCATGGACCTCTACGATTTAGGCGATTGGGGTTGGCGTACTTACGAGGGTAATCAATTAGATAATTGGCACTGGGCAGAAGGTGCACTTGTGTTGGTGGGATTTGTTCCGGGGCTTGGTGATGCGACCAAAAAAACCGGTAAAGCGATCATTAACGCACTGAAAAAATCCGATTCACGGTCGATTCAGTTTGCTATCAAAGTTCTACGTGGTTTATCCAACGGTAATATCGTTAAGTACCTAAAAGGGTTAGCTAGCACCTTAAAAGAGTATGGGAAAAAAGCCAGTGAGCTTATAGAGAAAATTATCGATGGCTTGAAGAAAGTTATCAACGAAAGTGACAGCTGGATTATCAAACTCGCTGCGGGCGCCTTTGAAGGCATCATTAAAGCGATGGAAACGCTCGAGAAAAAAATCGATGAAATGATCAATTGGCTTATCAAGCAAGTGGATAAATTCATTGGAAAAGTGACCACGCGAGTGACCGGAACGAGCGCACCGAAAAAAACATTGAAAGATGCTCAGGAAGTCAATGCTGGTACGGCGGACCTAACCCATGGTGATGGCAGCACGGCTGAGGCGAATAAAGCGGGTGTGTCCAAAAAAGAATCTGAAGCATGCACCAATGAAACTGAATGTAAGGGAACAGAACCGATTGATTTGAATACGGGTAAAATGCTAGAAACCCGTACCGATTTCACCGTCGATGGTCTAATGCCTCTCTCTATGACTCGTTATTATCAATCGACAGGTCAACGCGAAGCAGGATTGTTGGGACGTTTGTGGCGCACCAATTGGGATATCAGCTTAGAGATCAATGGCTCAGAGGCAGAATGGGTCGATTATGATCATAGTCGAGCACTGTTCCCACTGCCTAGCGCAGATGAACCAGCACTTTCTATGCGCAAGCCCGGTTGGGTTCTACAGCGGGATGGGTTTGACTTTACCCTGACCAATGTGTCTGGCTTGCAATATCGCTTTGGGTATGCATTGGGCAATACCCTTAAACTGAGCAAAATTACCGACGGGTTTGGTCATGAAACCGAATTCGTTTACGACCGCGGTACACTAAAAGGTGTGTTGTTGGCCGATGGTCGCTATGTCAAAGTCGCGACCCAACACCGCCGAATTGAATCGGTAACCTTGTGTGATGCAAATGGTGAGCCTTTAGAAACATTGGCGACGTACGATTACGATGCGTATGGCAGTTTATTGCAAGTGCGAGCAGGCCCCGGCTGTAACTTTGATTATCAATACGACAAACAAGGTTATCTTATTCGCTGGGATGACTTGGCGCACACCTGGGTTGAGCACGATTTTGACGAACAAGGGCGGGCGATTGCGACACGCTGCTCTGGCGATTTTTGGTGGGATAAAGTGCGCTATGATGATGAGCGCCATATTACTTACCACCATGATGCGTTGGGCGGGGTGGTGCAATACCATCTGGATGAGCGAAACCGCGCCATTAAAGTAGTGGCCGCTGATGGTGCTGAAACCTTGCAAGAGTGGCAAGGTGAGTTGCTTTCAGCCATTGTCAATCCACTAGGAGAGCGCACTGAATACACTTACGATGCGTTAGGTAACCTCACTTCGGTCACATTACCTTCAGGCATTGCTCACCAATATCAATACAATGATGCCGGGCAGCTCACGGCCTATGTTAATCCATTGGGAGCCAGTTGGGCGTTAGAGTACCACGCTGCGGGCACGCTCAAATCGGTAACCGACCCTGATGGTCATCAATGGCATTATGAATACAATGAGCACGGTTTACGCACGTTAAGCCAAGGCCCTGATGGGCTTGCGGTTCGTTATGACTATGACGACTTTGGTCGCTTAGTGCGGTTACGCCCAGAGATGGGTGAAGCGGTGAGTTTTGCTTATGACACGTTAGGCCGCTTAGAATCGCGCACTATCGCCAATCAAACCCGTCGCTGGCGCTATGAAGATGCGCAGCGCATGCCAAGCCAAGTGTGGTATGAAGATGGTACCCACGCCAGCTTTAAATACGACATTGAAGGCAACCTCATTAAGGTAACGGATGCGCTAGGTAATGCATCGACCTTTACTTATGGGGCGTTTGATAAACTGCTCTCGGCGACGGACCCAATGGGTTCGGTCACCCAGTATCACTACAACCCGATGGCGGAGTTTGCTGGGGTCACCAACAGCCAAGGTCGCCAGTGGCGTTATGAGTTTGATGCCTGTGGTCGCATTCATACCGAGCGCCATTACGATGGACGTCAAGAGCGTTACCAATACGACTTGGCAGGGCGGTTGGTGCAACACACCAAACCCGACCAACACGCCTTAACCTACCTCTATAACCAAGATGGGCAGTTAACCGAAAACCACACCTTCGACCCACAGGGTGAACGCACCAGTCGCACTTGGTATGAGTATGACGATGCTGGGCGTTTAATCAGTGCAGAAAACGGCGATATTGACGTGGTGATGCAATACAGCTTGGGTGGCCAACTGTTGCAAGAGAGCTTAGGTGGCGTGCCGCTGACTCACCATTATGATAAAGCGGGCTATCGCGAACAACTGATCGGCACTCACACTCCACGCCAATACCAATGGCAACAAGGTCAGCTAGCTGGGCTGCAAGTGGGTAACCACCAAGCGTTACTGTTTAACTACACCCCCATGGGGTTAGAGCAGCAACGTTTAAATGGTCAAGGTTTTCACCTGCATCACGATTGGGATGAGAAAGGGCGATTACAAGCGCAGCGCTTAGGCACGCAAACTATCACGGGGATGCCACAAGCGTTACGGGAATACCACTACGATAACCTCGACCGCTTAGTGGGCATTGATGATAGCCACTGGGGCAGTGAACGCTTTGAGCTTAACCGAAATGGCCAAATTACCCAACGTACCTTTACGCCACATAAGGGTAGCCAACGCCAATTTGTGACCTTGTTTGGTTACGACAGCGAACTGAACTTAAATGAAACGGCCAGTGCCACACAATACGCCGATAATGTGGTGCCTATTAGCCAAGCGATACTGACCAAAGAAGCACGCCACTACGATAACGCAGGGCGAGTGGTGCAAGTAGGGCGCTTTACCTACCATTACGATGAGTGTGGTCGGGCAATACAGAAAGTTGAACGCAAAGAGGGCTTTCGCCCACAAGCAACCCGCTTTACATGGGATGAGCATGACCGGTTAACCCGGATTGAACTGCCTAATGGTGAGCGCTGGCGCTACCGCTACGATGCCTTTGGGCGACGAGTCGCCAAAGAGTGTGAACAAGGCGCACAAGCGAGCCACCAAGTGCACTATCTTTACGATGGCGCGCAGGTGATTCAGCAAACGCTGAAAACGGCCAATGGTGAAGCCTTACAAAGCACAGAATACATATACGAACCTGGCTCGTTTAGACCGGTCGCGCAAGTTGATACCAACCATACGCTCGCTATTGAAAAACTGCATTACGTGGTGACCGACCACGCCGGTACCCCTCGGGAGCTGTGCGCAGAAGACGGTGATATTGTGTGGCGTGGTGAACAAAGCTTATGGCATCGCCATACCCAAACATTACAAAGTAATGTAAAGCGGCTATTTGAAGATGCAGCCAACGACCCAGTGCACTGTGACCTACGTTATCAAGGTCAGCTTGAAGATAAAGAATCTGGGCTTTACTATAACTTAAACCGTTATTACGATGCGGACAGCGGCCAATACCTCAGCTCAGACCCAATAGGTATGCTGGGTGGCTTGCGACCTCAGGCGTATGTGCATAATCCAATGGAGTGGGTGGATCCGCTGGGGCTGGCTGGACATCCTGATGAATCCAAGTTAGCTAAGCCAGGAGACGATCTATATGTAGGTACATATAATCAAGTCAGGGGAGCTAATATAAGAAGTGGTCTTAATCCAACTCATACTCCACACCATGCTATTCAAAATGCAGCCAGCCCTACAACTCATGGTAAGGGGATAACCATTAATATGACAAAAGAACTTCATGAGTTAACTTGGACTTACAAAAAGCCGATGGTAAAAGGACTGAGTAATCGAGAATATTTGGCTAGAGATATCGTTGATCTTCGTAAAATATTGCGTAATGCTGGCTATGATCGTGACGTTATTAATAGACAATTGGGTGAGTTAATTCGACAAAATAAAGAACTATGGAAAACTATAGAGCAATGAACATGACCAAAGAAGACGCATTTGATTTTTTATTTAAGCACCAGCCAATGCCATCAGATAAAGATTTAACTCAAGATATTATTGACAACTATGATAGGGTTAGATTGTATTTTATTGAAAATCCAGATAAAGATGCAATAGAGCTGTTTCTCCGCTCTTATGGTGATGGTGATGGTTGGGGAGTGTATCAAGTAGTAGAAGATTTCTATTATAAATGCCAAGAACGGGATGTAAAAAAAACATTAAAAAAGGTTCTTGAAGATAAAACTATTCCCGACAGCGTTAGATACTGGGTTACCCAAACAGCTGCTGCTTTTAATGACGATATGCTAAGAGATGGACTTATAGTGTCACTGAAATCTAACAATTCTGATATAAAAGAGGCTGCTGAAATGGCAATGAATTTGTTAGATGATGAATAGAAAAATTAATAACAGGGTGACGAAATGTCGGAAATAAGTAGAACACCCATAAAAAAGCAATGGAGTCAGTTCTTGTATCTTTCCGTTTGGGACTAACTTTATGATTAATAGAAAAATATAATTCAATTTAGTCTACATTATTTCTTTTAAGTGGCAGGTGCTTTCGTTATGAAAGCACCTGCCATCTTAGTGTTCTTTTTAAGCACTATTAAGACAATTCTGGTTGTCATATTCAACTGCTCGGAACCCACGCTTCCTGCGAATACCAATAGTAAAAAGGGTAGTTACCCATGCTACAAGCGGTCCACCATTAATCAATGAAAAAATTTAAATGGGACACACACCGTTAATTAAATAGTAACTTTGATTATCAATACGACAAACAGGGGTACCTCATTCGCTGGGATAACTTAGCTCATACCTGGGTTGAGCACGATTTTGACGAACAAGGGCGGGCGATTGCGACACGCTGCTCGGGAGATTTTTGGTGGGATAAAGTGCGCTATGATGATGAGCGCCATATTACTTACCACCATGATGCGTTGGGCGGGGTGGTGCAATACCATCTGGATGAGCGAAACCGAGTCATTAAAGTGGTGGCTGCCGATGGTGCTGAAACCTTGCAAGAGTGGCAAAAATTTAAATGGGACACACACCGTTAAATACAACGCCTATTCAGGGATTTAACTGGGACATTCACCTTAAAATAAGGCTCGTTTGACATCGATATCTATCAACACATTATCATACGTTTATAACGCTTTTAGTGTCGTAGATTCGCTGGCGGCACCAACAGTCAAAGTCGCCAATGGCGTTATGAGTTTGATGTCTGTGGTCGCATTCATACCGAACGTTTTTTGTATAAATCATCGTCAATAGCTCGTGTGGAAAAGTAATGAAAAAGCAAGTACAGAAAAATAAAGTACAGAAAAAGAAAGTACTCATCTGGCTAATGGTATTGTGGGTTATCGTTCTGGGAACGGCCACCTGGTTACATGCGGATGCCCCCCAATTTGGCAGCTATTTAGCGCTAACGCTGTTTCCCGTTCTGTTGTCCATCGGGCTATTTCTACTTTTTCTTGCATGCGATGAAAAAGTGATGAAAAACAAAGTAACCATTGGGCTATTGGTATTGTGGTTTATCGTTCTGGGAACGGCCACCTGGTTACATGCAGATACCCCACAATTTGGCATATATTTAGTGATAACGCTGTCACCAGTGCTGTTACCCTTAGCGAGCATTCTATTTCTAATTGCTGTTGTTTTACTGATTGAACTCTATAAGTCTGGGTTTAAGAAAGGAAAAAAACCGCGCTTTTGGGTTATCGTGTCTTTTGCCATTCCTTTATTCTGGATTCAGTTAGCCTTTGTCACCAGAGGTGCCGATCTTCCTTTTTGGTATAAACAGAATTACGCTGGGCTGCTGACGGCGGGAACAGCTCTCACTTTCTTGCTTCCTCTCATGTTATTGAAGAAACATGAAGCGGTTATGATTAAATATTGTACGCCTTTTGGTGTGCTGTTTCTTATTCTGAACCTGCTGTGTTTTGCTGAAATATGGGCGCCTTATCCTGTGAGTGTTTACACGTATCATACGAATGGGTGTTATTCTGGTACCTATCATGCTATTTCGGCAAAAGGTCCTGGCTACGATGTTGATTACACCAGATGCGATATAAAGTATGTCGATGATGCAGGTGACACCAGATATATAGATGACCTCAGTGCGTTTGGCCCTGGTGAAGGTAAGCTGTATATCCGTCACGGGTTGCTAAAGCATTATTCCCTCGATTAGCATCAGAAAACGTCCATCAGTTCAGGCCACGAATAAGGAATAAGTCATGTCTGGGGATCATATCACGATAAAAAAAGTGGAT
Organism: Vibrio tritonius; assembly: GCF_001547935.1. NCBI lineage: Bacteria > Pseudomonadati > Pseudomonadota > Gammaproteobacteria > Vibrionales > Vibrionaceae > Vibrio > Vibrio tritonius. The sequence goes on from NZ_AP014635.1 coordinate 1,406,779, forward strand.
TCTTACGGAGAGGAAACGGCGACGGTGGTGGTTGACAGTGGTCAGCTATCCATCGAGGTGTTTTGTCGTCTGGGAGACTATCGTCAAGGTGATCTTACCGCGAACCTGTTACATGTTCTCGACGCTGATATCAAAGCCGCCTTTCTTTCAGACTGGCCGCAACCAACTTTTAAAGAGCAGGAGTTTATTAAACAAACGGGCCCATATTCGTATGTCGGTCGCGCAACCGCTATCGATCCAGAAAATCAAATAATAGAGGTTAAAGGCTTTAGAATTGAGGTGGGGGAGTTACCGGCAGGCGTGGGACAACTGGTTGATTTTACAATCACTCGCTTAGACCTGTGGTCGCATGATTAGCAGATTCCTTTCGATCAATAAAAGCCCATAACTGATCTGGATACGCCGTCATGGGCTTAATGTTAGCGTATCCAAACCATTCCATTCACAACATATTTATTTCCTTTACTTTCAACCGCAGCATTGACACTGGAGTTGAACCCTCGCTAGTTATCTTAAACCGCCAGTGAACATGGACGTTGCAAATGGTTGTTAGAATCACAGCCACAGGGTTGAAAGACTTTTTCCGATTGGTCATACAGAAAAATAAACATTGCCACGTGGGTTAACTCGCGTGGCAATGTTGAGCTGATGTTATTCTTGGCAGTTTAGAGCCAGTGCGCGTTTGTTGGATTAAAACGAGAAAAGCGTATTAAGATAAGTCGGGTAGATGGTTTTCCAGTTTTTATCAAAAAAGTGACCGCCGGGATGGGTGGCAACTTCTAACTGATTATCCTTAGCGAAATAACCACTGAGTTTTTTATCCAGCTTTAGGTTACTGGCATACTCATCTTCACCATAACTAATAACGATGCGTTTACCTTTTGGCGCGGCGGTATTAAACGATGTTTGATGACCTCCGGGCGAGAGTAGTAGCGCGGCCATATAGTGATCACTGTAGTCAGTAATAAGGTGTGCGCCGTGCAATGCTCCCTGTGAAAAGCCCATTAGTACCACTTTATTCGTGTTGATTGTGGTAGATTTTTTCGCCTTGGTCAGAGCGTTTTGAATCGCTAAATGGGTCGATTTTATGTCGGTGCGCGACCAACGGAAACTGTGATGGTCGAGTTTTTCTGTACCGTTAATGCCAATAAACACCACGCGTTTGCCCAAAACCTTAGCGATGCCGTCGCTTTGTTTACCTTCAGTGCCGTATCCAGAAAGCCACACTAGCACCGGCCAGCCCCCAGCGGGCGCTTTGCCTTTAGGAATATGAATAGAGGCCTGACCGGCATCTTTGGCCATCACGTCGTAGCGTGCTTTAGTGTGGATCAGCAGTTGTTTATACTCTTCACTATCACTAACGCTGGCCATTTCGTCGTCATTATTGGCGATATAATATTGCCAGAAACCACGTTTATCAGCTTCTTTGAGGTATTCTTTTGCTTGTGAGGTGATCTTGAGAGTGGCTAGTGCCGCCGCTGCCTGATAAGGGGCAAAGGCATTTTGGGGATCGCGGTTGGTGGCTGTCAGGTAATACATTAGAGCACCTGCGTAGTTACCCCATTCTGATTTTTCTGTGTCTCCCTGCTCCATAAATTTGCTGGCAGGGGCATCTTGTAGCAGCAGGTTAACCATCGGGGCGCTTGCATCCCAGCGAATATCTGCTTCGGATTTTTGTTGTGGCGGTTGTTCGTCTGCATAGCTGGCAAAAGGGGCAGTCAGCGCGAGTAATAATAATCCGGAATAACCGATACGACTAAGGTGTTTCATGTTGTCAACTCTACGATATGAGGGGAGGCTTACGCTAACATAAGTGCATAATTATGCTAAATCTGATGAGAGTGTCGTCATCCATAATGGGAAATAATGTCACAATATTTAAATTGAGGTTTGCAGTGTCGTTACATGAATCCTGTCTGCTGTAAAAGCGAAGCCGCCGAAACAAGGCTAAAAGCTAAAGAATGGAAAGTTGTTGGACAAAATACGACGATACAGCTGATATAAAAAAGAGCGCCGTAGCGCTCTTTAACTTTCTGTTTTCTTCAAGAAGATTAAGCTTCTTGCGCAAGCACTTCTTGGTAGATTTTTAGTGCGGAGTCTAAGTCTGCAATAAGATCGTCGGTTTCTTCCAAACCAATATGTAAACGAATCAACGTGCCGGCAAAGTGCGGGTTGGCAACCGTACGTAGCACATCAAAACTCTTTGGCTCATTCGCTAAGGCTAAGCTTTCAAATCCGCCCCAAGAATAACCCATGCTGAAATGGGTTAGGTTATCTAAAAAAGCGGTTGTCGCTTTTGGACAACTCTGTTTGAGCACAAACGAGAATAGCCCGTTGCCGCCAGTAAAATCGCGTTTAAAGAACTCATGGCCTGGGTTGGTTTCTAATGCCGGATGGCGAACTTCTGCTACTTGAGGATGCTGCTCAAGCCATTTGGCAACTTTGAGGCTGCTTGCTTGGTGCTGCTGTAAACGTACGCCAAGAGTACGAATGCCGCGCATGGCAAGGTAAGCATCATCAGGAGAGACGCATTGACCCATCAAATAGCTTTGTTCACGCAGTTGATCCCAATAAGGAGCTGATGCAACAGCGGTGCCTAGCATCACATCTGAGTGACCCACGATGTATTTGGTTGCAGCTTGAATTGAAATATCGACACCATGTTTAAACGGGTCGAAATTAACCCCAGCAGCCCAAGTATTATCCAACATCACAACGATGTCGTGCTCATGAGCAATACGTGACAGGGTAGGGATGTCTTGCACTTCCATAGTGATAGAACCAGGCGATTCAGTAAACAGCACCTTAGTATTAGGTTGAATCAGATCTCGGATACCTTCACCAATCATTGGATCATAGTAAGTGGTTTCCACACCAAGCTTTTTCAGCATGATATTACAAAAATCACGAGTGGGTTCGTAACAGGTATCAACCATCAAAACATGGTCACCGGTGCTGACAAACGACAAAATAGAGTTGGTGATGGCGGCTGCTCCGCAAGGGAATAGTGCGCATCCTGCGCCACCTTCCAGTTCAACCATCGCTTCTTGAAGCGCAAAGTGCGTGGTGGTGCCTCGACGTCCATAAAAAAGCGCTTTATTGGCACGATTGACGGTGGCTTGATGTTTTTGAGCTACAGAATCAAATACAACGGTGGAAGCGCGCTGTACCGGTGGGTTAACCACGCCTTGTGTCCATTTTTTATTGCGGCCTGCGGTGACAAACTGTGTCTTCTTACCTTCTGACATTGGCTGTCCTTGTCTAACTAATGATGTAAAACATGGGCGGCTTCAAGGCCGACCCATCTGAAAAATTACAGCAGTGGACTAAAGAGATAGAACAGTCGTTCTTTAAAGCGATGTCCTAGGGAGCGTTGTTTCCATTGCTTAGCATCAATCGTTTTGGATTGACGCATATAGTCGCACTGTTGCCAGTAGAGCTGTTTGGTAAATTGTTCATCATCGACAGCAAGGGTCAACTCAAAATTGAGCCACAGGCTACGCATATCGATGTTAACGGTACCGATTAAGCAGAATTTCTGGTCGATCACAACCGATTTAGTATGCAGCAGGCCCCCATGAAATTCATGAATTCGAACGCCTGCCAGCATCAGTTCTTCATAGAACGCACGTGATGCCCACTGCACCATGTAAGAGTCATTTTTTTCTGGCAAGATAATGTCAACGGATACCCCGCGCTGCGCGGTCATCTTGATGGTGGCAAGAAGATCGGCGCTAGGAACAAAGTAAGGCGTTGTAATACAAACCGATTTCCTAGCCTGATGCATCGCCAGCGTGAGCACTTGAGAAATTAAGTTTTCTGGCATGCCAGGGCCTGATGGCACCACCTGAATCGGATGATGATGTTCAAGCGGATCAAGCTGACACTCAGGAATCGCGGGTAGGCGACGTTCTCCAGTCTCAAATTCCCAGTCCCAAGCATGAATGGCAGACAGCACATTGACCGTGGGTCCCGTCACTCTCACAAACACATCGATCCACTGTCCCACGCCCGAGTCTTGCTTGAAGTAGGCAGGGTCGACCATATTCATTGACCCTGTATACGCAATTTTTTCATCAATCACAATGATTTTTCTGTGCTGACGTAGATCCAATCGATTTAAGAAAATGCGCAATACGTTGACATGCATGACTTCGACTAAGTGAATATCTGCCTCACGCATCATATTGACCCAGTGACTACGAAAGAAGCGAGCACTGCCTGCGGAATCGAGAAGTAGCTTTACCTCCACACCTCGTCTAGCGGCACGGATTAATGCCGATGCCACTGCATCAGTAAGTCCACCGGGGTGCCAGATATAAAACACCATGTAAATACTCGTTTGTGCCGATTCAATATCTTTGATGACGGAATTGAGAATATCACTAGGCGAATTCTGCAGAGTCAGAGTGTTACCGCTTAATGCTGGGATGCCCATTCGATGGTTACACAACTCATCTATTTTAGTGATGTGAGCACCCATACCTTGTGGATTATGCGCTTGGCAATCCATAAGGGAGCGAAACCATTGCTCAAAAGGTGCGAACATGACTTTTGCTCGCTCAGCACGTTTTCTTCCGAGGTTCAGTTCGCCAAATAAGAAGTAACAGAGCACGCCCACGATAGGAATGATGTAGATAATCATCAACCATGAGAGAGAAACACTGACGGCCTTGCGTTTTAGTACCACTCGCAAAGTTACCCCAGCCACTAACAGCCAGTATATTCCAATGCCAACTAAAGTAAGTATGTGATAAATCTGTTCCATGCGTCACTGTTCTGAAAGTGTTCAACTCTGTGATAGTAAAGCGAATGCGTAAGCATAGGAAGAGCGCTGCCATGTTTTCTTACCATTCTTATACAAACTTTGTTTTTTCCAGTAAATATTTTGATTGGGAACGCATTCAATAGTGTTTAGATGCGTGTTATTAGCGTGATTATCACTCGTTATATTCGCACGAAAGAGGTGTAGACAATTATGGTTGAAATGGGGAAATGGCGAGAGGGTAATGCATGATATGAGCAAAAAAACAGCACTTAAACATTAAAAGCGCGGCTAATGCAGGAATTTACACTGTTCGGGCTTCCAATTTTAGCGGCTAACTGGTCTACTTGCCATATTAACGGTGCCACTTCACTTTTTAAAAGGTGTAAATAAAAATATACACATAAAATTTTGGCACACCATTCCACACAACATATTTGGTATACACATATGGCGAGTAGTTCAAGAAGCCAATTTAGTTCGAGATTTGGATTTATCATGGCGGCTGCTGGGTCGGCAGTCGGTTTGGGTAACGTTTGGGGGTTCCCAACGCAAGCAGCAAGTAATGGTGGGGCGGTCTTTTTGATTGTCTACTTATGCATGGTGTTTTTGCTTGCTTATCCTATGTTAGTGGCAGAGATGACCATTGGGCGTTATGGACAATCTAATGCGATTCGTTCGTTTCGTGCCGGCTGGCCGAAGGGACAACTCGGCGCAATTTTACTGGGTATTGTTGGCCTAGTGGTGGTATCACTTATTTTGAGCTTCTACGCGATTGTTGCCGGTTGGCTGATGGGGTCGTTTGCAGATAGCGGAATGAATTTGTTTGGTATTCACGACCACAGTCATTGGTTAACTACCTTTAGTACTTCGCGTAACTTGATTCTTATGGTGACCTTTATGTTACTTACCATGTACGTGGTACGTAATGGGGTGGCTGATGGTATCGAGAAATGGTCAACTCGGTTAATGCCATTGTTGTTCATTCTCTTTTTCGTCCTAACGGCGTATATATTTACGCAAGATGGAGCGATGGAAGGTTTGAAGATGTATCTCATCCCAGACTTATCGCACCTAACGCCAGAATTGTGTGTAAGCGCCATGGGACAAGCGTTCTTCTCTCTTTCGCTCGGGGTGTGCGTTATGACAACGTACGGCTCTTATTTAAAGAAAGACGCCAATATTCCTAAAACGGCTGCTCAAGTTGCGTTGATTGATACCGGTGTGGCTTTCACCGCAGGTTTGATGGTATTACCTGCTATGTTCGTAGCAAAACAGAATGGCGTGCAAATTTTTTCTGATACTGGAGCACTGCTTAACTCGGATACATTGGTGTTTGATGTACTGCCTGCCATGTTCAATACCATGGGGATTGTCGGTGCATTGGTTGGTGCGATTTTCTTCTTACTGATGATCATTGCTGCGCTAACTTCATCCATTTCAATGTTAGAAGTGCCAGTGTCATGTGCGACAGAGGAGCTAAAACTGAGTCGTAACAAAGCGGTATTATTGATTGGTGGTTTGATTACCTTAGTTTCAGCTATCGTCGTTGTTAATTTCTCTGATTTATTTGGTTTAGTTGTTACCTTTACCACGGTTTATTCACAACCTATCATCGCCCTCTTGATTACGTTGATTGTGGGCTGGATCTGGAACCGTAACCAAATCCTTGGCGAGTTAAAACAAGGTTGTCCTGATATTGAGCAGGGTTGGTTCTGGAAAATATGGCCATGGTATGTGCGCGTGGTTTGTCCAATTTTAATGTTGCTTGTGTTCTTTGCTTAAGAACTGCGCATTAAAGAGAAAAAGCTGCCGATGAGGCAGCTTTTTTTATGGCTGACTTACTGACCTTTTAGGCGACATAGGTATAATTGGCAGCCTATTACAGAGAGGTCTTATGTTTGATATCGTCTACACTCATGCGGATTTTGTGTTAATCAACAAACATCCAAACGTCTCCGTTCATAAAGACGATGGCGATGTAATGTTGTTGCAAGAAGTGGCCGCAGCTACGGGAGATGAACATCTTTACCTCGTACATCGACTCGATAAGATGACCTCTGGATTGTTACTGCTGGCGCGCAGTGCAGAAGCGGCCAGTTTGCTTTCTGGCTTGTTTGCACAACGTGCAATGCAGAAGTTTTATTTGGCCATTGGCAGTAAAAAACCGAAGAAAAAGCAAGGATTGGTCAGTGGCGATATGGAACGGTCGCGCCGTTCTGCGTGGAAGCTTGTCACAACGCAGAATAATCCAGCCATCACGCAATTTCTCTCTGCGGCTGGCGAACCTGGTGAACGACTGTTTATTTGTAAGCCCTATACCGGTAAAACGCATCAGATTCGAGTGGCCCTCAAATCCGTGGGGTCAGCGATTTTGGGCGACCCAATTTATAACCCAACGAGCCAAGCTGACCGTGGTTACTTACACGCATTCGCGATGCGTTTTGATTACCAAGGAGAGACGCTCTCTTTTGTTTGTGATCCAAGGCAATTCACCGCGTGCGGTAGTAAATGGCAGGAATCGACAGTGAGCCAAGGAATTGATGCATGGTTATCGCCTTGGGAACTTAATTGGCCAACGTTAAAAGTATTTTCAAAATAAGGACCCTTTATGCAGGATCTTTCCTCTACTGATGCCGGAATGCAGGTCAGCGCATTACCTGCTTTTTTCAGCCATGTTACTCAGCAGCTTGCCACAATGACTGATGAAGTGAGACGTCTATTTCATGGTCGTGGTCGCCAATGGCCGGGGTTAGAGCAATTAACCTGTGATTGGTTAGGTGGGCAATTGGTCGTCAACTTGTTTAAACCTGTTGATGATGAGTTTATGCAAGCGCTCGTCATGGGCTTAGTGTCATTGAGTGAGAGCGAGCAGTGGCAGACGGTGCAAGGCACGTCAATGACGGTTCAACATCGTTATGCCGATGGTGCGCCAGCGCAGGTGGTCGTGGGAGAACTAGAGTCTCGCCCTGTTGTGGTGGAAAACGGTTTGCAATACCAACTTGATTTGGGCCGTAACCAAAATATGGGCCTGTTTTTAGACATGCGCTTGGGTCGTCAATGGGTTCAAGAGCATGCCAAACAGAAAAATGTTCTTAACTTATTTTCGTACACTTGTGGTTTTTCTGTTGCGGCGATTGCTGGTGGGGCGGACCAAGTGATCAATGTTGATATGGCGAAAGCGTCGTTGTCAAAAGGACGAGAGAATCATCGTCTTAATGATCATAACCTGAATCAAGTGAAATTTTGGGCACACGATATTTTCAAATCGTGGGGCAAAATTAAGAAAAGCGGCCCTTATGATTTGATCATTATCGACCCACCATCGTTTCAAAAGGGCAGTTTTGCACTCACTAAGGATTATCAAAAGATTTTACGCCGTTTACCCGATTTACTCAGTGAACAAGGGGAGGTGTTAGCGTGCGTCAACTCACCTGCGGTTCGAGAAGATTTTCTTATTGATGGCATGGCCGAACAAGCGCCAGAGTTAACATTCCGTCGTCGATTAGACAATCCAGTTGAGTTCGCTGATATTGATGATCAGGCTGCGTTAAAAGTATTGCTGTTTAGCCGCTAAGCGGAAACGGCAGTTGCGCCGACCAATACATTCTCGCTGAAACAGCATCTTGAGGTTACTTGGGTATAGTATAAAAATACGACGATAAAAAACGCCGATTCTACTGTAGAGTCGGCGCTTTCTTATGGTCGTTCCCTTAGACCAATCACTATCTATCGCTACGCTGGGGATCAACGCTTAAACAGCAACTTGAGGTTACTTGGGGATATACCGTTTTATCCATGCTTCATTTAGTGCTCTTGCCCAAGAGGGGTCTGGAGCCGTGATCGGATAGTAGGTGGATACGTGTTTGACTGCACCAGTAAGTGACTCGCTGCGCAGTATTGAAAGGTCGCCCCATACACTGATCATCCCCTTGCGGCTTTGTGCTTCTGGGCTAAGTAGAAAATTAATCGTGACCAAAGCGCCTTCTTTTGCTTGTGCCGCTGATGGGATGGCTAAGTAATGGATAACCGTGAGCGCGCCTCTGTCCATGGAGTAAACTTTAGTGCTCAGTGGCAAATGTCCTTTCGATTGCGCGTCGTACAGCATATTGGTATTAAAAGTTGGAATTAGGTCAATTTTATTTTGCGCTAGCATCTTCATCATTGCTGTGGCACTGGTAGGAAACACTTTTCCTTGTCGCCATAAATAAGGGTGCAAATCGTCTAAATAACGCCATAGAGGTGCAGTTAGCGCGGCAAAGTCTGCATCGTTAACAGGCTGTTGTAACGCGGGGTTGTTATTGGTAAGTTCAATCAGCAACGCTTGCAGAAATTGGGTTCCTAAAAACTGCTTGGGACTCGGATAAGCAATTCTGCCGGGAAATGCACGCGCATAACTCAGCAGTTCATGGTAGTTTTGCGGGGGATTATAGAGCCGTTTACTGTCGTAAATATAAGCCAATTGACCCATTCCCCATGGTGCTTCTAAACCTAAAGTTGTTAAAGCTGCATCTTGTTCTATTGGTAAAGATTGATCGACATAACTCCAGTTAGGTAACTGTTCTACGAATGGTCCATACAGCATAGCGTTGTTGCGTAAGTGCGCGAATGAAGATCCACTGAGCCAAAATACATCTGCTTTTGCCTTCAAGGGGGCGGAAAGATCTTGAATAACGGCATTAAAGTCATGAATAGGATGAATACGCAAAACTATTTGATAGCGAGTATGCAAAATTGATGCGCTCCATTTTAGATAGTTGATTGCATCAGAGCTTCCTGCTGGAAGATAAAAATCGACGACTTGACCTTGGGCGTTCTCTGTTATTTCACTCCAAGTTTGCGCATGTGCGGGAAGAGTGAATAGCAACATCAAAGATAAATAGATTGTTCGGATCTTGCCCCACATAGCAACTCCTTGTGGTGGGTGGAAATCGTTTTAATTCATCGTATACATGAAATTAGCAAAAAAACGTCCAGAGGGAGAGGTTCATAAGCTGCTGCTTGAAGTATGCGCTATAGCACGATATTTACGCAGGTGGGAGCATATAAATGAGAGGTAGATTAAAAAAGCAGCTCTAGGCTGCTTTTTATTTAAGAGGATTAAGGTTTTAGATATTACTTTTGAGCAACTTCTTGGAATTCCAAAGTGTGAACGTCGTTTTTAAGAGTAAGAATGTTCTCTTTTAACGTCATATGATTCCAATCCCCTAGGCTTTGCTGAACCAAAAACTCATTATCCATGACGTCGCCAATACACATTTTCATGGTCATTGACATTTTTTCAATGCGGAATTTATTTTTCTTTTTGAGTTCGCCTTGGCCGAAGAAATCATTACAGCCGGCGTTGCCACTTGCCATCATTTTCTCACCAAATTGGAGAAATGGTTTGGTATCGCGAGGGCTTGGTTTAACCGCTTGGTCGTCCACCTTTACTAGTTGCCAACGGTGGCCTTCAAGATCTTTCTCGGTGATAGGGGCATCGCCGTGATTGGCACAACCACTCAAAACAAGTGCACAGGCCGTTGCGGCTAGCAATGATTTTGAACTAAGCTTCATAGTAAATTACTCCAAATTCAGGCAGTGTGACCAGTATATGCACTTAGTCAGATAGTTTGTCAGTGTATCGTTATGGTTTGCTTTTATCATGACGTTACGCTGGTGTTATTCAGACATTCGTCAGTAATTGATGACCTTTGAGCAGATAACATTATGGAACAGTTAGAATTTTTTACAGTCCCAAGCCCTTGTGTCGGTGTCTGTACCGTCGATGAAAAGGGCTATTGCCAAGGCTGTATGCGTAAGCGCGATGAGCGGTTCAATTGGCTAACTATGTCCCCAGCTCAGCAACTGCATGTTATCAAGTTATGCAAACAACGTTATCGCCGTAAAATATCACAAAGTCAGGCTCAGCCCGAGAAAACTCATCAATCAGAGAGCCCACAACAAGAGTTATTTTAAATTTTTGGGCGAGCATCAAACTTTACGCTAATTGCGTTTTAGAAAGGGAACAATAGGGAAATGGAGACCGCCATTATTACATGGCGGTCATATGATTAATTACTCAGCAGGATTCCAGCGGTCACTCACCCAACCACCGACTTTTTCGTCAAAATGTACTCCAGCAAATTGCACTTTGGGCTCAGCATGTTGAACTCGAGCTTCAGGGTTAGCCATGATATTAAAAATATAATCCGCCATGGGATCGGTATGTGGCGTTTGGTTACGGGTTGCTACTTCTTTGATCATTTGTAAGCGATAGGTTTTGCTGGCGCGTTTCATTTCATTAACCTCCTAGTTTTTTGCAACGGGTAGATCAAAGTTAGATCTGTCACTAGGGAAGGTCAACACAAGGGAAGGAGTATATTTTCTAATGCGTAATACGCCTAAATTTGAGCTAACACACTGGAAAATGGGAAATGTCAGATGAAATTTTAGTCGATAAGGACCTCAATAACGGTGAATGTCTCACCAAGATGGTGATTTTATCAACACTAACGCACCAGTTTAATGCATTAAAAAGCACTGCATAATAACGTTATACCATGAGTTGCATTACAAATTGATAACACGAGATGCCAAATGTCACAATACTTTTTGTTGGCTACGAAACGAAATTGTGCGGATGATTGTACTTTTTATGTATGCCGATTTTCTTCACATTCAGAAAATCGGCATAGTTTGAAGGTGTTAAAACAGTAGATTATACAAAATTGCAGAGACAGCTAAGGCGCCTGTAAGCAGGATAAAATAGGTGCTGATATCTGAGCGGTATCGATTCAATGCCGGTACTTTAAATACTGCTAGCATTGGCATCAAAAAGAGTATCATCGCAATCACAGGACCTGATAACGCTTCCATCATTCCTAAAATACTCGGGTTCATGACGGCTGCAATCCAAATAGAGACAAACAAAATAGCAATACCCAGTTTATCTGCCTGTTTAGGTTGCAATTTTAAGTGTTTGGATAAAAGACCATTAATGCTTTCACGTGCGCCCAAAAAATGCCCCAAGAAAGAGGAAGTAATCGCAACAAACGCGACCAATGGACCTAGGCTTGCGATAAACGGGTTATCGGTGACATTTGCAAGATAGGTTAATACCGAGATATTTTGATCTTTTGCTTGCGCAAGCTGTGCTGGAGTAAGAGAGAATACACAAGAAAAAACGAACAACAACACGAAGATAATCAGTAACACGCTGGTATTACGTAGAATTCGTTCTGACTTTTCAACCGCTTCATGATGATAGTGACGACGTTGAGTGTTGGCGAAGCTGGAAATGGCTGCAGCGTGGCTAAATGAGAAGACCACTACAGGGATTGCCAGCCAAACTGTGCGGCCGAAATCAGACCATGCGGGTACGGATAAATTCGGCGCTTGCCAGTACGGGATAAGATAGAAAGACAACGCGAGCAGGGTGGCTGCTAATGGATACACCATGGCGGCAAAAGCGCGTAGCATTAATTTTTCCCCACCAAGCATAATGGCGATCAGAACAAAAATCATTGAACCAGAGAGTAACCAACGCTCAGGTGAGGCAAAGCCAGCCTGGTTGACTAAAAAGCTGTCTACCGTATTGGTTAGCCCAACACCATAAATAAGAAGAATTGGGAAAATTGACAAGAAGTACAACCACGAGATCAAGCGTCCTGCTTTAGGACCAAAGTGCTCATCAACTACGTCTGTAAAGTCGGTTGGTTCTTGCTTTGATGACAACACAAAACGGGCCAGACCGCGATGCGCTAAGTAGGTCATTGGTAAGGCAAGAATTGCCATAATGATTAATGGCCAAAATCCACCGATGCCAAGGTTAATAGGTAAAAAGAGAATACCTGCACCTACGGCAGTACCAAACAGGCTTAACAGCCAGTGCGTGTCGTGCTTTGTCCAAGTGCTAGATGGGTTTTTGGATATGCTAAAGTTGGTTGTTTCTTGAGACTCTTTCACTGATATACCGCTAATTGTGAAATTTAATGCGGAAGATACTACTACTTTCAGAATATATGGTCATATAAGTAACCTAGTTAGATTCTCTATGATAAAAAAACATCCCTTCCCGCAATAACCTGTTTTTTAATAAAAAGCAGTGGTTTATTCTAATTATAAATTAATTATTGGTTTAATTATCTAAATTTTAACCATAAATCAGAATTCAAGAGTTTGCCTATTTATTGTTCACAGAGTTTTTTACCCTGTTGCAACTGAGGCGGAGGAAAAAAAGAGAAAAATGGTGGCAGTATTATATGCCAACAGCTCAGTACGGAGCTGTTGGCGAGAAGGTTATTCTGCGTCTTTCTTTGGACGTTTATTTTTAGGGACGTAATTCAAAATGGAAATCGGTACGGGTTTTTTCGGTGTAAAACCTGCCACTTCTCGGCGTTCTAAAAGATGACCAAGACGACTTTCAATCATACAAAGATTTTTAAAGTTATCTTTAGAAACCAAAGAAATGGCTTCACCTTTGGCGTCTGCTCGTCCAGTTCGACCGATGCGGTGGATATACTCATCAGCAGGGAATGGTAAATCGTAGTTTATGACACGTTCGAGTTGGTCGATGTCGATACCACGTGCACCTACGCCAGTCGCGATCAGATAGGCTATCTCACCAGCTTTAAACTGTTCTAGCAATTGATTACGTACTGCTTGACTACGTCCGCTGTGAAACGCTTCGGCATGAATACCGCGTTTGGCTAACTGATCGGATAGCTTGGCCGCACCGTGTTTGGTTTCAATGAAAATTAACGCTTGTTTCCATTGGTTTTCTTTAATGAGATGACTCAGTAGAGCCGATTTGGTGTCTTTATCTACAGTAATGATCCACTGCTCGATGTTGGCTTTGGAAGCATCTTTCGCCGCAATGCTGATTTCGTGTGCATCATGTACCGCTGAGCGGGCTAAGTCTCGCACCTTATTAGACAGTGTTGCTGAAAAGAGCAACTGTTGTATTTCTTCTGGTAAGCGGTCCAAAATTTTGTTGATGTCGTCGATAAAGCCCATATCGAGCATTCGGTCTGCTTCATCAAGAACCACGGTTTCAATTTCTTCAAAATGGACAGCATGTTGGCCATATAAGTCAAGTAAACGCCCAGGGGTTGCCACCAAAATATCGCGACCTTCGATTAAAGCTTGTTTTTGGCTTTTATCGTCTACACCGCCGAAGGCAGCCATACCTTTAAGAGTGGTATAGCGACAGTAATCTTCAATCGATTTCGCCACCTGAACCGCCAGTTCACGCGTCGGAACCAAAATCAGCGCACGAACTCGTTTTTTGCGCTGTGTTTCTCCTTGGCGTAAGCGTTCGATGATGGGTAACAAATAGGCACCGGTTTTACCTGTACCTGTTTGTGACGCGGCAATCACATTTTTGCCCGCTAGAATCGGTGGAATGGCTTGATTCTGAATGCGAGTTGGTTTTGGGTAGTTCAGCGCTTTAAGTGCTTGAATTACGGTTTGGCTTAAGCCAAGTTGTTCAAATGACATAACATGCTCAATAAGTAATATCCGCGTTAGCGGAAATCACATCGGCTGATAGCTAGCGTTTATTTCGCTGTTATCGAACCCATGTGAGTGAATACAAAATAGGGTGTCGCAATTGGCGGCGACTATACCATATCTCTAAGCCTGAGCTGCATAAAAGCGAGCGTTTCAGCATAAAATCCCGATGTAAACATCTTCATTCTAGTGAGTAAACTTACCAAAAGGTGAGCTACCCACTTTTTTGTAGGTAATTGCTGTGTATGCTAACTAAGAGTTAGTATGTGACGTGTTGGCTAGAGAAAGAAGCGAACTATTCTCTGCCTGTTTTTTACAATAATAGGGGTTCTTTACATGAGTAATACCGTCGTTGTTTATTTTTCAGGATATGGTCACACCAAGAAAGTGGCTGAGTTTGTTGCCAAAGGTGCTAACGCAAAACTGATTGCGGTCAGCGCAGAAGGTGACATTACTGATGCCGATTGGGATACGTTAAATGCCGCTGATGCGATTATTTTTGGTGCGCCAACTTATATGGGTAACTACCCATGGCAATTCAAAAAATTCGCTGATGCATCGTCTAAAATTTGGTTTAATCAGGGTTGGAAAGATAAAGTCTTTGGTGGGTTTAGTAACAGTGCAAGCCTAAATGGAGACAAGCAAGTTACCTTGATCGCACTGCAGACACTTGCCTCACAACACGGTGGTATTTGGGTAAGCCTTGGTTTGCCACCATCAAATACGCAAGCGGCAACCCGCCAAGATGTGAATAACTTAGGTGCGTCCGTTGGCGTGTTGGTACAGTCTCCATCTGATGCTGGTGATGAAGCCATTCCTGCTGGCGATTTAGAAACCGCACGTCTGTATGGTGAACGCGTTGCCGCTGTTGCTGCGCGTCTAAAATAGCGTTTGCACACGCAAATGAATCTGTTGTTTGATATCAAAGCCGGTGCCTTGCATCGGCTTTTTAGTCTCACCTCATAAGGCATTTTTACGCCTCATTTCTTACCGATTCTTCTTCGGTTATGGCGAATGTTTGAAATTTTGAACTAGTACCGAACCATCTTAGAAAAAAAGGTCGCTTGCGACTGAGGTACGCCGTTTTATTAAGTTTTGTTTACGCGATATTGGCTTTAATACCTTTCATGATGAATAAGGATTATCGCCAATGAAAACCGTGATAGCTATTGACCTTGGAGCATCGAGCGGCCGTGTGATGGCAGGGCACTTCTCCCAAGGCAAAATCAGTTTAGAGGAAGCGCATCGCTTTCCTAATCAACAAGTGACCCGTGAGGGACACAGCTGCTGGGACCTCTACTCCATTCTTGAAGAGATTAAAGTTGGGATTAACAAAGTCGTCGCAACTTATCCCAATGTCAGCTCCTTAGGCATTGATACTTGGGGCGTGGATTTTGTGCTGCTTGATCAATACGGTACGCATCTTGGTGAATTTGTTAGCTACCGAGATGCGCGCACCCAAGGGGTTGGCGCAGCTTTACAACACCATCTTAGTGCCAATGAGATTTACGCGATCAGTGGTATCCAATTCCTCTCTTTTAACACCATTAATCAGCTCAAAGCGATCGTTGATAGTCAACCATCCTGGTTAGATAAGGTCGATACCTTGCTGTTTATTCCCGACTACCTCAACTACAAGTTATGTGGGATTAAACATTGCGAGTATACCAACGCGTCTACCAGCCAACTGCTTGATTGTGTGAAGAAAACATGGAGTTCAGACCTTATCAATGCTTGTGGTGCTAAAGAACAATGGTTTCTCCCTCCGCAAATGCCCAATCGTCTTATCGGGCAATATCAGCTAGGTAATGTGACCATTCCAGTCTGCTCTGTAGCGAGTCATGATACTGCTTCAGCGGTGGCAGCGACTCCATTACATAACAGTGAAACCGCCTATTTAAGCTCGGGTACTTGGTCGCTGATCGGTATTGAAAGCCTAACGCCATGTGTTAGTGAGAAAGCATTTAGCTACAACCTCACTAATGAAGGGGGAGTGGATGGACGCTATCGTGTATTAAAAAACATCATGGGCCTTTGGCTTATTCAACGAATTAAAGCGGAAAATCCGTCCCTTACTTTTAGTGATATCAAGTTACTTGCACAGCAAGCTACGCCCTTCGAATTCATTCTCAACCCAAACGATGATGCTTTCCTCAATCCGGCTTCGATGACGCAAGCGATCAAACAATGGTTCGAGCAGCGTGAGTTAGCTGCACCACAAACTCTTGCTCAGATTGTGCGCTGTATCTATGACAGTTTAGCGCTGGCATATAGTGATGCGCTTACCCAGCTGAGCGACGTGCTTGGCAAGCCCATTCAAGAGCTGCGTATTGTCGGTGGTGGTACGCAGGACGCTTTTCTCAATCAATTGTGCGCTGATGTTTGTGCGATCCCGGTTTCAACGGAGCCAACGGAAGCATCTGCGCTCGGCAATGTGATTAATCAACTTATCGCGTTGGATGTGATTTCGTGTTTGGAGGAAGGGCGGCAAATCATTGATGCCTGTTCAGATGTGAAGCGTTATCAGCCAACAGCTATCCCTCAATTACAACAAATCAAAATGCAGTATCAACTGCTGAAATGAACCAAGGTGAAACCATGAAAGAAGAATACATTACATCGGCATACCGTGCTGCTCAAGCACGCTTTCAAGAACTCGGCGTTGATACCGAAGCTGCGATGGCTCAACTAGCACAAACGCCTATCTCAATGCACTGTTGGCAAGGGGATGATGTACGTGGTTTTGAGTCACCAGATGTGGCCCTTAGCGGTGGTATCCAAGCCACGGGTAATTTCCCTGGTGCGGCCAAAACACCAGCGCAACTGCGTGCCGATATGGAACAAGCGTTTGCGATGATTCCTGGGAAAAAACGCATTAATTTGCATGCGATTTACCTCGATAGTGAAGAAAAAGTCGAACGTGACCAACTTGAGCCGAAACATTTTGCGTCTTGGGTGGAATGGGCCAAACAGCAGCAAATTGGTTTGGATTTTAACCCAACTCTGTTTTCACACCCGCTGGCGGATGATGGATTTACCCTTTCACATCCCGACGAAAAAGTACGTCAGTTTTGGATTGATCATGTCAAAGTGTGCCGCCAAATTTCCGCTTACTTTGGTAAAGAGTTAGGCACGCCTTCAGTAATGAATATCTGGATTCCTGATGGTATGAAAGATCAAACCTTTGACCGTCTTGCTCCTCGTCAGCGTTTGCTGGCTGCGTTGGATGAAGCCATCTCTGAAAAGTTTGACACCAAATATCATATTGATGCGGTGGAAAGCAAACTGTTTGGTATTGGCGCTGAAGCCTACACCGTCGGCAGTAACGAATTTTATATGGGCTATGCCGCAACGCGCGGAACGGCACTATGTCTTGATGCGGGTCACTTCCATCCTACAGAGGTGATCAGTGACAAAATCACCGCTTGCTCACTTTACATTCCTCATTTGTTACTCCATGTCACTCGTCCGGTACGTTGGGACTCCGACCACGTCGTGGCCTTCGATGATGAAACTCAAGCCATTATGCGCGAAATCGTGCGTAACCAACTGCAAGACCGAGTGTCAATCGGTTTGGATTTCTTTGATGCGTCGATTAACCGTATTGCTGCGTGGGTCATTGGCACACGTAACGCGCAAAAAGCGCTATTGAAAGCCCTACTTGAACCCACAGCAACACTTAAACGTGCGGAGCAATCTTTTGATTACACCACCCGTTTAGCTCTCCTTGAAGAAAACCATTCTCAGCCATGGAATGCGGTGTGGGATTACTTCTGTTGGAAAAATGGGGCCCCAGTGGGTCAAGAGTGGTTACCCCTAGTTAAAGACTACGAAGCGACGGTTCTCGCTGCTCGTTAATGCTATTTCGTGAAACACCGTATTTCGGCTCAAAGTGAGACCGAAATACGGATAAAACCCTACAAAATAATAAGGAAAATAGTATGTCTGTTGTCGCCGGTATTGGTTGGCACTTAGTTGGGGCAGCTTCCGCTGCGGCCTTCTATGCGCCATATAAAAAAGTTCAAGGTTGGTCATGGGAATTGATGTGGTCAATCGGTGGTTTGTTCTCATGGATCATCATGCCATGGTTAGTCACTATGTTGTTAGTGCCTGATCTTGGTGCATTTTATTCAAATATTCCGATATCAACATTCGCCATGTTGATATTCTGTGGCGCCATGTGGGGCATTGGTAACATCACTTATGGGTTGACCATGCGCTACTTGGGTTTATCGATGGGAATTGGGATTGCCATTGGTTTGAACCTCGCCGTCGGTACATTGCTGCCGCCATTGATTCGCGGTCAGCTTGGGGCGCTTGTTCACTCTCATGGTGGCTCTTTGACCATGCTAGGTATCGCGATTGCGCTGGTTGGGATTGCCATTGTGACTTATGCCGGCAATGAAAAAGAAAAAGTTATTGGTGAACGAGCACAAGAGTTCAATTTACGTAAAGGCGTCATGTTAGCCATTATCTGTGGCATTTTCTCCGCTGGATTTGCTTTTGGCCTCGATGCCGCAGGTCCTATCAAAGCGCAATCGGAAGCATTAGGCATTAATTACCTTTATGTCGCAATGCCTGCTTACGGTTTCATCATGGGCGGTGGGGCACTCGTTAACTTCCTGTTCTGTGGTTACAACATCTTTACTAACCGCGAAATTTCTGTGCGCCACGACTTATCACTCAGTAAATCGCTGATGACGCGTAACCTACTGTTCACCGCGATGGGTGGCATCATGTGGTATTTGCAGTTTTTCTTCTACGGTTGGGGAGAAGCTTCAGTACCCGAACGTTTAGGTTACATCAACTGGATGTTGCATATGTCTGGTTACGTTCTGTTCGGTGGGGTCATAGGCTTGATTATGGCGGAATGGAAAGGTGTAGGCACTCGCCCAGTGCGAATTTTGATTGCTGGCCTACTGGTGATTATTGGTGCTGCCAACGTGGTTGGTTTAGGTATGGCAGCTTAGGAGAACATTATGATTCGTAAAACATTTGTTATGTACGTGAACCCAGATTGCCATCAAATCTATGAGCAACGCCACAACGAATTGTGGCAAGGAATGAAAGACGTGCTCAAAGCCCATGGCGGACATAACTATTCCATTCATTTGTTTGCTGAACAGAACTTATTGTTTGGCTATGTAGAAATTGAAAACGAGGCGCAATGGGAAGCAGTCAGTGAGACTGAAATTTGCCGTGAATGGTGGGATTACATGCAAGATGTTATGGCCACCAACAGCGATCATTCCCCAATTAGCAAACCATTGAAAGAGGTTTTTTACTTAAAATGATTACATTAAATCAAGCGGTTCAACATGAAATCGACAAAGTGCAAGAAGTGTCGCAGTACTTGTGGCAAAAAGAGTGGGCCGAACGCAATGGTGGTAATATCTCGGTTGATTTAACGGATATCTTTGGTCCTGCGGTGGATATCAGTCTCTTTGAAGAGCATGCGTTACCGCTGCAATTGCCAATAAGCGCTGCTCATCGCATCTACTTTGTTAAAGGGACAGGGCAACGAATTCGTGAATTACGCGATCCAAGTTATGCTGGTTGTGTGTTGCAAATTAATGCAAACGCAAATGGCTACGTGATTCTTTGGGGAGGAAACGCGAGCCAACATTTTGCACCCACATCGGAATTCATCAGTCATATTAAAATCTTGGAAGCGAAGCGTGCACAGGGTGCAGCGGACAAATCGGTTGTGCATACTCATCCGTTAGAATTGATTGCTCTGTCTCACCACCCAGACATCTCTGCCAGCAGTGACTTATTTACTTACACTTGCTGGAAGATGCTGCCAGAGGTACGTGCGTTTGTACCGAAAGGCATTGCGATGATTCCGTATTGTTTACCTTCTTCCGAGGAGTTAGCCGACCGTACGACACAAGCCTTGTTAGACCACGATGTGGCGATTTGGGAAAAACATGGTGCGACGGCTTCTGGTGCCGATGTCCTGCAAGCATTTGACTATATTGATGTTTCAAATAAAGGGGCAAAACTGTATCTCATGTGTTTGGCATCGGGTTATGAACCGCAAGGGGTAAGCCGAGAAAATATGGAGATTTTAAAGCGCGAATTTAATCTCTAAACACACAATAATTAAGCAAAGTAAAAGGTCATTTTTAGAGTGGCCTTTTTTATTTAATTTATTGAAATATAGATTAAATTTTACCCATTGTGTTTGCTTCGTGATGTGTTTAACAATCTGACAAATTGTTGATGTCAACGACGTTCAGGATGAGAGAAGTATCGCATCTTCCCAAGGTCAAATATGGAAAATGACGAAAGGATCTTGATAAGGCAAACGGTATGCTATTTCTATCATCGGAAGAGTATGTGGGGAACGCGGGTAACATTCGTGTTTTATCACGTCAACCGCAATTGGATTATCCAGAACATTGTCACGATTTTTCAGAGTTAGTGCTCGTTAGTAGCGGCAGTGGTACTCATATCGTTAACGGTAAGCAGTCGCTTTTACTCCCTAACAGTGTGAGTTGCATTAGTGAAAAGGACTATCACCAGTTTACCGACAATAAAGACGTTTATTTGGTCAATGTACTTTACAGTAAACGCGATCTGCACATTAACCAACGCTGTGTACAAGTGATAGAGCAATTAGAGCAGCAGACGCGCCAGTTTTTTATCACCCATGATGCATTTCAACCCTTGTTTCAGTTGGCTCAATCCATTGAACGAGAACAAGAAACAGGATTTAAAAATGGCGATGTGATGATCACACTGCTGTTTGAACAGTTGCTTTTGAGTATTGACCGACTTGATGCACGCATGCTTGAAAATTCTCCGATGATGAATGCAATTGTTTACCTTTCAAATCACTACATGGAGCCCGACCTTTCTGTTGGTGCTGTTTGTGAGCAATTTTCTATTGCGGCGAAAAGCTTAGGCAAAGAAATTACCCGTCTTACGGGCTTGTCGACCAACAAGTTCATTAACCATTTGCGTATTCGCCATGCAATGCGTGAATTGGCTCTCGGAGAGAGTGTCACGGAAGTCGCGTTCAATTGTGGTTACACCGACAGTAACTACTTCAGTTCTAAATTTAAAGCAGTGACTGGGGCGACGCCAACAGGGTATCTAAAGCAACTTCAGTTACAGCGGTGAAATGCATCTTGTTGATTATGTCATTTTCACCCATGCACATTTCATTTTGTTTCAAGTAGAGATACAGGATTGTAATCTCTCATGGCCTTCTCTATAATCCGTTTCGCTTAAGGGAGTAGCCTTCTTTATCTGCTTATCGTGCATCAGCGTGGTAAGAGATAAAGAGTAACCATCAACAGTCTCCGAGCTATACGCTTGTGGTGGTTACATTCCTCTGGTTTGGCAAGACTTAAGCAGATGTTCTAACACGGGTAGGGGTTAGGGTATCTGCTATAAGTTGAAGTCCTACCCAAGGAATGTGTCTACAGTGCTACAACCGAAATGCTTCTCTAGTCAAAGCTTCTTTAACTGATGTTGCCTTTCTCTCACTGACACCTTCTAAACTTACTGTGCTTAATGTTTTTAACATTAGGTGACGAGTCACTTTTCTAAGAGAAATGAGCAATGTTAACTGCAATACTCGCCATCATTATTGGTTTTGTTTTATTGGTTTGGAGTGCGGATAAATTTGTAGAAAGCGCTTCTGCAACTGCTTTCCACGCTGGTATGCCACCGCTATTGATCGGTATGTTGATCGTCGGGTTTGGTACGTCTGCACCAGAAATGGTGGTATCAGCCATGGCGGCTTTAGAAGGATCACCAGCACTTGCGTTAGGGAATGCTCTGGGGTCAAACGTCGTCAATATCAGTTTAGTTCTTGGTTTTGCCGCCATTATCGCGCCACTGACAGTACAATCAAAAATAGTGACTAAAGAATTGCCATTGTTAATGGTAGTGGTGTTAGTACTGGGTGCAATGCTGTGGAACCACACATTGTCGCAACTTGAAGCATGGGCATTACTGATTGGTTTCTTTGTGGTTATTTTTTGGTCCATTTACAGTGGAATGAAAAATAAAGGCGATGCAATGGAAGCAGATACGGTAGAAGATCTAAAAACCAATACCATGTCACTTAAAGTGGCGGGTGTTTGGTTAGCGGTAAGCTTAGCGCTTCTGATTGGTAGCTCTCGTTTATTAGTTTGGGGAGCGGTGGACGTGGCTCATGCGCTTGGCATCAGCGATTTGATCATTGGCCTTACCGTTGTGGCACTAGGTACCTCATTACCTGAGCTTGCGGCTACCGTGATTGCGGCGCGCAAAGGCGAGCACGATATTGCATTAGGCAATGTGATTGGTTCTAACATGTTTAACATCTTGGCGGTGATTGGTATTGCTGCTGCAATTAAGCCGATGGAGAATATTGGCAGTGAAATTTTCTGGCGCGACTGGATGACCATGATGGTCACAACGGTTGTGTTGTTTATTACTGCGATAAGCTTTAAAGGTAAAAAAGGCCGCATTAATCGATTTGAAGGGGCTATTTTGCTGCTGTTCTATATTGGTTATAACGGTTACCTCATCATGGACGTTCTCAAGTAATTGATAGCCCACCTTAATATTAGGTGGGTTTTTATTTTGAGAAGAGCTAAAACTAGAGCCAGTCATTTGTCAGCTCTGGTTTGGTTATGCTGGCTGGTATTGTTAGGATATATTCGAGAAATAAGCAAAGGTAAATAAGTTATGTCGCTGGTGGAATACGTTGCTGCAATTGAAGGTTTAGCATCGGCAAA
The DNA here is from genome assembly GCF_001547935.1 of Vibrio tritonius. NCBI lineage: Bacteria > Pseudomonadati > Pseudomonadota > Gammaproteobacteria > Vibrionales > Vibrionaceae > Vibrio > Vibrio tritonius. The sequence continues at coordinate 1,429,774 of NZ_AP014635.1, forward strand.
AGTGATTGTGGGCAGTTCGGTGCCTGTGATTGAACAGGTCGACGAATCACTAAGTGCTGCTGAGCAATATTTTCGTTTTTCTGATGGCGCTGTCATTACTAAACAGAGTGAAATGGATAGTGAAGAGCGTACTGAGTGTGACCAAGTGTGTGAAGAAGTGTGGTTGAAATACCAAGTAGCAACACAGCCTCAAGCAGAGACTATTGTTCCCACGCAAAAGTCGTTTACCAATCGCTGCCAACAATCCTTTTGGATAAAAATGCAGCGCCAGCAAGCTGGTGCCGTCTAGACTAACCAGTAAAGTCGTGTCGTAACTTGATCTAATCGGGCTAAGTATCTGTATGGGGGAGAGTATGGACCAACGAAGTATCAGTAAAGTGGTGTCCACTTTAATGACGTTCGCCTTAATGGTGAGTTTAACCGCGTGCAGTGATAGTGGCGGTTGGCGCGATGCAAGTCGAGAACCGGCTGGCATTGCTCTCGATCCTAGCGTATATCGTCAAGCAATTGTCGAAGTCTATGGCGCAGATGCCTACAGTTGGCGTGGATGGTTTGCGATTCATACTTGGATAGCGGTAAAGCCAAAGGATGCCGCCGAGTATACCGTTTATGAAGTGGTTGGATGGCGTCTAAAACAAGGGTTGCCTGCGCTACATCACTATCAAACTACCACTCCGGACAGATATTGGTATGGTTCACGGCCGAAGAAGATATTGTCGATTCAAGGCAAGCTTGCCAGTCAATTGATTCCCAAAATTGAAGCTGCGGTTGAACGTTATCCTTGGGCCAATGAATACACATTATTTCCTGGACCTAATAGTAATACCTTCCCCGCATGGATTGGGAAACAGGTACCAGAGATGGAGTTGAAATTGCCTTTTAGTGCCTTGGGGAGCGGATACGCTAACTAATACTAATCACAGCAACTGTCTGCTCATGCTTGTGGGGCGCAAACTGAAAAATAAAAGGGCCGGTTCTATAAACCGGCCCTAAGAAATCGATTTCGGTTGCAGCTTACAGCGGAGTGACTTGGCTGGCTTGAAGACCTTTAGGGCCATCTTCTACAACAAAGCTGACTTTTTGGCCTTCAGTAAGAGTTTTGAAGCCTTCGCCAGTAATAGCACGGAAGTGTACAAATACATCTTTCCCGCCATTGTCTTGTGCAATAAAACCAAATCCTTTTGTTTCGTTAAACCATTTAACTGAACCTGTCACTTTCTCTGACATGCTAACCTCTATTTTGACATCCTAAAAAACATATGTATCGATATTGTATTGCGTGAACTGAGGGTACTTGTTTAGGAGTTAATGACTCCTAGTAAGCAACAACTCAGATGTGGTGAGACAGAGTAAAGTAGGGTTGTCTATAACCACAGCGAATTAAATATCTTGTTTTACTATACTCGTCTTTGGGGGAATAGCGAGATATATTAGCGAATTTTTCGTGACTCCGACCAAGATATATCCAAATGAGTGCAATAGGACAAAATTTGAGACTTATCAGTACGCTTATTTGCTGCTCATTTGGTGCCAATTGACGATGTTATCGACAATTAGACTTAAGTTGATTTGCTTTTTTATGTGCGGATCACCTGCTTTTCTTATTTTATTCTCTCACCGTTTTCGGTTTAACGATGCCTGAGCGTCGAGAAATGCCTCTATTCACGAACGGAGAGAGTTGAGGGAACAACCTTGTCCAATTATTTGTTATTGTGCTGATTGTTATTCTTGTCGTCATTGATATCGGAAGCAGGTGCTGGTATCAATTGAAGGTGCCCATGGTTTACACCTCTCTGAGAGGTCACGCTGTCTGCAAATTGTTCTAATTCGTGTCGTAACCCTTTGAGGATACTGACTTCTAAACAGTCTGTTTCGTTAACATGCATGTGCAGAGTAGAGACCGAAAGGTCATGATGATGGTGTTGGCTTTCGGTTAAACGGCGAGCCAGTTCTCGGGTGTTATGCTCATAGAGGTATGACAGTATGCCAAAGCAGCGCGGTTCATCGGGCTGTTCATGGTGATTCACCAATGCATCGCGGACTAAATCTCGTACCGCTTCTGACCGACTAGCGTAAGACTTTTGCGCAATGTAGTCGTCCAAGTAGGTTGCAAGTTCATCATCCATCGTAATCGTAATTCGTTGCATCATTTGTTTCCTAAGCTTGAGTAACCATGGTGGGGAGTGGTGGCAAAATAGCTTCTTTAAGGCGAATTGAGGCTGGGTGCTCGAAAACCGTTGTTGTGCCAGGTTTGCACTCTTCTACAATTTCTCCGTTATCCATCACCAAAATTCGCTCGCAAAAGCGTTGGGCAATGCGCAAATCATGAGTAACAAGCAGCCATGCTGTGCCTGTTTTTTGTTGGATTTTTTTCAATAGTTCAATAAGCTGAATTTGTAGGACTAAATCCAGATTTGACAGTGCTTCATCGAGAATGACTAGTTCAGGCTGTAAGGCGAGGGCGCGAGCAATACATACGCGCTGCAATTGTCCACCGCTCATTTGTGATGGCCTTTTATTCATATCACTGGGCTTTAGGTCTAAACTCAGCAGTAGCTCAGAAATGCGAGCGTCTTGCTGTTCTTTATTCATATCTGCCAAATGGCGCAGTGGTTCACTGATGATATCACGAATGGTTTTACGTGGATTGACAGCGCTTACAGAGTCTTGAAACACCATTTGTATATGACGACGCATCTCTTGACGTTGTCGTTGATTCATCTGTTTCGTGGTGCGGCCACGAAATACCACTTCTCCCACCGTGGGGATTTCTAATCCGCATAAGGTTTTGGCAAAGGTACTTTTTCCACAGCCACTTTGACCAATGAGTGCAACGGATTCTCCGCTATGGATGTTTAACGTAATGTCTTTTAATACCTCACGATAGGTTTGCCGATGGAATAACGAAAAGCGTTTATAACCGTGGGAAAGATGATAAGTAGTTAACAAAATCATAATGTTGGTTCCAAATCAGAAAGAGACAGGCCATAAAGAGCGAGGTGGGCGCTGATAAGTTCGCGAGTAATGGGGTGTTTGGGATGAGTAAACAGTTCGGAGATATCGGCTCGTTCAACGATTTGTCCCCGATCCATCACCATTACTCGCTGAGCCATACGCGCTACAACTCCCATATCGTGGGTAACCAATAGCATGCCTAAGCGATGACTTTTTACTAAGGATTCAAGCAGGTTAAGTATGCTGGCTTGCATCACTAAGTCGAGGTCGGTGGTTGGTTCATCGGCAAATAGAAATGGACTATTACTGAGCATCACTAATGCGATCATCATGCGTTGTAGCATCCCGCCACTCATCTCATGTGGATAGAGTTTTAAAACGGAACTCACATCAGTAAGACCTGCGTTTTGCATCTGTTGAGTCACTTGCTCTTTCGCATTACTTGGTGTGGTTCCGTGAGCCGCGCTGAGCGTTTCTAAGGCATGCTGCCACATGGTGTGTACTGGATTAAAGGCGCTACGGGGATTTTGCATGATGGTTGATACATAGCGACCGCGTACTTGTTCCGCAGGTATTGGGTTACCGTTAATCAGCAGTCGACCACTGGTTTGAGTTAAACCATGTGGCAGCACTCCTTGTGACGCAGTGCAAGTGATGGATTTTCCCGAGCCACTAGCACCAATCAGGGCGAGGATTTCACCGCTATTAATGGTAAGCGAAAGGTGCGACACCAGTGGTTTACTGCCGGAATTAACGGATAAATTTTCTATGGTGAGCTGCATAACCATTAGTGACAGTGCTCCGATTGCAAAAAAGGGTCTAAGTGGTCACGCAGTGCGTCACCTAGCCAGTTAAATGCGATAACGCAAATAAAGAGCGCCAAGCCTGGCCAAATCATCAATGAAGGTTCTGTCCAAATATATTGCCGCGCATCGCTGATCATCACCCCCCATTCTGGGGTTGGTGCTTTAACACCTAGCCCCAAAAACGACATACCAGCAATGTGCAGCATCATGTGACCAATATCCATAGTGGCAAGTACGCCCAGTTGGGAAATAATAGGCACGATAAAATGTTCTTTAAACAGAGCAATACCATGGTTACCAGACATACGTGCCGCGAGGATAAATTCTCGGGTTTTCATCGATATCACAATAGAGCGTACCATTCGTGCGTACCATGCCCAGTGAGAGAAAACGATGGCGAAAATCACATTGGTAATACCGGTACCGAGTATCGCAACCATAAAAAGGGCGAGAACTAATGTTGGAAAGGTGAGAAAAACATCCGTTATTCTCATCAGCAGAGTATCGACTTTGCCACCCATTAAGCCGGCCAAAGCGCCAATCGTGATGCCGACCAGTAGAATGCAGCCAATCGCAGTGGCGACGGCACTTAAAGAGACTCGACTGCCAATGATGAGTCGCGTGAGCATGTCTCGACCGAGATGATCGGTTCCAAGCCAATGAGCGTCTGAGGGAGCCATAAGGCGTTGACTCAAATCGATAGTGTTTGGATCCCAACTGAGCCAGTAGGGACCAAACAAAGCAATACCAATGATCATTGCGACCAGAATCAGTGACACAGTATTGAGTCGATGTTGAAAGAAACCGTTCATGCATGGCTCTCCAAGGTAGATTTTCTAACGCGAGGGTCAAGGGCCGCACAAGCAATGTCGACCAAAAGATTACAAAGCACATAGATGACGACCATAACCAGTGTGACGCATTGAATTACTGGGTAGTCGCGATTGAAGACTGCCGTGACAGCGTAACGACCAACGCCTGGCCATCCAAAAATACTTTCTACGACGAGCGTCCCGCCAATCAATTCACCAATATGCATACCAAGAGAGGTAACGACCGGCAATAGAGCGTTTCGCAAGATATGCGATAACTCGATACGACGTTCATTTACGCCGCGCAGTCTGGCCCACACCACATGCCTTTGTGTGGCAATTTCCAGCATGTTGGTACGAATCAATCGAGCATTGATCGAGAGGGACATAAACGCGATTGAAAAAGCGGGCATCCACAGGTGAGATAACGTGCCATAGCCTAATGGGGGTAACCAATGTAGGTGGATTGAAAAAAGAATGACCAGCAAAAAAGCCAACCAAAAATTGGGAATGCTGACACCAATAAACATTACTAGGCGTGCCAGATGGTCGGGCAGGCGATTTCGCCAGCGCGCCGCCATGATTCCCATCGGAATGGACAGCAGCAAGATCATCACTAATGCGGTTCCTGCGAGCAGTAACGTGGCAGGAATAAAATGCAATAACTCAGGTAATACCGCACGCCCAGTGGTATAGGAGACACCAAAATCTAAGCACAATGCTTTTTTGACCCAAACACCATACTGAACCCACAAGGGTTGGTTGAGTCCTAACATCTCTCTGGTGCTGTTTAACAATGCATCTGTTGGCGGCAGTCCAGACAGGCGTAAATAATCCATGGCGGGATCGCTAGGTCCAAGACGTAGCATAAAGAAGATAATCACGGATGCGCACAATACGATAGGAATCAGTGTCAGTAGTCGATGTAGAACAAATCTGCGCATCAGAGAGCTTCCTCTGGAGTGATGCGTTCAAAAGGAATCTCACTCGGTATCGGGTTAAATGGAATTTGGCCAAGCTTAGGGTTGGCGACCACGTACATTCTCACCCAAGTCAATGGCAAATAAACGGCTTCGCGGTGTAAGCGAGTAATGACATCGCGGTAAAGTGTTTGACGCTGAGTTTCATCTGTCGCGATCAACGCTTGTTCAATTTTCTCATCAATCAGCGCCTTATCTTTCAATCCTAATTGTGCTTGATAGTCAGCATGAGAAGGCACCCGCATGGAACTCATAAAGGCATGGGGGTCGTATGGTGCGCCCCAAGTGCGATTAAATATCATGCCAAATTCACCGGATTTTTGGCGGTGGTAAACAGAGCTTTCTTCTTCACCGATCAAGTTAACTTCAACGCCGATATTGCGAAGATCCCCTTGGATAATCTCCGCCAATGATTTGTTGACGGCATTGGTTCCTACGTAGATAAGGTCGATACTGAGGCGTTGGCCTTCTTTATAGCGCACTCCATCATGTTGATTAAAATGCCATCCGGCTTCTTCCAATGTCTGACTGGCTTGCTCAAGGTCATATTGATAAGGCGTTAAACCCAGGTTGGCATAAGGAACCGATGGTGCAAACAGGCTATCGGCTGCCAGTTGGGTGTTATAGAGCACGGTGTCTAACATCAACTTTTTGTTTACTGCATGATTTATTGCAATACGTACTGCTTGATCTGCGGTTGGGCCTCGCTGAGAATTTAACGCAAGGTCGATGGTTTCAATGGGCTCAGAGAGTTCGGTGGTGTAAAGGCCTGAGCGGCGAAAACGTTCAAAGGTATCGGGAGAGACGCTTCCGTCAACGCCATACAGGAGATCGACTTCGCCAGTTTCAAATGCCATTGCTCGGCTATTGGGATCGGGGATCACTTTCACGGTAATCGAATCGATCGCAGGTTGGTTGCCCCAATAGTTGGGGTTACGGACAAATTCATCAAATTGATTAAGTTGAATGTGTGTCAATATCCAAGGACCAGTACCGATGGGGTTTACAATGCCGTTTTTGGTTTGGTTATGAATGAATTGCGATGGGGCGATAAAACGAAAAGGACGAGGAAGAGAAAGTTCAAGCAGTGCAGGATAATAAGGGTGTTTTAGAGTAAGTTCAAAAGTATCGTTATTTATCGCCTTAAAAGAGTCGATTTGATTGACCAACTCTAGCCATGAGTGCCGTTCTTTATTATCCATAACCGCCCGAAAGTTTGCTGCGACGGCTTGGGCATTAAAAGGTTCGCCATTTGAGAAGGTGACTTGATGGCGAAGTGTAAAAGTATAAGTCCGTCCATCTGGGGATAATGTCCAGTGGGTGGCTAGCCAAGGTTTTACGGTTCCATCTTGTTGATATTTGACCAACGGTTCGTAAACCATGCTTTGGGCAAACATTTGGTTGGGTGAATAAAGATGAGGATTTAATGGTCCGACATTCACAGGCCAGGCAAAATTAAGATGGTGGGCAGCCAGTACAGGTAAGCTGAACATCGTCATTAGGGCTGCAACCCAAAATGTAATACTAAACGATTTCATATCGGTTTGAATAAGATGTTGGAGACGGGATGTAAGATATTTTATAAAAAAGATCACACTGCATCCCGATCTATATCAATGTTTATTCAACTTGCTGCATTTAAAAGCATATGGCTGATGTGTCTTTTTTTTGATGGGGTCATGTGGTATCAATTGCATTAATTGATAAAAATGTGATAAGTAACTTAATGATATATATGATATTAAGTTACTATATCTAAGTCACTTCCGGATGCTGAATTTTGCACCTTGAGGTCATTTGGGGGTATCCATTTTTTCTAAGTCGTTTGAAGCCAATCTCGCAGGTGGATTGTGGGTAAAATGACTTACTCCCTGCCTTTGATATACGAGAGATAATTGATGAAGGTTGAATCTTTTCAAGTCATGAACCATGACCGTGTTACGGTAATGAAACCCAACACGCATTTAGCGTCAAAAATGCTGCAAGTGATAAAGAACGAGCCTTGCGCTGACCTCCTCTCTTTTTTTTCTCTCGGTCATTCATGCGCTTCGTTACCCGATTGGGTACTGTCGGATGTCGAAGCGACGCTTTCTGCATTAGCTCAAGAGTGGCGTGATGATTCTCAAAGCATCACCCTTATCATGTGGGATAACTGCCACAACGAATGGAATGGGTTGATACGTCTCACACAACAGTCAGATGTAGAGACCGTTAAGATCGATTGCTGGATTCGTCCCAGATACGCTGGCAGCGGGAATGCGAGGTTAGCATTAAACCTGATTCAACGTGAGTTACAGCAACAATATCCCCAATTAACACTAACGATTTGCTGTAAAGAAACCGATGTTATGCAGCGTGGCCTTGCTTTGATTTGTGGTTTCCATTATCACTCAACAGTAAAGCAAGCGGTAATTTTGCCCAGCGGCTTGATTGATAACTTAGTGATTTATGCTCAAAAAGCGTTAAATGAGTCAGATCCAATATGCCAAACTGCCTAACAATTCGTTCTTATTCAAAGCAAAAACATAGTCATGCTCATGATTACCATCAATTGGTGCTTCCTGTGGAAGGGAGCATCATTATTCGTGTTGCCGATTTCTCTGGAAAAGTGACGGTTGGAGAATGTGTTGTCATTCGCGCAGGTGAAGAACATCAGTTTTCCGCCGAAGAAGCCGCGCGATTCATTGTTGCTGATATGGATACTTTGCCAATCAGCATGACTTTAGCTGCTTTCAGTGTGTTTTCGATAACCCCTCCGCTGCTGAGTTACCTTTTTTACGTCAAAGCTCAATTGGAATTCCAAGTAGACAGTGCGATGGAGCAGGCGTTGCTGAATATGTTCTACCAGTTGCTTGAGCGGCAAACTTTCCATGGTCGTCATGACTTGAGAATTCATCAAGTACAAAGTTATATCGCAGACCACTTAGCTGAGAATCTAACACTCGATGAGCTTGCAGCTATTGCCTATTTGAGCTCGACTCAGTTTAAAAAACGGTTTAAACAAGAAACCGGCATGACCACATTTCAGTACATTACCCAGCAGCGAATGTTGAAAGCTAAAGCGTTATTAACTCATACCGATTTGCCGGTTCATCGCATTGCAGAATCGGTTGGATACCAAGATCTATCGGCATTTAGTCGTCGTTTTTCCGTTCACTTTGGTTTGTCTCCTCGTGCCTTAGCCCGTTAAATCATCTCCAGTCGATGTTTTTCTGCGCCTTACTAGACAATTTCAGCGTCCTTTGAGCAAAGTTCTATGCAGACTTTGATGTTAAATTGAAGCCATTCTTCACTGTTAATGGAGCAGTCTGTGAACGGCATTTTAGCCATTTTATTAGCATCGTTATTTTGGGGGACTACTGGCACAATGGCGGCGTCAGTGCCGGATGTGACCTCCTACGCTTTGGGTGCATTGTCAACGGGAGGTGGTGGACTGTTATTGGCGTTAACTGCCTATAAATCCTTACTCAAGGATTGGGAAAAACTACGGAGCAACGTTGGGTTATGCTTGCTAGGTGGTGTGTTTGTTGCTCTTTATCCTATGGCGTTTTATACATCGATGCGTTTTTCAGGCGTTGCGATTGGAACCGTTATTTGTATTGCAACAGCGCCTTTTGCCGCTGCGTTATTAGAGCGTCTGATAAGCAAATCGACTGGCTGGGAATTACGTTGGTTAGCCAGTGTCGGTTTTGGTGTGGTAGGGATCATCTTGATGACATTGCCACAGGCGTCAAGCTTATCTGGCAATGACACATCAGCCACCGTAACGGATGAAAAATTTGTGTTAGGAATAGTGTTTGCCGTATTGGGTGGATTCACTTATGCGGGCTATACGTGGGTCGCTAAGCGACTTATTGAGCACGGAGTCACATCGACAAGCGCCATGGGGTGTCAGTTTGGCATTAGTGCATTGTTATTGCTGCCAAGTCTGTGGTGGACAGGTCATGCTTGGTTAGCTGATTCGCATCACCTGTTCGTTGCAGGATATATGGTGGTTATCCCTATCTGTTTAGGTTATCTGCTCTTTGGTTATGGTTTAAAAAGCGTAGCAGCCAGTCAGGCGACTTTATTGAGTTTGCTAGAGCCAGTGATAGCAACACTTTTAGCTGTCACTATCGTTGGCGAAACGTTAAGTGGGTTAGGGTGGTTAGGTATGGGGGCCATAATGGTTTGCTTAATTATGCAGTCTTGGCCAAGTAAATCAGCCACTTTAAGACAAACTTCCACCTAAAAGGTTAAGCATATGCAGAGGCGTTGGACACAAAGACTTTTACGTTATTGCGTCCATCGTTTTTCGCAGAATAGAGTGCTTGATCTGCGCGGCTTAAAACACCTTCGAAGCTTTCTGCAGGCAACATTTGAGCTATACCAAAGCTGGCTGTTAAGTGCTCAACGTGGTTAAAGTCATGGTGATGAATAATAGCCAATAATGACTCTGCAACGGTTTGCGCTTGGGTAACCTGAGTATTGGGCATGACCACACAAAACTCTTCACCGCCAAAACGACCTACATAATCCGAACGACGCAAATTTTCTTGTAATAACTGAGCAAACTCGACTAATAAACTGTCTCCGACAATATGGCCGAATTTGTCGTTTACCTGTTTAAAGTAATCAAGGTCGACCATCATCACTGATATGGGTAGATGTTGTGACTGATAGCTTTTATGAAAAAAACGTTGCATGGCATTGCGATTCCATAAATGGGTAAGGCTGTCGGTATCCTCTACCTTAGCGAGTTTTTGCTGGTGAGTGAAAATTGAGTAATTTACCTGACGAAAAATGATTGCAGTGACCAAACCGAAAATAGCTGAAGATAGCATCCATAAGCAGTATAGATACATATAAGGATGAGGGAATTCTTGGTAGTAATGGAACATCATCGTTATAACGATATTGAAAAGTACCACGATAATACCTAGCCGAAGAGATAACCCCGACATTGCAATGGTCCATATGATGTTGAGATATATTTCTGGGACAAAATAGTCAAACGCTTCGGTTCCAACGTTTAAGTATAAATTACCGAATACAGCGCATATTGGAGAGATGAACAGCAGTGCTTTCATGATAGGAATAAAGCTAGGGATATAGGTCATTCCTAATATAACGATAAGCATGGATGGGACGAACAACGCATGAAAAAATACCCGAAGTTCAGGCATATGAAGATTCATGCGATATTCTACAAATCCATACAAAATATAAAGAGGTGCAGTGAATAGCATCATGTAGCGAATTTGTGGTAGTCGATTGTTAAAAAACCACGTGTCGAAATCTGTACTCATTGACAACCTTTTTTGTCTTTCAATCCCAACCAGTCGTTGGCATTTTTCACGTGTAACATGTGTGAATTAAGTTACTTTTAGGGCTTGAAACGATCTTAGTTGAGGATTCTATAGATTGGGTATTACCCTTCTTGGGTGTATTGCAAAGAGATTGAGATGTAATTGATTTGCATCAATTGACGTGCGAGATTGGTTTGTGTGAAACGCGTCACATAATAATTGCGGTTTAATACCAAATATTTTCAGTAGCATGCCGTTAACCTAAGTAGGATATGTGCAAGTTTATACAATAACTTACAAGTGATATGCCCAAGCAATCTCTAAGTTCAGCATCTTGAGGTTATTTGGGTACATGACATAGAGTAGTGGCATTTTTAGTAGCATGACGGTAAACCTACGAACCAATTTGACCAGTATGCACACGCAGCGTTATTTGAACGGTGCGAATCGTCGTGTCGACGATTCGTTGCAGCGCTTAATGTCAGGGCAAAAGGTCAATAGTGCAAAAGATGATGCTTCTGGGTTACAAATTGCCGGGCGCTTACAAGCACAGAAAAGTGGGTTTGACGTCGCCAGTCGTAATGCAAATGAAGGCATCTCTGTCGTTGAAACGGCCGAAGGAGCGCTTAAGCAATATGACGAAATTCTGATGCGTATGCGTGATCTCACTTTACAATATGCCAACGGTGCCAATTCATTTAACGAACAAGATGCTATTCGAGGTGAATTTGATTCTCTTAAAGATGAGTTAGGTCGTATTACCCAAACGACACGTTTTGGTGGGCAAAACCTTCTTACGGGATGGCATAGCGAACGTTCTTTTCAAATTGGAGCGCAATCAGGGGAGGCAATAAAGGTCACTTTACCTGATCTTAGCCAAATTCGAGATCAAGCCAATGTCAAAAACGAACCTGTCCGCGCGCGATTTTCCTATGTCCGGCCCCATTGGCATGCACAGCAAGGAGATACATTCCGTTTTCGCAATGATACCAACCCTTATCAACCGTCGTTAGAGATAAAGCTTAAGGGAGGGGAGTCGATGCAAGATGTGGCGGCTCATATCAATAGCGAACTTGGTGATAAATTGCATGCAGAGGTTCAATCGACTCAAGAGCATAGTGGTGAGCGGTTAGTTTATTACTCAAAAGGGGATGAACGCTACATTCATGACCCTTTTCAGGGGGCGAATTCGCACAGTCGCTCACCTTATTACGGCGTGGAAGGTGAAATGTCGTTGGTACCAGAGCAAGATTCTCAATTACTACTTCCGGTTCTTTCATCGGGGCATCATACCGATGAGGTGTTAAAGCGCATTGATGAAGTGATGGATTTTATCGACACTCATCGTTCACAGTTGGGGACGGTGCAAAATCGGTTTTCTCATGCTATTGATAATCTAACGCAGAGTTCGATTAGTGTGGCAAGTAGCCACAGCCAAATTCGCGATACTGATTTTGCCAAAGAGACCCAGAAACTGGCTCGTGAATCGATATTGAAGCAGGCTAATGTCACCATGCTGACACAAGCCAACCAAACACCTCAAGAAGCACTTCGTTTACTGAACTGATTTATAGCATCGCACTGGTGATGACGCCTGTATGCTCGCCCAAAATCCATAAACCAATCACAATCAGGGTGGCACCGCCGAGCAATTCAGCACGATGGCCGACAAGATTGCCTACCACTCGACCAATCATCACGCCAAGCGTCACCATAATGGTGGTGGCTAGGCCAATTAATCCTGCGGCAACAAAGATATTCACATTCACAAACGCTAAACTCACCCCAACGGCGGCAGAATCAATACTGGTTGCGATTGCGGTTAATACCAAGGAGAGAAAAGAGTGTTTATCGGCTTTGTTAGTCTCTTCATCGTCGTGACTCGATAAGCCAGATTTGATCATGTTTAGGCCAAGAAAGGCGAGCAGAGTAAAAGCGATCCAGTGATCCCAAGCTTCTACATAGGCTGAGGCAAACTGACCTAAGAACCAACCAATAAGCGGGGTAATGGCTTCAATAACACCGAAAAGAATCCCCATGCGTAGAGCATCAGTAAAACGAGGACGTTGTAAAGTGGCACCTTTACCAATGGCGGCGGCGAACGCATCCGTAGACATAGCAAACGCTAACAAGAGTAGAGCAATAATATTCAATGTGGGTTCCTCTCGGGCTACAACAACCACGACTTAACCATACGCCCGAACATCAGCATGATTAAATCGATGGTCTTGCCAACCGAAAAGGTGTTTGCACCACGGCAATGAGGCCGATTATGTTGATACAAACGCTTTCTTGCGAAAGCAGGCTACTCCCCAACGAGGCGCAATATAGCATCGCAATTCTGTCTAATCAACCTAGTGATTGTATGGAAAAGTACGCAAAATCATCAACTTATATGATAATAACTCTCATTCGCATGCATTATTGCTTAGGTTGTTACTTAGGTTATTACGTAGATTGTCGTTAGGTTATTGCTTGAAAATTAAGCTATTTGAACAAAGAGTCGTAAAGTTTATAACGGCGCTAATGTATGGGGGATAAAAACAAAAACAGCCCTCATTTTGGGGCTGTTTTTCTCTCGTCTAACTTGAGCGATTAGTGAGTGAGCATGACTTGAGAAACCACACTATATTTCGGCTCGACCTGCTGCCAAAGCTCATTGTGTTTGACTAGGTAGCCTTCGCGAGTGAATGAGAGAACTTTGACATTAGTACGTTCAAGGCGGTGAATATCAACATCAGACAGTAAAGCCCGAGGGAACTGACAATGGATGCTGCAAGGTTGCTGAGCAAAAATCGATTCAACGAAATCGTCAAAGCTCTCTTTACTACGAGCTATAAAAGTATTCAGTGATGGAGTCATTTTTTTTAGCCAACATTTACTATTCATTATTTTGTCAGTATACGGTGAAAAAATAAGCGTAATGTCACGGCAATTACAGAATTTTGTTTGGAAATAGCACAGAAAGTCGCGTATCTCGTATCATTTGCATCATTAAAATAGGGCGTTAAATTGAGATAAGGTCATAATAGAAATAAGAAAATACTTCATAAGGAAGCCTTTCACTCTCACTATTTATATGCAACTTTGAGTTCATCTTAGGTTCAGGTTGTCTTTGAGCCCCCTTATTTCTTTAAAAATAGCTCGCTGGTGGCAATAAAGTGACTCCAATCTTTACCCTCAGCACGGTCAATATTTTTCCTAGCTAACTTATTGATGTGATAGTATAAATGACACTCAGGTTCAACAGAAACTGTCAATAAGCCATATTGCGGGCTTTTATGTCAATAGGTAAGGAGAGCATCGGATGCAGGCCATATATGACCAAATGTGGAACTCGTTTGTCTGTGCGATGGACGAGGGAAACTACGTACTTGATCCGTGGTTAAATAAACTTGCAGAGGATGACCGGCGTGGTATTACCGCTTTGGCCTATCTTGAACCTCACAATTCGTCTTTAACGAGCAATATCGGAGAGTTTTTACGTTGTGTTCGAGCGCTAGAGCCGGACCAGTATTATCATCCCTTAAGAGAGCTACATATCACAGTATTGTCAATTATTAGCTGTGTCAGTGGCTTTACTCTTAATGATATCGATAGTCAGGCCTACGTAGACATTTTTCTTGATGTGGTGAAACAGCACCAGCAGCCGATAGAAATTGAGTTTCGTGGTATTACAGCTTCGCCTTCATGTTTGTTGCTGCAGGGTTTCACCAAAGATAATACCTTGGATGAGCTGAGAAGGAATCTTCGACTGGCTTATCAAGCATCCGGCCTTCGCACTAGTATCGATAGCCGTTATAAAATTGTCACTGCGCACAGTTCTTGTGTGCGGTTTTGTCGCCCGTTGAGAAATCCTCAGTCCCTTCTTGCCCTATGTCAACAGTGGCGAACAACGTATTTTGGTTCTTTGAATGTAAGTGAAATTGAGTTGGTATTTAATAATTGGTATCAAAATCTTTCCGTAACAAAAAATTTAAGCGATGTATCCAAATGACCTCAAGATGCAGAATTCATCAAGCATAGCTTAGGCGCAATAATGGAAGGGTGGGAATGTCCCTTCAGTGGAGTTTGGAGCAATTGCTTTTTTTGAAAGTCGATGCTTTACATTTGGACAGTTAATCTAAGGCATACTATTCGAAACATAATGAATATTCTGTGTTTTTTATCTATTACAGCTATTTCTATTTAAAATGAGAAGTTGTCCCAAAATAGTGGATCAGGAACTACGTGGCACACCATCTCTAGTGTAATCTACATCCATTGCTAGGTTACTTCTCGTTAATTAGGCATTAAGTTATTGAATTATTATCAATTTATTCGGCTTTTATAATTCAAAAATGTCGTTTCTTGTATTTAAGAGATTATAAGTTGCATTAAAGCAACCTTTTAAACGCACGACAATTCCATTCTTAATGCCATAAGGGAAGACAGGTTTGAATTCTCAAAGAAACGCACAAGACGGTTCTCGGATTCTTACACCCAAAAATAAATTCTAAGCGATTGAATAAACGATCATAATTATTAATAAACGTCAATTGGTAACTTATGGATTTACAAGGCTTTGTATCTCTATTACTGGGTTTTCCTACCAGTATATTCTTCATTCCGTTAACGGTTCTTTTTGTCATCATGTTGGTTGATATGGTGTGCAATGTGTTTGAAACCTTCACCGCGGACTTAGACCTGTTTGATTTAGATGATATTCCTGGCTCAGGAATTCTTCTACCTCCGGTTTTATCGAAAGTGCCATTGGCTGTTGCCTTATTTGTTAGCTTTTTTTTCGCCACCATTCTCTCTTTTTATTACCAAGAGTGGACGGTGCGATTCTCTGATTTAACCGTATGGTTTGTGGTAGATATTATCAGTATTCCTGTTACTGCATATCTCGCCCTATTTATTTCAGCTTGGGTTCTAAAACCACTGACTCCGCTATTTAGCAAACACAATTTCGCCGAGGTTAATTACATCGGCTTAAAAGCACGCGTGCATAGCAGCACTATTAATCAAGATATTGGAGAGATTATGGTTAAACATCGAGGTAATGAATATTTGCTCGATGCCATTATCGACCAAAACACTCCAGTTCATTATGGCGATGAGGTCATCATCGTTTCTAAAGACAAAGCCTCGAACCGTTATATCGTGGCAGTAAGCAGCTGATAATTGAGGAATTAGCATGGTACTTTCCCCCAGTATGATATTTGTAATCTCAGGAGTAGTCGTCTTCCTGTTGATCTTATTTTTCCTAACATCACGGTATAAAAAAGTACGCGGTGAAGGGGACGCTTTGATTGTCAATGGATTAGAGCGAACCCGAGCATCTTTAACGGGTACATTTGTTTGGCCTGTTATCAATCAATATGAATATATGGATATTACCCGTAAGAAGATCTCCGTTATTCGTAGCGGTAAAAAAGACAAAGATGGGGAAGAATATGAAGGTCTTCACTGCCGCGATAATATTCGCGCCGATTTAAAAGTAGATTTTTATATTGGGGTTAATCACGAAGAAGAAGATATTGTTCGTGTCGCTAAGTTGTTCACTGCTAAAGAAGCTTCAAACATTGAACGTCTTAAAGAGCACTTCCAGCCTAAATTCTCTGAAGCCTTGAAAACTGCAGTAAAACAGTTCGAGTTTGAAGAGCTCCTGACGAATCGCCGAGCATTCCGTGATGCGGTTGTGACGGTTATTGGCAGTGAAATGGATGGCTTTAAAATTTATGACGTGGTGATTGATAAGATCGATCAGACATCTTTAGATGCCCATAGCCCAGACAACATTCTCGATGTGGAAGGTATTCGCAAGATTTCGATGATCACTGCGCAAAAAAATACCGAAACCAACGCAATTCGCCAAGATGAGCAAACCACCATCAAGAAGAAAAACGTTGAAGCTGAAGCTAACCGCCTGCAGTTAGATAAACAAGAAAAAGAAAGCATTGCGAGAACTCAGCGAGAAATTGAGATCATCAAAGCGCAAGAAGAAGCGTTGGCTGCGGAAAAGCGTGAAGAATACAATCGCTTAACTCGCCTTGCTGAATTGGAAACTGAAGAAGAAATTTCCAAAAGACGTGAAAGTGTCGAGATGGAAGTTGAAATGACTCGTATCGCCAACCAGCGTCAGGTAGCCATTCAACAAGAAGAGTTAACTCGCTCTGTTGAAACGGAAAAAGTGCGTACAGCTGCAGAAGTGGCTGAAAAAGAGATGCACAAAGAAACTACCGTCGAAGAGGCACGTAAGTCGGTGGCTGAAATGCGCTCTCAACGTGTGGAAATTGAACGTAAGATTGCCAAAGAAGAAGAAGAGACTGAAAACCTTCGTGTTAACGAGCAAGTCAATCGTGATAAACGAGTGAAAATGGTTGAAGCAGAAGCTCAAGCAGAAGCGAAGCAACTGGAACTTCTCGTGGCAGCTCGTGCAGAAAAAGATGCGGCTCGTGAACAAGCAGAACGTCTGTTGATTGAAAATGAAGCAGAGATGAAAGTGAAAACTCGCACTGCTGAAAACGATCTTGCGGTACGCACTCGTGAAGCGGAAGCAGAGCAAGTGGTTATCACAAAACGCGCAGAAGCAGAACAAATCGCTGCAGAAAAACGTGCACAAGCTGAATACGTGGCGAAAGAGCGTGAAGCGGCTGCGAAAGAACGTATGGCACAAGCTGAGAAAGAATTCATCAGTGCTACTGGCCTAGCGGAAATTACAGTTGAACGAGAACGTGCTCAAGCGATTCGAGAAACTGGTGAAGCGCAAGCATATACATTGCAAACGACTGGCCAAGCGGAAGCGGAAGCACTACGTGCGAAAGGCATTGCAGAAGCTGAAGCGCAAACCGCGCGCTTTGAAGCAACTCAGAAATACGATGATCACACTCGTGAACATGACAAGTGGGTTATGCAGCTACAACAAGCGAAAGAGCTTGAGTTAGCACGTATTGACGCTCAGAAATCGGTTGTGAGTGAAAACGCGAAAGCACTTTCACAAGCATTATCTCAAGCCGATATCAAACTGTTTGGTGGGGAAGGAATGGAGCAATTACGCCGCACTATTCTTGATGCTGCCTCAATTGATACCAAATTTACTGAATCTGAAGTGATGAAGCCGTTAGTGGCTGAATATATGAATGGTAACCGCAGTTTACCGCAAGATCTCAAAGATATTTTAGAGAACAGCGAACTGAAGAGCAGCGATTTGAGCAATGTTGCATTAGCGGGCTTATTGAACTCGCAAGGTGGAGCAACAGAAGTGCTTAATAAGCTAAAAGCGACACTAGGATCTTCTAGTCACAACGATAACGCCTAACATTCATTTCTTCAAACTATCTCGCCTCTTGAAAGAGGCGAGATTTTAAAGGGTTTAGTATGTCAGAAAAGACGCAACAAGCAGTCACTGAAGGTGGTGCATACGAGGTTCTCAAATCCCGATTAGCACAGCAAGGTGAACAACTTAAATCTCTCGCCACATCATTTAATCAAGAACGCCAACAGATATTCGGTGGTCAGGAAATGGCCTTAATTGGGAAAACCAATGTGCAGACCGAAGCACGTTGCATCCCAATCGATATGGCTCAAGTGAATAATCAACTGCTGTTTGGTTATCAAGTTAAAGTTGGTTTAAAGGCAGTGCCAGAGCTTAAAGATGTATTTGGCCTGTATCAATTGCACGAAAACGATGGCATTTTCCGCGTTGAACCCTTATCGGTAAATGAGAGCTTCTTGGCAGATGACCGATTCCACCATGAATTCACCGAGCTATTTACCTATTATAGTGACGCGAAATTACAGCAAATATCGCGTCAAGAGAGCACTCTCTATGTGGTTTTTCAAATCGGGATGCGACCTGATGACCGCAAGGTATTTCGCTTTCAAGTTAATGGAGAATCGGTTAGCTACCTAGACGCCCTTGGTCACACTACATTAGAGAGTGTGCCTCAATTTGATTTTGATTGGATTGTGACCACACGCGATAACCATATTCTTGGTACTCACCCCCATGTTTCGATACAAGATAAGCTTTTTGTTGAATGTGTGGGCGGCGATTTAACGATTAAGGTCGAAGATAACACTGAAGATGGAAAAGGGATTTATAGCGAAGAAGTGGAAGATCCGCATCAAAGTGTTGCCGATGCGAGCATTGACTATGCATTCGTGGGTGAGTTAATTGCGCTGCGAATTAAGCCTCATCGTGAGAAAAAGCATCGTTACTTTATTTATAACCCAATGAATCAATCGGTCGTTCGGGCTGATTCGTTGGGACGAAGCGCGAAAGTTCTGCCGGAAAACCATGGCATTTTACTAGCGCATGGCTATGTGTTGGCCAATGGCGATTACAAGCTGTTTGATATTCCTTGGCAGGATTTGGAGTTTTTCCAAAAAATAGCATCACCCAATGGCGAAGATGTGATTTATTACTTCTTTAACAAAGCCAAAGGGGCTTATGTTTCTTTTTCATACAATATGATTGAGAAACGATTTTCTGCACCACTCGATAGCTATGGCTATAGCCTCTATGCGGATGGGCGAATGTTGGTTTTTCAGGCGGCGGAAAATCCGGAAGCCTCAACCATTCATCCATTGCAAATATGGGCAACTCCATACTGTACGCCGGAGTTTTACACCAAAGAAAATGCCAAGGAAGATGGTTCAAGTCCGCTATTTAATTTAGGGAATGCTGAGCTGGTTCGAGCGCTTTCCTCCATATTGTCTATCTGTCAGCTCACGTTCAATGAAGATGTGACTCAAGCCGCTTATGAAATGTTGCTTAAACAGTGTCATACCACGCTGGATCATTATCATTGGCTGAAACATCATTACGCATTAGGAATTGGTAATGCAATCAATGAGATCGTGGAAACGTCTGACAATATCATTGACGAATTTGCTAAGGTGCAACAACTTCAAATCGCCGCCGCACAGAGCCTAGAGCAGCAGCAAAACAAAGTCGTAGAGTTAATCGGTAAGATTAAACTTACGCCTAAAGAGCAGGCGAATGCGCTATTATCCTTGCTCGCTGTGGTCAAAACAGAAGTCGGTTCTGTGATGTCTTTGCGCCAACAACACTATATGGATATCCATAGTGTTGATGCGATGCTCGAACAACTTCAGCAGCAGCGTGATGAGCTCAATCATCATTTGTTAACACTCTTGCAAGAAGAAAAGGCGTATCAACCGTATAAGCAAACAATTACTGATATCGAAGTTCGGCTGGAAACCACCGAAAAAACGGCTGAGCTGCATGATTTGCAGCAGGAAGTTGATGAACTACGTTCGCAACTGCAGTTAGTGACAGAAGAAGTAACGGATATCGAAACCGAAGATCCTACGCAGTCTACTCGGATCTTAGATCTGACGACGGAAGTGTCATCGCTACTGAATGCGCTGTCGGCCAAATTGCGCGCTAAAGGTCAATCGTTACAAAGCGAAGAAGCTCAGGCAGAATTCAGTGCTCAGTTTAAGTTACTGGGGCAGGCTGTCAGCACTGCGATGGAGCAGGCGACGACGCCTGATGAGTGCGATAACCAGTTAGCGCGTTTGATCGGTCAATTAGATAAATTGGAGTCGCGTTTTGCTGACTTTGACCAATTTCTTGCAGAAATCTATACCAAGCGCGATGAAATTCAGTCGACATTAGATAATCACAAGCAGCAATTAGTCGCAGCGCAGCAACGTCGAGTTCAGAATTTACAACAAGCCGCGAACGTTACGTTAAATAGCATTGAAAAACGGATTGATCGCTTTGATGATGTTGCAGGATTGAACAGCTACTTTGCAACCGATGCGATGGTGATGAAACTGCGTCAACTTTCTGAATCAATCAGAGAACTAGGTGACAGTGTAAAAGCCGATAGTATTGATGCGAAATTAAAGTCGCTGCAAGATCAATCGCTGCGTTCAATGCGCGATAATCAAGATATTTTTGAGCAGGGCGGTAAAGTACTGCGCCTTGGTCAGCACCGTTTTAGTGTGAATCAGCAGGGGTTGGATTTAAGCCTCATTGAACAAAATGAGCAGTTATGTACTCATATTTCCGGTACCGACTTCTATCAGCCAATCGAGGATCAAGCGTTTCTTGAACTGCAGGATATCGCCAAGCTGGATGTTACATCAGAAAGTGAATATGTCTATCGTGGTGAATACTTAGCTTATTTGATTTTGCATGCTGCCCAACAGCATCGGAGTGACCTTTCTTTGGAGCGCTTATATCAAGCCCAGCAAGATAAATCATTAACAGAGTTGATCCAGCGTTTCGCGGCGCCGCGTTACAAAGAAGGGTATGTGAAAGGTATTCATGACCATGACGCAGCCCAGATATTGACGACGATGTTACCCATTTACCAGCGCGCAGGTCTTTTGCGTTATAGCCAAGGTGCTCGCGCTCTTGCATTGATTTGGTTACTTGAGCAAAACGATACCACTCAGTGGCAAGAGCAAGCAGTGAATGCCGTTTTGCTAAGGGAACACTTACAATCTACTGATGCTTACCAAGCTCTTCAGCAAGCCTTGATTCCGCAGCTAGACATAAAATATGCACATGAAGCGGCTGATTATTTAATTCAAATTTTGGCCGATAGCGTGCTAAGAATTGAAGTAAGCCAAGATGCTTACGAACTGTGTGAAGATTATCTTCAGTTTAGACGCAGCTTGGGCTGGGCGACGAAAGAAATGCCAATGGCCGCTGCATTTGCAGACCATGTGCAATGGCTCACGCCTTACACTAAACAGAATCAGACGGGTGAGGCCTTTGTTTTAGAAGCAGCGGCTATTGCGATGTGTAAGACCTTATCGCAACAATCACTCTCTTGCGTCGATTTTTCGTTGACGGGCAAAGTGACCAAATTACTTGGCGAGCATAAACGCATCAAACAAGGGGACTTACCTTTAGTCCTTGATGATTTTATTCGCCGTTGCGAGCATCACCGTAGTGTCATCGTTCCTCGTTTTGATACTTACTTGGAAAAACGTTCAGCTTTATTAGCGCAAGCGAAGCAACAGTTCCGTTTACAAGAATTTAAGCCGCGTCCATTAACTTCATTTGTCCGTAACAAACTGATCAGTGACAGTTATTTGCCGCTAATTGGCGATAACCTAGCTAAGCAGATGGGAACATTAGGCGATAAAAAGCGGACCGATTTGATGGGGATGCTATTGCTTATTTCTCCTCCTGGTTACGGTAAAACCACCTTGATTGAATACGTTGCCTCTAAGTTGGGCTTGGTGTTTATGAAAGTCAATGGTCCATCAATTGGTCACCAAGTGACCTCGCTTGATCCAGCTCATGCACCGGATCAAAACGCGGCTCGTGAAATTGAAAAAATAAACTTAGCGTTTGAAATGGGTAATAACGTTCTGCTCTATCTGGACGATATCCAACATACCAACCCAGAATTACTACAGAAGTTTATCTCTTTGTGTGACGGAACTCGTCGTGTAGAAGGCACGTGGCAGGGTAAGACGAAAACCTACGATATGCGCGGTAAAAAGTTTGCCGTGGTAATGGCGGGTAACCCTTATACAGAAACCGGTGAGGCGTTCCGTATTCCCGATATGTTAGCCAACCGTGCTGACATCTACAACTTGGGCGATATGTTGTCGGATCAGGGTAATGCCTTTGCGTTGAGTTTTATCGAAAACTCATTGACGTCCAACTCGGTATTGGCTCCGCTTGCGACTCGTGATCTCAATGATTTATACCGTTTTGTACGTATGGCGCAAGGGGAGAGTATCGCACTGAGTGAGATGACCCATTCTTACTCAGCAACACAAGCCAATGAAATAGTGACCACGTTACAAAAATTGATGCGTGTGCAGCAAACGGTTCTTAAAGTCAATCAACAGTATATTCAATCGGCTGCAACGGCGGACGATTACCGAGTGGAACCTGCATTTAAGCTGCAAGGTTCCTATCGAAATATGAATAAGTTGGCCGAGAAAATTTCATCGGTAATGACGGACGAAGAGCTTGATACCCTTATTCAAGATCACTATCAAGGTGAAGCACAAACCCTTGCCAACGGTACCGAGGAAAACTTGCTTAAGTTAGCAGAGCTGCGTGGCAATATGAGCAAAGAACAACAAGCTCGCTGGCAAGAGATCAAACAGAGTTATCAGCGTCAGCAAATGATGGGTGATTCTGAGGACCGTGCAGGACAGGTCGTACAGCAATTGGCAATGCTAAACCAATATGTCGCTGGTGTTTCAGCCCGCTTTTCAGGAGGCAGCGCCTCACAAGATAACGTTTTAGGAGATACAAGCGCATGAACCAGCAGCAGTGGCAACAGTGGTTAAAGGAGTCTCTTGCCGACGTTAGGTTGGACGACCAGGAACGAAAAGATCTCAAACAAAAATTGGCGCAGCTAAACTGTTCTGATGAAGAACGGGCCTATTTGCGCAATCAGGCTTTTCGTTTGGCACATGAAGCGGTTGAGTCAGGAGAAGATGCTCGCCAAGTTATCCGGTGGTTGGAGCGTATCGTCAAAATTTTAGACACTGCGCGTGAAACGCAGGTAAGTGAAATAGCGGGCAGTTGGTTTTCTCCGGGGAAAGCCTGTTTCAATGGAATTGTTGAACAGTTGAAATTAGCTCAACACCACATTGATATCTGTGTGTTTACGATTGCAGATGACGATTTGACCAAGCATATTCTACAGGCTCATGAGCGAGGTGTTGAAGTGCGAGTGATTACCGACCGAAATAAGCGCTTCGATGTGGGAAGTGATGTGGATTATCTCGCTCGCAAAGGAGTGCAAGTGAAGATAGATACATCGGATTATCACATGCACCACAAGTTTGCGATCTTCGATGGCATCCGCATGATTAATGGCAGTTTTAACTGGACGCGCAGTGCTTCTCGCTACAATCAAGAAGACATTACTCTGACAGATGATGAGCGCTTTATTACCGCTTTTCAGCAACAGTTTGAAAAACTGTGGCGGCAATTTCCCAGGCATCGCTCAAACGAGCACTAAGGAGACTATCCCTATGACTGAATCGATTCCAGAATCAAAGCCAACCATGGAGGCTCCTCATTTGAATGAGTCAGAACCCACACCTCAGGTTGAGCACCAACCTGATCTTGAGCCTTTGCAAGAACAAGCTAGTGAAGTTGAAGCGGCGCAGCAATCTCAGCAGCCACTACCGCAACAAGTAGTAGAACCTAAGGTCGATATGGTGGTGTCTCCCGAAGCAACGAAGTTGGCTGAAACCTTCGACCCTTTTAACACCGTAGCGACAATTACATTTGGTAAAGAAGCATTAGAAACCATTACCGCATTTTCAGATGAGATTCTTGACCAAATTCGTGTTAGAGATTCCGGTGAGGCTGGTGAAGTTCTGCAAGCCATGATCACGTCAATGGACTCGACCCACTTTGATGGTTTAGGTAATGACAGTTGGCTGGCGAAACTCCCTTTAATTGGAGAGTTATTTGATTCATTTAAGAAGTTCTCCGCGAGTTTTGATTCGGTGAAAGACCATATCGACTCTTTAGCCGAGAAGCTCGAAGGGCAGGAAGCTAAACTGGCCCATGATATTCAACAATTAGACGGTTTATACGGTCATAATTTAGAGTTACTCAAAGGGCTAGAAACTTATATTGAAGCCGGTCAGTTTAAATTGGCTGAACTAAATCAAGTGGTTTTGCCAACGTTACTGTCTCAGTCGCAAGCCAGTGGTGATGCGTTAGATGCGCAGAAATATCGTGATGCGACTCAGGCGGTGGCGCGCTTAGAGAAACGTGTTCATAACTTAGAGTTAACTCGATTAGCGGCAATTCAAACGGCACCGCAGATTAGGTTATCCCAAGAAGGCAATAAAATGCTGATGGAGGACATTCAAGATATTGTGCACAATACATTTCCACTTTGGAAACGGCAATTCTTGATTGCTATCTCTAACTATGAAAAAGAAAAAGCGCTCAAGGTGACTCGAGCCGTGAAAGATTACACCAATGCGCAATATCAGCAAAATGCACAAAAGTTGAAAGTGTTGGAAGAGCAGATTGCCGAGAACTATCAACGCGGTATTTTGGATGTGGAATCTTTACAAGCGGTGAATCAATTAACAATTGATACCTTGAATAATACGCTAGCTCGTGTCAAAGAGGGACGCCAGCAACGAGAACAGGCTCAAAAGCTAATTGAACAAGCAGAGCAAGAACTCAAAACGGCGTTAGCACAAACATTGGAATAGTCCTAAATCCCTAGTAAAGAGAATTTGGTGTCGTTAACGTCATCAAGCTTAAGACCAATGATAAAGAGAGCAGTAAATGGCTCTCTTTTTGTGTGTTCACTTCCACTTTTAAGTCAAGATATAAAATTCCTGTGGCATAACTTTACAATCGAACGGTGTTCGATTAGATTAAGTAAAAATTAATTGAACAGTGTTCGATTGGGAAAATACAATGAGCAGATTATTTAAAAACAAAGGCTTTATCGCTTATTTACTGGTGGCATTTATTAATGCATTCGTCGATTTTGGACATAAAATTGTTATCCAAAATACTCTTTTTAAAAGCTACGATGGTAATCAACAAATGTTACTGATGGCGATAGTCAATGCGCTAATCCTATTACCATTTGTTATGTTATTCACTCCATCTGGCTACTTAGCTGACCGCTTTCCTAAAGCAAAGGTGATGCGCTATAGCGCGATGTTGGCCATTCTAGTGACCTTGCTTATCACTTACTGTTACTACCATGGTTATTTTTATGCAGCGTTTGCTTTAACGTTTATCCTGGCAATGCAGAGTGCACTATATTCTCCAGCCAAGTATGGCTACATTCGTGAATTACTTGGGGCTGAATATTTGAGTGCGGGCAATGGCTGGGTACAAGCGGTCTCTATGATTGCTGTATTGGCAGGAAGCGCTGCATTTTCTGCATTATTTGAGTTTGATTTACACCTAGATACGCCGCTGATCCCGAGCGCCATTTTACAAGATGTTGCCAATATTGGCTGGTTACTGGTGTTAGGAGCAACCATTGAGTGTATTCTCGCGTTTCGTTTGCCTGAAGGGCAATCAGCGAAAAAGCATACTCCAAAAGTAGAGGTGAGCTTTCCTTGGAGTCAGTACGTTACAGGTAAAACCTTAATAAGTAATATCCGATTGCTCTTTAAAGAAAAAGCGATTTGGCAATCGGTGTTGGGGCTGACCTGTTTTCTCTCAATTAGCCAAGTACTTATTGCAGCATTTCCTTCTTACGCGAAGTCAACGCTGGGAATTGGTAATACTTTTGCCATTCAGTGTGTGATAGCAATGGCGATTATTGGCCTGATGTTAGGTTCGGCTTTTGTGGCGAAGCATTCGGTTCGTCATATCAACATTTCACTGATTCCAGCAGGGGCTGTGGTGGTGTGCATCAGCCTATTTTTCTTGGCTCAAGCGACCATGTTAACGTTGATGGCCGTTTTGTTCTTGTTAGTTGGGTTTGGCGGCGCGTTGATGTTGGTGCCCTTGAATTCACTGATACAGTTTCATGCTAGTGAATCGGAAATTGGCCGTGTATTGGCGGGCAATAACTTTATCCAAAACATTGGTATGTTATTGTTTTTAGGGCTGACTGTTCTTTTTGCTACCACATCTTTAGATGCACAATACGTGTTGTGGGGACTGTGTGGTTTTAGTGCGTTGGTGGCGCTATGCGCAATAGTGATTTTGCCTCAAGCACTCGTGCGTGGCTTAATGACCCGTTTGCTTGGGCACAAATACCGTTTGAAAGTCATCGGTTTTGATCATTTGCCAGAGTCGGGCACCGGGACTTTGCTGCTGGGTAACCATATTAGTTGGATGGATTGGGCGATTATTCAAATGGCCGTGCCTAAACAGGTCTACTTTGTAATGGATCGCAGTATCTACCAGCAATGGTATCTGAAATGTTTTTTTGACTTATTTGGTGTTATCCCAATTTCGGCAGGACAGAGTAAGCAAGCCTTAGCCAAAGTGACTGAGTTACTTAATGCTGGTGAAACAGTCTGCTTGTTCCCTGAAGGTCGTATCAGTCATTTGGGTCAACTAGGTGAATTCAAAAAAGGGTTTGAGCGTGCCTGCAAAGAAGCAAATGGTGTGATTGTGCCATTTTATCTGCGTGGTATGTGGGGCAGTGCATTTTCTCGTTCGACCAAGAAACTGGGGAAAATGCGTAAAAATGGTATCAAGCGTGACATTATTGCCGCGTTTGGAGAGCCAATTAGCATTCATTCTGATGCAGCACAAGTAAAACAAAAAGTGTTTGAAATGTCGGTTGCCAGCTGGAATGTGTACGCAGATACGTTAGATACTTTGCCGAAAACTTGGATTGAAACGGCGAAATCCAAACCGAGTGATTGGGCGGTAGTCGATAGCACTGGTAACCCGATTTCACATTTAAAATTTTTGGTTGGTAGCTTATTAATAAAGCAAAAGCTACAGCGTTTGCCTGGGCAAAATTTAGGCTTGCTAGTACCAACCTCTGCACCGGGTTTAATGTCAAATATTGCAACGCTTATGGCAGGTAAAACGGTCGTTAATATTAATTACACTTCATCTATTGAAGCGATCAGTAATGCTAAACAAAGTGCCGAGATCAAGAGCATCGTGACCTCACGTCGCTTTATTAACAAGCTTGAAAAACGAGGCATTGATTGCGAAACCATTTTGAGTGGCTGCGAACTGTTTTACTTAGAAGACCTTAAAACAAGCATAAGCCCAATACGTAAATGGTTGACCACTGCGGCTGCGCTTTGTTTGCCTGCAGCATGGATTCATGCACTATTGTGTAAGCCGACCGACTTGGATGATAACGCAGCGATTCTGTTTTCTTCAGGTAGTGAAGGGGCTCCCAAAGGTGTAATGCTGACACACAAAAATATTATGGCGAACTTACGTCAAGTGTCTGATGTGCTCAATGTACGTGAAGAAGACCGTATTATGGCGACATTGCCGTTGTTCCATGCGTTTGGTTTAACGGTAACGGGCATGCTGCCATTAATGGAAGGGATTCCTGTGATTTGTCATCCAGACCCAACAGATGGGCATAACATTGCGAAAGCGGTCGCTAAGTATGAAGCTACATTGATGTGTGCAACGTCGACTTTCTTACGTATGTATCAGCGTAACCGCCGTATTAAGCCGATGATGTTCAATTCCCTCCGAGCAGTCGTTTCTGGCGCTGAAAAGCTAGATAAGACGGTAAAAGAGGCGTTTCAGCAGAAATTTATGGTGCCTGTATTAGAGGGATATGGAACAACAGAGACGACTCCAGTAGCGAGTGTTAATTTGCCTGGCCATATGATTCGTGAGCAAGCCTATATTCAAGAAGCGGCTAAAGACGGCACGGTTGGCCTAGCGTTACCGGGAACGACTTTCCGTATTGTTGACCCTGTGTCTCTTGAAACACTGCCCGTTGGAGAAGATGGCCTAATTCTGATTGGTGGTGCCCAGATCATGAAAGGGTATCTAAATGACCCAGAAAAGACCGATTCTGTCATTGTGAATCTTGATGGCATGCGTTGGTACAAGACTGGCGACAAAGGGCATTTAGATGAAGATGGTTACTTAACCATTGTTGACCGTTACTCACGTTTTGCCAAGCTAGCAGGGGAGATGGTGAGCTTAGGTGCTGTTGAGCAAACCATTAAACAATTACTTGAAGATTCTGAGACAAATTTAGTTGCAGTCAATTTGCCCGACGAAAAGAAAGGTGAGCAGATCATCTTATTGATTGAAAGTGAGCAAGATCCTGCAAACATCAAGAAAACCCTAACACAAAAGGGTATGCCAGCACTGATGATTCCAAGCGCTATTTTTCAAGTAGAACAAGTGCCCGTACTGGGAACTGGAAAATTGGACTTTGCTGGTGCAAAAGCACTCGCTAAGGAAATGATAGGCTAGATATATAACCATCTAAAACGGTGAAACCCCGATGTTGGTAGCATCGGGGTTTCGAATTTTTAGATATTTCGGATGGTAAGGCCGATAATCTTAATGCAAAAGGCTGGATTAAATCCTAGCTAACTCTCTGGTAAGGAGAATTAGATACGGATGAAGTCCATGTGTTCAACTTTTGGCTTGAACGCGTGACGTTGAACGTCTTGTGGTTTAACCTTAAGTTCTTTACCGTCGATCACTAGAGTGATGCCTTCGTAGAATTCAGGTTTGTCCATTTGGTTCATCACTTCATCGTGATTCAACGCGATTGATACTGGAGCTGCTTCACCACCGTAAACGATAGCAGGAAACTCACCAGCGATACGTAGGCGGCGGCTCGCACCTTTACCTAGTTCAGTACGTACTACTGCTTCAAATTTCATAGTATTTACTCTCAAATAGTAAAATAAAAACAAATTTACAGGAACAATGCGACCTTGTTCGTCTGTAGTAATGTTTCGAAGTCGTTTATAACCACTCCAAAACGAGCGCGGATACTAACATCCCGCTGCTTTAAGGGCAATAGAAATTGTTATTTTCTCTAGGTTTAAAATGCGATTGTCGCATTATGCATCGATCTGGCGCTATCTTATCCGACAGATAACGATGAGTGGTAAGCAATAGAGCGAATGCATTTTCGCTGAAACAGCATTTTGAGGTGACTTGGATAGAAAGATGAACCGAATCTGAATGTTCGGATCAGCATGGGTTCAGTTGTGTTCACGTAAAGTGACTTTAAAACGTGGATAAACCAACGAGGAGCCCACATGAAGCCTATAAGTATCGTTATCATTGCCCTAAATGAAGAAAAACGGATTGGTCGTCTTTTGAGTGACTTAGTTGGCCAAAGTTATCGTCATTTTGAAGTCATCTTGGTTGACTCTAATAGTGATGATCTGACATTGCAGGTCGCTAAAGGGTATCAAGCACACTTACCAGATATGACCATTCATAAAATGGATCAGCGTGGCGTGAGCTTAGGGCGCAATACGGGCGCTGCAATAGCAAAACATGAACGTTTATTGTTCTTAGATGCAGACGTTCGTCTACCACCTGATTTTCTCGATAATGCGATGCAAGCGTTAGACGAAAGCAAGTTAGAAGTGGCTGGTGTTTATCGAAGCGCAGAACACTTGTCTACTAAGTACAAATTGGGTTACAGTTTGTTCAATTCAGGCTTGTATGCGTCGCAATTCTTCTTCCCAACCGCGGTAGGAGCGTGTTTGTTCTCAACTCAAAGAGTGCATAAAGAACTCAATGGTTTTGATGAGCAGATAGAGCTTTGTGAAGATTGTGATTATGTGAAACGAGCTTCTAAAACATGGCGTTATCGTATGTTGCCAGCGTCGGTTAAATTTGAGTTTGACCCAAGACGACTTGAGCAAGACGGGTATTTTAAAACGGGTGGTTTATATTTGAAAGCCAACTTACGTCGCTTGTTTTTGGGAGAGATGCGTAATCGTGAGATTCCATATCAGTTCGGTCACTATGAACATTAAGCCGTCACCCAATCGCGCTTCACGTTAATTTGTAAAGGCAGTCCCCTTTACGTCCACAAAAACGTTAACGTATTGAGCGATATGCCCCAGTAGCCTGCCAGCTACTGGGGCTTTTTATTGCCTGTCGCTTATGACCAATTCCTGTCATTGAACATGAAAGCCCTGTTATTACGGTTTACCCTAAGCAAAGTAATCATTGTCAAAAGGCAATACTTAACCCCATCGGCGCGACCCCATCCGTTTTTCTCACTTACTGAGTCGCTGTTTGTATTCGATCATGTAACTCAGTTTACTGAAGGTTTTTTGCAAATGCTTAAGTCCTTTTTTACTGACTTTTGGATATTGACCGAGATCGACGGCGTTTTTACCAGAGCCGCCTAGGTTTGAGCTACGCAAGCGAGTAATGGCCTCGCCACCTTCGGCTAAGGCTTTCAAGTAACCTTGTTGAGTGTTGAGATCATACGGATTCAAATCAAAGACAGTACGCACTGCTGTGGCCCAGTAAAACTCAATATATGGCATGGCTGGGTTAGGCTTATCCCAACTGACGCCTCGTGAAAAATACATAAATGACCGATAACGGTCATCATCAAATTTGCTTAACTCAAGATCGGTAGGTAATTGATGCCATGAAATCGGATTGTGGTAACGATTGAATAGCCAAGCGTTATTATCCATGATCATGTTCTGCCAAAAATCAGTGGTACTTTCGCTGCGGTAATCTTTAGTGATAATGACATGGACTTTAAGGTCCATCCCCGCTTCAGGCAGTTGCCATAAACTGACAAAAGTGTGGTGACCATCGGTAAGGTATAGTTTTGCATCAGGACCAATCACTGCGGTTTTCATGGCATCGCGCTCAGTACCAACAGGCTCTTTACATTTATAGCTAGAAGCATCGGTTGGTTTTGAGTGCTTGTAAAAATGGGCAATCCCTTTCTCGCCGTTTATCTCGCATAGCGTGTCATAAAGTTTTTTAGGCTCATGGGAAAACCGCCCCAATTTATAGTAGATTTCGTCATAACCAACAGAAGGCTGAGTGGGATGTAGTTGTGACAATGTCACTTGGATGATTTGATTAGGTTTTACGTTATCAATATTATCAGCCAAAGCAGTATGAGATCCTGCAATAAAGATGAGGGCTGACAGTATGTAGCCTAGTTTCATGAACATCGTCCTTTTATAAGCAAATTGAGCCGTCACAGCGTAGAGAAGTGGTATGGCAGGTATCACTCTTATTATCGAAGCAGCTTTTATCTCTATAATAATCCGCTAGGGATAAGATTTGGTTAAGATTTTTCTGTGACAGTGTCTTTACCACAGAGGAAGGAGCGGCGTATACAACGCGAGACACAGTGATAGTAAGGCGCCATTTACTGCTCTAAGAAGGTTTTGCCTCATTGTGTGTTTCGAATGGTGACAATGCCATTAAAAGTCCAACTGTCCCCAACTTAATCTAATCTATCTACTATGAGAAAAAGAGACGGTTAGCGGTCATCGTAACTTGTGTAGAAGGTTCAAAATATGTTCAACCATAATCGCTGGTTTGTAACGTGCTGGGCTTTTAACCCACCATTCAATAGTGCCAGTCATAGCAGAAGCGACAAAATGGTACTTTATTTCTTGCGGAATTGAATCTTCAGTATGTTGATTTCGGTTTGCCTTTGTTAAACCTGAAAATACCATTTCCTGTAACGTCTCTTTGAATGATGTGGCACCACCATTCATGAGTAATGTTTTAAAGACATCGACATTTTCTTCAATGTATTCAAATGTTCCCAGCATGAGCACTTCTGGGCTTTCTACAGAACATTCTTGTTGAAATGGAGCGATACAGCTAGCGATGTATTTTTTTAACAGGTCATTTTTGTCTGTGTAATGGGAATAGTGTAGTGGTCAACAAAAATTGGCCACAGTTTTAGAGTTTTCCCAATACAATCGTTCTGATTCATTGGGTGTTAAGCCACCATTGTACTGATGGGGTCTGAGTTGGCTGTAATAACCAATAATATATCTAATGATCTCTTGTTGAGCTTCAGCAAAGCTACGATAACCTGTTACTGGAACCCATTCTGTTTTTAAGCTTCGGAAAAAACGCTCCATGGGTGCATTATCCCAGCAATTTCCTCGTCGTGATAAGCTTTGCTTTATTTGGTAACGCCAGAGCAATTTTCGATAATAGCGGCTCGTATAATGACTTCCTTGGTCACTGTGGAACATGACATTATTAGGCTTTCCGCGAGATTCAAACGCCATTGTCAGTGCCTTACCAGTAAGTTTACTGTCTGGTGATAATGACATTGCCCAGCCAATCGGTTTGCGCGCAAATAAATCGATCACGACTGCTAAGTACATCCAACGGTTACCTGCCCACACATAGGTCACATCACCCACCCATACTTGATTGGGTTCAGTGACTGCAAATTGGCGACCTAAGTGATTGGGGATTTCAACATGCTCTTGTGTTGCCCGTTTATACCGGTGTTTGGGCGATTGACAACTCACTAAGCCAAGTACTTTCATCATTTTGGTCGCACGATAACGACTGAGAGAAACCCCTTTAGTATTCGTGACGATATCAGCAATAGTTCGTGCGCCAGCCGAGCCATTACTGGCCTCATGAGCTTCACGAACCATAGCTTGAAGTTTTACCTGCTCTGGTGACAATTGCTTTGAACGTTTACGCCAATATCGATAACTGCTGCGATGAACATTGAACACCTCGCACAGCTTTTTAACGCAATAGTTCAAGCTAAGCTGTTCGATTATCGAGAATTGTTCAGTGAGTCCGACATCACCAGAGCCGTAGCCTTTTTTAAAATTTCATTGTGTTCTCGAAGACGAGCATTTTCTTTCTTGAGTTCACGAATTTGAATCTGCTCTGGCGTCATTGGAGCAGATTTGGGAGCAACACCATCACGTTCTTGGCGAAGTTGTCGAACCCACTTATCCATGGTGGATTTACCTACGCCCATGGCATCCGCTGCTTCTCGAATGGAATAATTTTGTTCAACAACGAGCAGTGCGGCTTCAAGGCGAAACTCGGGGCTAAAAGTCGGTCTTGTTCGTTTAGTCATATTGTCACCTGTCTATTTATGAGGTGTATCATAACACCTCTTATCAGGTGGCCAAATTCACTATGCCACTACAGTTGGCTATTGGTTATAGCAGCCTTTCTTAGTTTCAGTATTGCTTGGAAGAACGCTCATTACAGAACTCATGACAAAGAAATTCATAAGTGGGTTAATGCGTGGCGGCACAATGGGTTGTCTAACGCATTTCTTTGTTTAGCCATGGCGCTGTTGATATCAGCATTCGCATACTTCAAGTAACGCGAGTTACAATCAAGGATAAGTTTCGCCCAGACCACACTTTATCTGGGCCTGGATCAAACCGTATTTTTTATTCAGTAAATTGACCGAGTGTGTCTGTTCAGCGAGTCTGCCTTATTAAAAATTATCCGTTAAAAGCTAACTTAGTGAAGTGACTAACACACTTTTGTCCATTTTCGTTTCATCCTGTTCGGGCTGAAACATTTCTGCCCCAAATGAGTTGCGCCTCCAAATCACAAAATGATACTCAGTCAACTTTGATATACAAAAAGTAATAAGAGACAAAAGGCAAGACCTGACCCCGTGAGCTTTAATAGCTTGCCCTTCAATGGTGTAAAAATTGTACGAGCGTAACCTTTTTACTAAGTCTCGTAACTACACCGCTCAATATTCAACAGGTTTTACTTGCATTCATGGAGTATTTGTACAAAATTAATCCCTTCTAACCGTATAGTAACTATGGTGATTTTATTTGCTTCGATCTAGCATGGTGGTGAAATTGGTTTCGAGAACATAACGAGATCGCGAGTTTTTCCCAGTGCGCGAAGTTAATGAGAGTGAATCTAGGAGTAATCGACAGGATGACAGAAGGTTTTGCCAACAACGCTACACCAAAGTATTTAGGCTATGTTTACCAAGTCTTAATCGCCATTGAGAAGTGCTTTGATGCAAAACCCAATGAGACTATCTGGATAGAGTGCTTTGGGGATGTCTATGATGGTAAGACGTTCACAGAGGTAAAACACCACGTAGAAGAGCATAACTTAGCTAGTAACTCAAAAGATTTCTGGAACACTTTGAAGAACTTGGTGGTTGAAGACTCCTCTATGTTTGAGCAAATTGTGTTACACACGACATCTTTCATTTCCGAGAGTTCAATATTTCATGGTTGGAACACACGAAGTGCTCATGAAAAACTCAATATCATAAAGTCTCACGTACCATCATCTTCAGTTAAGCCTCTCTATGACAAAATTTTTGAAGATGCATCGGATGCCGAGCTATTGAGCATATTGTCTAGATTTACAATTGATCAATCTCGGGAACATGTAGAAGATAAATGGAAGAGCTTATTGGAAGCTCGCAAATTGAAGTGCGTGTTAGAGCCATACAGAGAAAGCATTTTCCATTGGATATACTCATACGTTAATAAAAGTGCAATTGTAGACCACCGACATTGGAAGGTTAATATCAATGATTTTGATGATGCTTTCCAGTTTCAGGTTAACAGGTGGAGTGGAGATAGCATTCCTTTTCCTGTAGACCGCACGGAGTATGATACGGAGCAGCAGAATGCTGACGGTTACTTGTTTTTATTAGAGTATAGAGATATTGGTTTGAAAGGCAGAGATAGAGGTGTTGCTCTCAATGATTACTTCAAAGCTAAAAACAGTGAAGAGAGCCTTGTAGATCTTAAACCAGACATTATGCCCGAAATTATTGATAACTATTTAGTAGATGCAGTAGAGAAAGCTACAGGATATAAAAGACAATATTCTTACGAAATAGATTATGAAGATTTAGGTTCATCCAAATCTAACAAGGCAGCTTGTAAAGCATATTTTGAATTTCATAATAGTTCGGTGTTAGAAGTGCCTGAGGTAAGTGGTACGAAACCTTACTTCATGAGAGGTAAAGTACACGAGGCTATTAATAACACCGCTTATACTTGGAAATATAATAAAGAGGATATTGACTAATGAATCCTCAGGTTATTAGAGATTTGAAGTATTCTCCCTCTTTTGTTGCTGAAATACTATATTCATTTATTCAAGGAGCTAGACGAGTTGATGAGCGAGGCGCGAAGTTTGAGTTGATTTATCTTGTTGTTCCTTTTGTTATGGATGATGTTTTAAGGGCGAAACTAAATAGGTCTAATGTTAGTAGTACTTTTCAAACTGCATTTCTAAAGGATGATGAAATTAAAGAACGTTTGTTTTTGATAAATGATAAAGTTCAATACTCAAAGTCTGTAACAAATTGTGGAATAATCTACCTCAGTTCAATTTGTGAAATTATAATCAATTCTTTTATTTTGAATGGAAATGATTTAGAAGAAATATCAATAACAAATGACTATAAAAAAGAATTTATAAAGGCATCTTATAACTTAGGTATTATTTTTTCGAAAGAAGGATATGTTAATGTTCTTCTGAAATCCAAGGTTACAAATATATGAAAGCTTTTTTAAAAAATATAATTCTCATTGGTCACGATGGTGATTTGAAACGTCTTGGCTTTGACCGAGGGTTAAACATAATAACAGGTGACTCTAAAACAGGTAAAAGTGCTTTAATAGAGATTGTAGATTTTTGTTTGTTTTCGAATCGCTCTACAATCCCTATGGGAAAAGTTACTGATTTCACAGATATATTCTGTTGCGTATTTGAACACAATAATAAAAAGATAATCATTGGACGCTCAAATAATCAGCCAACAAAGTGTTATTTTTCTGTTGAATATTCGGCTGATTTCAATGTTGATAATAAAATTAACTCTAACTATTTTAAGTCCAAGAAAACTAGAACTAAATTCGAAGTTCAAAAGGATTTCGAAGAGCACTTAGGATTATCGGTTGAAGATACATCATTGAATGATGATGACGATCATAAACTTAAGAAAGGGAAAGTCTCGATTCGGAATGCTACTTCACTATTCTTTCAGCATCAAAACTTAATAGCTAACAAGCATAGTTTGTTTTATAGGTTTGATAACTTCATTAAAAGTAGAACAGTAATTGATCAATTTCCTATATTTATGGGTTGGGTTGATAGCAGATACTACAGATTGAAGAAAAGATCTGAAGATTTAGAAAAGCAAATAAAAAAGATAGAGATAGAAGAAAAGAAAGCTCTGCTAGGTATTCAAGAAAAAAGAGAAAAATTACTTATACCAATTAGGCAGTATTATAGAGTTTTAAATCTTAAATTTTTGGATGAAGATGCATCACTAGGAAAGCTGAAAAATTTAGCGAGAAACCTGCCTTCTGTACCATTGAATGCAGAGCAAAATGTTGATTTCAATAAGCAGCTAAATGCCTTAGAGAAAGCAAAAGATAAAGAGCTAACGTCTTTATATGAATGTAATCAATTGATAAGTCTTATTAAGGCGAATGAGGAGGAGTCAATAGATTACTCCAACTCGATGGCACGCCTTGCTGAAGTATCGCAAGATGAGTCAGTACCTAAAAACAGTGTTAGTTGCCCGTTATGTAGCACACCAGTAACTAGTGTTGTTTCTAAAGTGGAAGAGGTTAAGCGCTCTAGAGCGCTACTTCTTGATGAACTGTCCCGAATTGGTAGTTACAAACAGGACAGTTCTAAATCTCTTAACTCATTACTTTTAAAGCGAGACAAGCAAAAACAGGTCGTAGCTAATATAGATAATGAAATAAGACAATTAAGAAAATTATTCAAAGTTAAAAATAATCTAGATATAAGGGACTCACTAAATAATATTCGTGGGAGGATAGAGAACACCTTAGAATTCTTTATTGAAGGGAAAAAGTTAGAAAAATCTAACCACGATCTTCCAGCTATGAAAGAGGAATTAGAAAATTGTATCAGACTGATTCGAGGCTATGGTCTTGAACATAAATTTTCCGAGGCTAATGCACTTATCAATGAGACAATGAATGAGCTTAAAAAAGACTTAGATTTTGAAGATGATTTACGAAATGGTGAAATGAAATTCAAAACAGAAGATTTTACGTTCGCTTATTACTTTAAAAATCAAGAAATACTACTATCAGAAATGGGTAGTGGTGCGAACTGGTTAGCTTGTCATCTAGCGGTTTTCTTGTCAATTTTAAAATTAACCTCAAGCTCAAATTCTGTAATACCAGCAATGTTATTTCTAGACCAACCTAGTCAGGTATATTTTCCAAAAGTAACAAGAAGATTTTCTTCTAATAATAAGCAAGAGTTATTGGGTGAAGAAGAAGTTGATGAGAATATTAAACAAGTAATAAATATATTCAAGGTTTTTGAACGATTCTTAAATGAACTTGAAAGAGATCCAAAAATTGGGTTTAAGCCACAGATTATAGTTTTAGAACATGCAGATGAACCTGAGTTTGATCAGTATGTTAGATATAGATGGTTTTCAAATGGTCAAAAGTTGATATAATTTTACTAAGGTCAAGCAGTAACGTTTGACCTTAATATTATTGCTAATGATATCTATGACATAAAGGCTAACAATACTCGGGGTCAGATCTTTCTTTTTACCCTAGCAAAATTTATCTGAGAGTCCGACATTCACCAGATATCGTAACACGGAAATATCCAAAACCGAGTTTCAATCTTTGTTGTTCAAAATCCCATTACGCCTGAGTGGATGCCAACACTCTCTATTTTGGCCGTGCTTGCTATAAACAGTGACTTTCTGACTTCCTCTTTGCTGTTTGTAGAGGGCACGTCAGAAACACGTGCAGAAATAGCGTGGGGATTTAAACCAATAAAAAAGCAGAACGGATGTTCTGCTTTGATAGCAAAATAGCGTGTTAGTGGGCCATTTTTAATTTTAGGGTGGCTTTTAAACCACCAAGCTTGGCTTTTTCTAAGCGCAATTCACCGCGATAGCTGTGCGCCATTTCGGCGACAATGTTTAAGCCAAGGCCTGTTCCGGGCATGGTTTCATCAAGACGTACGCCGCGTTCAGTCGCGCTCTCAAGCTTCTCTGCCGCAATGCCGGGGCCATCATCTTCAATACACAGCTCAACCCATTCTT
This sequence comes from Vibrio tritonius, assembly GCF_001547935.1. Lineage (NCBI taxonomy): Bacteria > Pseudomonadati > Pseudomonadota > Gammaproteobacteria > Vibrionales > Vibrionaceae > Vibrio > Vibrio tritonius. The sequence continues at coordinate 1,468,079 of NZ_AP014635.1, forward strand.
TATCGATAGGTTGGCTATAGATTCGAATTAAGGAATTAGACCATTTATAACTGTTTTCCAGTAGGTTACCTAACATCTCATCTAGGTCTGAGCCTTCGACCGCCACCAACAAATCTGAATCGAGTTCATTGACTAAGGTCACTTCTCGCGCAGCGTAGATTTTGTCGAACGCCATTGATATCGCGTCCACTCGTTCACTTGGACAGGATTTTACTGCCAGAATATTGCCAGCCCCAGCCATGCGGGCACGTCCAAGGTGATAATCTATCTGGCCCTGAATTTGGGATACCGGCGCCGACAGTTTTTGATACGTCTCTTCATCAAGTTTATCGATTTCGTTTTTCAGCACGGATAACGGTGTTTTTAACGCATGGGAAAGGTTACCCGCGTGGTTACGGGCTCGGTCGAGAAGCTCTTGATAATGAAAGAGTAGGGCATTGAGGTCGTTAACCAATGGTGAAATTTCTAGAGGATAACTATCGCTCAGTTCAGATTGTTGCCCGTTACGTAGAGATGTGAGTTCTTTTTGCATGCGTCGCAGTGGTAACAGCGACCATGAAACTTGGAGACTGACTAAGATGAGAATGCCAATAAACAGCATGCCAAGAATGATCCATAATTGCCCAATCACTTTCGACACCGTTTCTTCTACTGGTGCTTTGTCCATTCCCACCACGATATCAATAGAGTGAGAAAATTCAGGCAGATAGATAGTGCGAACAAGGGTGATAAGTGGTTCACCTTTAGCCCCAAGCCACTCCTTTTTTAAACCATGTTTATCTTGGCGTAGCACTTGGTCCCATAATGAACGAGAGCGCAGACGCTGGTCACCCATTTGAGCGGTCCAGTAAAGCCCACTATATGGTTGCGTATATCGTGGGTCGGATAAAGGAATTGGTAGGGTCAACTGGCCTTGGCTATTGGCACCTAAATTGGCGGTAATTTGATCCATCGCTAGTGTCATTTGTTGCTGAGCATTTTGCACCAAATATTGTTTTACTAGGCTTGGAATCAAATAGCCTGCGGCTAAAATCATTAAGCTCAACCAAAGCGTAGCCGCCCATAATAGGCGGCTTTTGATACTGAGTTTGATTGAGCGTTTACTGAGGGCGTTATTCGGCATGTAAACGGTAACCTAATCCACGAACAGTTTTGAGCACGTCAGGGGCAATTTTTTTACGAATTCGCCCGATAAACACTTCAATGGTGTTGGAGTCACGGTCGAAGTCTTGTTTGTAAATGTGTTCCACTAGCTCAGTGCGAGAAATGACTTTTTCAGGGTTGTGCATAAAGTATGCGACCACTTTATACTCCAAAGCAGTCAGACTAATTGCTTGACCTTGCCACATCACTTTTGAACTTCGGGTATCCAAGCTTAAAGAGCCCACTTGCATAATTGGCGAGGCATTACCTGAAGCGCGGCGTAATTGGGCTCGAATTCGGGCGATAAGCTCCATGGTCTCAAACGGTTTGGTGAGATAATCATCAGCACCGGCATTCAAGCCTTCCACACGTTGTGTCAGGTTGTCGCGGGCACTAAGAATCACAACCGGGGTATTGATGTTCTCATCACGCAGGCTTTTTAACACAGTTAAGCCATCTAGTTTGGGTAAGCCAAGATCCAGCACAATAACGTCCCACTCTTCTGATGTAGCTCGATAAAGCGCATCAACCCCATCTTGAGATAATTCCGGCACCCAATCATTGCCTTCCAGAGCAGAGATAATCTGCTCACCTAAACGAATGTCATCTTCAACCACTAATATTTTCATTATCTTTATCTTTTAATCAGTTCCATCACGTTACGACCGCGTATGGAAAAAATACTCAGGTCGCGTGCATTGTATTCCACTTTATAGACACTGTTTTGGTAGACTATTTTTAGCTCATACACCCACATGTCATCATCTTCTTCAAGCTCTACTTTTATCACACGTCCATTTAATTGCTGTGCAACCGTTTGATAAAGTTCGGAGAATGGGCGTATTTTCCCTTCTCGTACCGCCTCTAACACTTCGTCTTGGTCTTCATCGATATCGACCTTAGCACCGGGGGGATGCATATCTTGCCCAGGGAGTAGCGAAGGCGTGTCTGCCCAGCTCGCAAAGGAGAGACTGGTAAGTAAAGCACACAAGGTCAGTGCTTTCCTATTTGATATAAGCATAGTAGACACCTTAATCAGTTGTTCATAAGCCATGCCTTCACTTAATGGCGTTGTTCTATCGACTAGGGTAGCAACAACGAAGGCTGGCTTACAGAGATGGTAACAAGTATAAAATGCGTAATATGAACGGAAGCTGAACTTTCGTTAAGCTTGTGATACAGCGTTGATTTGTGCCATGGCTTTTTCACTTGGACGTTCGAATAATTTGTCGCGAATGACCCAAAAGCGGCCTTCTTTACGGGCAATAATCAGCTCCGGTGGCCGAAAGCGATGTTCATTAGCGGCGATTTTGGTTGGCGCGGTTTCAGTAAATGGTCGATGGCGATCCACCAAATGCGGATTCACAAACCGTTGCAGAAAATCGTCTTTCTGTTTTTTGGTTCCTAATTGCCAAAATTCGCTGATCTCCGCATCGGTATCACTGATGTAAACCACTTTAAGCTGCGGTTTGCCATGTTTGTTTTTGCCCGGTTCCATACGCAAATCAACACAATTCATGATAAGGGCATCTTTGAGTTTGAGCGCATCACGCAGTTTTTTATCTGGGTCGACCAGAACTGCATCACATTCATGGCAACGGCGTGCAGCAATGTCGTTATCGGCGCCACATTCACCACAGAATTTGGCACGGAAACGGTAACCACACTCTTCTCGTTCGCCTGTTTCGTCATCTTCAAAATAGCCTTGGCAGCGACGACCATAATGTTCGATAAGAAAACCGTTGCTATCGAGCTTGCCCCAAAAGTTATTGTTAAAACCACAAGCGGGGCAGGGAATGGTGACGATTTCACTATCCGAATTGGGCTGTGGTTCGCCAACTTCAGGTTGAAAAAGGTCGTAATGGTTACCGGCGTACTCCAACACCAAACAGTCGGTTTTTCCTTCGCTTAAACGTAAACCACGACCCACGATTTGTTGATACAAGCTGATGGATTCTGTTGGGCGTAGCACGGCAATTAAATCGACATGGGGTGCGTCAAACCCAGTGGTTAATACGGAAACATTCACGAGGAATTTGATTTCGCGGCGTTTAAAAGAATTGATAATTCGGTCGCGCTCATCGGCTGAGGTATCGCCAATCACCAATGCGGCCGATTCATCAGTGAGATAACTCATGATCTCTTTCGCGTGATCAACGGTGGAGGCAAAAATCATCACCCCTTGGCGCTCTTTCGCTAATTCAACCACTTGTTCGATGATAGCAGGGGTCGCACGGGAGGATTTTTTAAGTACCGCATTCAGGTCGGACTCGCGATAGTAACCGTTCGCTGAGGGGCGAATCGTGGAAAAATCATAGCCTAGTACCGCCATATCCATGATTTTGGCCGGTGTTAGAAAGCCCTCATCGAGCAGATATCGAATTGGCAGCTCGAAGATACAGTCGCGGAAAAAACGGTCTTGCTCGGTGCGCACTTGGCCACGAGTGTGGTAGCGATATATCCAGCCCATATCCAAACGATAAGGGGTCGCGGTTAAGCCAAGGATTTTGATATTGGGATTGCACTCTTGAACGTGCGCAATTGCTCGGCGATAGGTGCTTTTGTCATTATCAGGTACGCGATGGCATTCATCGATAACCAGCAGCGAAAACTCTTCAGTAAAAGCATCAAGACTGTTTGCCATTGACTGAACAGACGCAAACACCACTTTCTCGTCGGTTTCTTTACGGCCTAATCCTGCGGAAAATATGGCGGCGGTTAGCCCGTAGCTTTCATATTTCGCGTGGTTTTGTTCAACCAACTCTTTCACGTGAGTCAACACCAAAACACGACCTTTTGCCAGCCGCGCCAATTCTGCGATAACCAGGCTTTTACCTGCTCCTGTGGGGAGGACGATCACCGCTGGGGTGCTGTGATGACGAAAGTAGTGAATAACGGCTTTAACCGAATCACTTTGATAAGGGCGCAGTGTATACATAATAAGGGCGAATAAATTCTGTGAAATAGCTCAACTATTTAAGTTAGGCTCTGTATAATACCCGACTTAAAGCAGATGAGGTATGCATGCGTTTAGATAAATTTCTGTGTGATGTTTTAGGCGTGACACGTAAAGAAGCAACTCAGCTTCTAAAAAGCGGTGAAGTTGAAGTAGATGGCGCGGTAGTGAAGAAAGGCGCTACTCAAGTCAACGATCAAAGTGAAGTGCTGTGGCAAGAGCGTGAGCTTATCCTATCGGGACCAAAATACATCATGCTCAATAAACCAGAAGGGTTTGTTTGTTCTCATGCTGATGATTTTAATCAAACAGCGTTTGTTTTACTTGATGAGCCAAACATTAAAGATTTGCACTTTGCTGGTCGTTTAGACGCAGATACCACAGGTTTGGTGCTTATTACCGATGATGGTCAATGGTCGCATCGCATTACGTCACCAAAACATAAGTGTGATAAAACCTATCGAGTGTGGCTTGCTGACCCTATTCAAGCCGATTATGCAGAGCAATTTGCTGCGGGTATCGAACTGCGTAGTGAACGTGATAAAACGTTACCAGCAGAGCTAGAAGTCGTCGATGAAACACAAGTTTTGCTGACCATTCATGAAGGTAAGTATCACCAAGTAAAACGCATGTTTGCTGCTTTAGGCAATAAGGTCGTTGGTCTGCACCGTGAAAGTGTCGGTGCCATTGTTTTAGATGACACCTTAGAACCTGGTGAATATCGTTTTTTAACTGAAGAAGAAGTCGCTTCAGTTTGGGCTTAATTAACAATTTGGACTTAATTAACAACAAGTTCTAGCCTAATTACATAGTTACCATAGAGTTACGAACATACGTAACCGGTAAAGTCGTTCAAATGAAGTGAGATGGTACCCCCCATTTCACTTCATTTTTTTCATAGTAAATTGGAGAGTTATGAGTTCAACATCCCCAACGTCTAATCATGTCTCACATATCAGTTTTCTGATGTTTATCGCTCTCGGTGCCATCGGTACGTTGACTCCTTTGGCGATCGATATGTATTTACCTGCCATGCCTGCGATCGCAAAAGATTTAGGTGTTTCTGCGGGGGCAGTACAGGTTACGCTAACGGCATATACGGCAGGTTTTGCCATTGGACAGTTAATTCATGGTCCTTTGGCAGACAGCTATGGTCGTCGACCGATCATGATCGTCGGTACTTTATGCTTTGCGCTAGCAGGCGTATTGAGTGCCTTATCTCAAGGAATTATTGAGTTAACTTGGATACGAGCGGCGCAAGGTTTTGCTGGTGCTGCGGCAGCGGTGATCATTCAAGCTGTGGTGCGCGATATGTTTGATCGTGAAGATTTTGCCCGCGCAATGTCATTTGTGACCTTAACGGTGACGTTGGCGCCGCTGATTGCACCCATGTTGGGTGGTTACTTAGCCATTTGGTTTGGTTGGCGCTCGATTTTTTGGGTGTTGGCACTATTTGCTATCGCAGTGATTGGTTTGGTGCTTTGGCAAATTCCAGAGACTCTCAAACCCGAGAACCGACAACCATTGCATCTTGGTAGTACGCTCAAAAACTACTTTAGTCTGTGCCGTAATAGCGAAGCGATGGGGCTTATTTTCGCCGGGGCGTTTTCTTTCTCTGGGATGTTTGCCTTTTTAACAGCAGGGTCTTTTATTTACATCGATATTTTTGGCGTGAGTCCTAGTGAATTTGGCTACCTATTTGGTTTAAACATTGTCGCTATGATCGCCATGACCATGCTTAATGGTCGCATGGTGAAAAAAGTGGGCTCACATGCCATGTTGCGTTTGGGACTTACCATCCAATTACTTGCAGGCTTTGGTCTATTCTTAGGCTGGTGGTTTGATGCTGGAATTTGGGGGACGGTGCCATTTGTTGTGATGTTTATTGGTACGATTTCGACGATCGGCAGTAATTCTATGGGGCTGCTTCTTAGCGGGTATCCCCGTATGGCTGGCACAGCATCCTCTTTGGCGGGAACGTTACGTTTCGGCACAGGTTCGCTGGTCGGCTCGATTGTGGCTGCATTACCGGGCGACACTATGTGGCCGATGGTCTTTGCGATGGCAGGTTGTTCTCTGTTGTCTGTTGCCTGTTATTGGATATTTGGAAGAAAAGCATAGTGACTGAATATTATTTAGAAATTCAAAACGTGGTGAACACCGCTTTAGCTGAGTTGGCGGATGAGCATCAAACAGGAAAATTAGTTGATGCTCCTGTGGCGAATAACCATTTTTTAGTTCGTTGGGTAACGAAAGCGATCAAAGGTCAGCGTTTTCACCGTTGCGTGCTGGATGATTTAACCCGTTGGCAGAAAGCTGGACGTTCAAAAGGTAATGATGCGATGCTATTGCCAACGTTTCGCCGAATTTCTGCTTATTACCAGCACTTTTTCGCGGCTGATCAAATTGTGATTACCGACAGCAAAATTGAAGCTTTTTTGGATAAGATGGAGCAGGAAGATTGGGAAGTGACTACGTCAGAACCGATCGTCGGCCAGCGTAAAGTGCAGATTTTTACCGAAGGACAAAACTCTTTGGCTCTATGCTCTTTGCAGTGTGAATCTTGCTTTGATGGCCCTAATCTAGTTAAACCAATGAGTTGGTTTGTGCGTGGAAATCATGCGCGCTTTATTGAGCTTGCAATGGAAGCCGGCTTTATGTTGCACAAGCGTACCGATTACAAATCGAATGTGAAATACCATGGTGAGTATCTGATTTACCCACTAAACCAAGGTGTTCAACTCGCGGAAATGCCACTGTCGTTTACAGGCGCATAACGCTTTAGTAGCGATAATGTCATCGTTTAACAAGGCTTGGCGTTATTTTTAAATAACGCCAAGCCTTTTTTCTCTCTTTCGTTACTGATTCTACTCGCTTTGTTACCGAGTTTACCCACTAGGAGGTTTGATTCTCTTGGTAAATTGTGCGCGCTTTACGTTCAATGGCCTTAACCATGCCGCGAAAAATAAACAGGTGCGCAGGCATCATGGCAAACCAGTAGAGTAAGCCGGGCATACCTTGAGGATGCCACCACGCCCGAATATCCAACTCACGCTGATCACCATGATCACTAATCGTACACTCTAGCCTGCCTAGTCCGGGCGCTTTCATGCCAAAAAACAGTGAAAGAAAACGGTTTTTCTCGCAGCGAATCACTTTCCAAGAATCGATAAAATCACCGACTTTTAATTCAGGCCCCGCTGGCGAACGGCGCACAGGAACACCACCGCCAAAGAACAGGTCTAGCCATTCCCGAGTTCGCCACAGAATGTTGGCAAAGAAATAGCCTTCTTGGGCGCTACCAATCTTTTGTATCACTTCCCATAACGCTTCAGCGGGAAGATCGGTTTTAATCGACGCGCCTGCTTGTTTGGGATAATAACCAAACCCAGGTTGCCAACGGTGCAGGGCTGTTGGATCAAACCCCCACACCTTATTGCGTACAAACACACCTTCTTGTTCGATGGTTTGCCGAGCCGCTTCTTGATATGTGATTAATGGCTGAGGGAAGCGGGTTTCAATCGCATGGCTATCGGCAATGAAATCATGGGATAGCCCATCCATTAAAGCACGACCAATGGCTTTGGGGACTGAGGTAATCAAAGAGAGCCAATAAGACGCCATACGGGGTGTAAGTAGTCGCGTCGACCATAAGCGAAACGGTTTACCTGCCAACTCACAAATAATTCGAAACTGTTCCCGATAGGTAAGAATATTTGGGCCTCCTACCTCATAGGTCTGGTGAGTTTGCGGCGCATCATTGATGAGACACAATAGGTAGTAATTGAGGTTATCTAAGGCGATGGGGTTTGCTTTAGAGTCAACCGATTTGGGCGTGATTAAGATGGGAAGGTTATAGACAAAATCGCGCATGATCTCAAACGCAGCGGAGCCCGGGCCAATAATGACGCCTGCTTGCAGCTCTGTCACTGGAATAGGGCTTTGGCGCAATATATTGCCCGTTTCACTGCGTGCTTTAATGTGTTCTGAAGTCCCGGACAATGGTTGAATGGCACTCAAATAGATCACATGTTGCACTTGGCTGTCCGCCAATGCATCGCGCACGTTTTTGGCCAGCGAGAGTTCATAGTTAATAAAATCGTCACCTTGAGCCATGCCGTGAACAAGAAAAAACACAAGATCAAAATGGGGGACAACCTCTTTAACTGTTTGTGCGTTTGCCAAATCTAAATATTGGATAGAGAGATTTGGGTGGTCATGCAAGCGGGCATGGAGGTATTGTACATTACGAGCGGCGGCGGTGACGGTATAGCCTTGGTCTAGCAAAATAGGAACCAGTTGTGAGCCAACATAGCCAGAGGCGCCAAGCACCAAAATTCGCTTCATCCCATCTCCTTAGGAGTGAACAGTAAGTCTTTAAGTTTAACAAGTTTGCTACCTTACTAACAACTCAGGTCAACGTCAGATTCTAAACGATAAAATAATTCTTTTTAGAGTGAGATTACCTTGCCAATACACGTACAAATTGTGTTAGCATTTGTGTCTATAATAAGTGTCTCGCAAGAATTTATACCATGATTTCAATAGGTAGAGATATTTCCATAACTTACTGAAATGATTTTATAAAAATATAATTGGTAACCTCTTTTATCTCCTAATAACGACTTCATGTTACTGGGGTAGGGTAGAGTTATTTATCATCACGCGATTTAAGACACAGTTGCCCCACATGCTGGGTATAAATATAACGTGAAATCTACATCTGCTGTCCCATCGCAACGGTTTAATAAAAAATCGTTCATCTCATAGAGTTTGAGCTCTACAAATATGTAATTTTTTGCATATAATGTGATCGGGTTAGCAAATCACTTCCTGTTGCTTGGGATTTGGTGTAGATTCTGCCCCGAATCAAGAAATGCAGAGAGAGTGTTAATGTTACGACTAGTGAACCTATCCAAAGGATATGCGGACGGCGATGAATTTCATCCAGTACTGCAAGGAGCTAAGTTAACATTGCACCGTGGTGATCAAGTGGCCTTAATGGGCGAAAGTGGTTCAGGCAAAAGTACCTTACTTAATTTGATTTCCGGACTGGATGTTGCCGATTCTGGTGAAATTTGGTTTGATGATTTTGCCATGCATGATACCAGCGAAAAGAAACGTACAGAGTTTCGCCGTAATGGTATCGGTCATATTTTCCAGCAGTTTAACCTACTCCCTACCTTGAATGTCGCCGATAACATTCGGTTTTGTCGCCAACTTAAAGGCTTACCTGAAGACCCAAGTCTATGGCGTCAAATTCTATCTGCTCTTGACCTTATGCCTTTACTAGGGCGTTATCCTGAAGAGGTGTCGGGTGGGCAGCAGCAGCGCGCCGCAATTGCACGCGCTTTGTATATGGAGCCACGTATTCTGCTAGCAGATGAACCCACAGGAAGCCTTGATGAGCGTAATGCTGAAGCTGTGATGCGTCTGCTTACCAGTTTGGCGCGTGAAGTGGAATGTACCCTGCTATTAGTTACTCACAGTGAGCAGGTTGCCAAACATTTGGATGGCAGTATTAAGCTGCAAGGGGGGCAGTTGCATGTTATGGCCCGTAGTTAAAGCGCTACTTGGTCATTACCGCCGTTATCCATTGCAAGTTGTTTTGGTCTGGCTTGGTTTAACGCTGGGGGTATCACTATTATCCGGCGTGACCGCGATTAACCAATATGCTCGCCAGTCTTATCAGACGGGAGAAAAACTGTTTGCTAGCCCGCTACCTTATCGTATCCGACCTCAGCATGTTTCTGCTCGTATTCCGCAAGGCTTCTATGTGCACTTACGTCGTGCCGGTTTTGAACAGTGTGTTCCTCTGGATAGTTACGCAGTCACTACACAAAAGGGCGTCGAACTCAATTTAGTTGGGATTGATCCCGCAGCGATGGTGCCCCTAAATCGTGGGTTGAACTTAGATAGCCTTCCGACACTGCAATTGATGTATCCACCGCATCCGGTCATGGTGAGTAAAGACTTAGCCCATCTACAGCATTGGCGAGATGGCGACTCGATTATCTTGGATGATGGCAGTCAGCTTGGTCCGATTTTGGTCGACCAACATAATTTGCTCAAAGGTATTCGTATTGTTGCGGATATGACAGTGGTCCATCAATACCGTAACAGTAATGGTTTTTCGATGATCGCTTGTGGTGATATGTCTTCCGCAACACTTGATCGTTTACAGCAGCAACTTCCGCAAGGCATCGTGTTAGTGCGTACGGCCAAGACGGAACTTTCCTCTTTAACTCATGCGTTCCATCTAAATCTCACTGCGATGGGGATGCTGTCGTTTTTAGTGGGATTATTTATTTTCTACCAAGCCATGTCGTTATCACTCACGCAGCGTCAGCCGTTGGTCGGTATGTTAAGACAAGCGGGTGTGTCCGGAGGACAGCTTGCGAAAGCTTTAACGATTGAGTTGGTGCTATTGGTTTCAGTGAGTTGGTTGTGTGGCAATTTATTTGGCCTAATATTAGCCAATAAACTGATTCCAGCTGTTTCTGCCAGCTTACACGATTTGTATGATGCCAACGTAGGGCTTTCAATTCATTGGCAATGGTCATGGAGTCTATACAGTCTCTTTATGGCGTTTCTTGGTGCATTTGCGTCTTGCGCGTGGCCTCTGGTGCGTTTACTGAAATCTCAACCGATTCGTCTTACGACTCGACTTTCCTTGCTGCGTTTTGCCGGGGCAGAATTTGCGGTACAAGCTGTCATCGCAATTGCGCTTGGTATTACCGCATTTGCAGTGTATCAATCCCCAAAAACTCAATCTGTTGGTTTTATTCTTATTGGTTTAGTGCTGCTCAGTGTTGCCTTAATTACCCCCTTTATTGTGTGGAAAGTGTTTGACTTCTTATCCTATCGGGTTGGTTGGGTAAAAGTTCGTTGGTTTTTTGCTGATGCGGCGGCAAGCATGAGCTATCGCGGTGTTGCTACCATGGCATTTATGATTGCAATGGCGGCGAATATTGGTGTCGAAACCATGGTTGGTAGCTTTCGAAGCACCACCGACCAGTGGCTGAATGACCGTCTTGCTGCGGACCTATACCTTTATCCAACGAATGCAAATGCGTCACAAATTAGTAATTGGCTTGAGCAACAACCAGAAGTCTCAAATGTTTGGTGGCGTTGGCAAAAAGATGTGCTGTCAAATAAAGGTACGATTCAAGTGGTTAGCACGGGTCATACTCAAGGTGAACAAGACTCATTGACGATTAAGCTGGCCATTCCACATTATTGGTATTTTACCCATTCAACCAAAGCCGTGATGATCAGTGAATCCATGGCAATTAAGCAGCAAATTCGCCCTGGCGATTTTATCGACTTACCAACGCCATTGGGCAAAAACTGGTTAGTGACTGGGGTGTATTACGATTACGGTAACCCCTACAGCCAGATCATGATGTCCCAGTACAACTGGTTATCGGTATTTGCTGGCGAAGGTAATGTTTCCCTTGCGGTAGTATTTAGCCCTGGGCATCACGATACTGATGCATTGAAAAAACGCCTGATCAGTGAATTTCGCTTTGGTATTGATCGAATACACAGCAATGCAGTGATTCATAAGAAGGCGATGAGGGTGTTTGATAGAACTTTTACTATCACCGATACCTTGGGAAATATCACTTTGTTGATTGCTGTATGTGGCATTTTCTTTGCCACCTTAGCGGGGGAGATTTCTCGTCAACGACATGTATCGCTCTTACGGTGCCTTGGTGTATCGGGCAAAGAGCTCGTGTGGGTTGGCGCTCTACAATTGTTTGTCTTTTGGGCAATAGCGCTGTTGATTGCTTTACCTCTTGGTATTTTGCTCGCCCATCTAATGGTGGATGTGTTACTACGTGACTCTTTTGGCTGGACAATGCAGGTACAGTTAGTGCCTAGTAAATATGCACAAACAGCATTGCTTTCTATGTTGGCCCTGCTGGTGGCAGGAGCGTTACCTGTATTGCGATTGGTGCGTAAATCACCATTGAAATCATTGAGGGATGCCTTGTAATGAGAACTTCTCGTCATGGCTGGTGTTTGCCGTTAATTGTTTTTCTTATTGTTTTGTTGGTTGTTGGCCTTGGTTATGCCTTTTGGGGAGGTTTGCTTGTTCATCGTTCAAACCAAGATAATAGCCTCGCTCCTTTTTTCTCTGAACAGCAACATTATCAAGAGGTGAAGGCAGAGCGTCCCGTCGTATTGCCTCAGGATTTTTCGTTTCATCCCGCGTTTCAAAATGAGTGGTGGACTTTAATGGCGAATGTTACCGATAGTGATGGCCATCGGTATGGTATTCAATGGACTTATATGCGACTTGCTCACGATGATGTTGAGTCAATTAGCTGGGAGCATCCGCAACTTTACTTAGCGCAGGTGGCTGTTTCAGATAAACACCACGTATGGAAAAGTCAGCGTCTTTCTCGGGGCGGAATTGGTCAAGCAGGGCTATCGCTTAAACCGTTTCACTTGTGGCTTGATAATTGGGATTGGCACGGTATGACGGAATCTCCGTTACCGGGTGTGCTCGCTGTGGATACCGATGAGGTTAGCTTCAGGTTAAGCATGGCCGCACAAACACCATTCGTTTTACCCGGACACCAAGGCTACAAATCTCTTAATCGTGATGGTCCGGTGGCGCTATACGCCATAGATATGCCAAGGATTGAAATGACGGGGTCATTGCGGTTACGTGGTGTTAACAAGCCGATTTCAGTGTCTGGAATTGCATGGCTGAGTAAGCGCTGGGGCAATGATTTTGTCATGCAAAAAAACCGTAATTGGGATTGGATGGTTTTTCATTTACAGGGTGGAACCGAATTGTCGGTCACGCGTTACCGACAATCGAATCAAATGCCATTTGATGGGGGAGTGCTTACCTTACAAAATGGGGAAGTGCATAACCTTGGACCTGATGAGTTAATGATCGTGCCACAATTGGTTGCTACAACGGATAATGGACATGAAATTCCTTCTCAGTGGCATATTCAAGTTCCCGCTTATGGTATTGATTTAACCGCAACGACAATCAATAAAGATTTGTGGTTACCTTTTATTGTGCCATATTGGCAAGGACCGGTGAATGTGAGTGGTTCTCACAGTGCCGTTGGTTTTATGCAACTAACAGGTTACTGATGGTGACTCTTTGAAATAGCGGTATATCAGTATTTACGTTGTAAACATGCGAATACTTCGGTATTTTCGAAGTGTTAACTCATTACAAGCGATTATTCATATAGCATTTGAGCGACTAAACTTTAAATATCACTTTGTTACGTGTTTTAACACAATAAGGATAATTACATGGGTGAACGGATACGTAAGTTTTTTCAAATGGAATCGGCCAGTGGCATCATGTTGGTGATTGCTGCTGTATTAGCAATGGTTGTTGCTAACTCTTCTCTCTATCCAATCTACGATGGTTTCTTGCATCATTATGTTGCCGGGTTGTCCGTAGCTCATTGGATTAATGATGGGTTAATGGCAATTTTCTTCTTGCTTATCGGGTTAGAAGTAAAGCGCGAACTGATGATTGGTGCTCTGCAATCGAAAGAAACAGCAGTGTTTCCTGCTATTGCTGCTTTAGGGGGAATGCTTGCCCCTGCACTTATTTACGTATTATTTAACTATCAAGATCAACATGCGATCGGTGGCTGGGCTATCCCTGCAGCAACAGATATTGCATTTGCTTTAGGTATTATGGCGTTATTGGGTAGTCGAGTTCCGGTGAGCTTGAAAGTCTTTTTGCTTGCTTTGGCTATCATTGATGACTTAGGCGTTGTTATTATTATCGCTCTGTTTTATAGCAATGATTTGTCAACAATGGCGCTTTCGATTGGTCTTGCGATGACAGTAGTACTGTTTGTACTGAATCATTTCAAGGTTACGCGCTTGCTTCCTTATATCATCGTTGGTGGTATCTTGTGGATAGCTGTGCTCAAATCTGGCGTGCATGCCACTCTAGCAGGGGTTGTGATTGGTTTTGCTATTCCGCTCAAAGGTAAAGAAGGCCAGCCTTCACCACTCAAAACTCTAGAACATGGTCTTCACCCTTATGTTTCATTTGCTATCTTACCGTTATTTGCTTTTGCCAATGCAGGTATTTCTCTGGCAGGGGTATCGTTAGATGGGCTAGCTGGAGCATTGCCTCTGGGTGTAGCGCTTGGGCTGTTGGTTGGCAAACCGTTGGGTATATTCACGTTTAGCTGGTTAGCAATTAAATCAGGCGTGGCGAAAATGCCACAAGGTGTTGGTATTCGTCATATCTTTGCTGTGTCGGTTTTGTGTGGTATTGGTTTTACCATGTCAATCTTCATCTCCTCTTTAGCGTTTGGAACGGAGCATTCGACTTACGATACGTATGCTCGTTTAGGGATTTTAATGGGTTCAACCATGGCGGCTATTTTGGGGTACAGCTTGCTCCATTCATCGCTGCCTAAACAAGTGTTTAAAACAGATTCGGTATCCGAATAATAAATAACCACATTTTGTGTGGGATTGAAAGGGACTGGTGAAAGCCAGTCCCTTTTTTTGCGGCTGATGATAAATGAAAACACTATATATGGTGCTTTTTGAGAAAAAAAACACCAAATAAGCAACTTGTTGCAAAATCAAATAATTGCGCAATAAATATGATCTTTATCTCAAAAAAAAAGAGAGATAGTTCAGTGTAATCAAATAAAAGTGATTGCAAGTGGGAATATTTTTGTGTTAATTTCCGCACCAATCTCAGACGGCGTTTCTGAGGGATACGCGAAGTGACTATCAGGCTGATTATGACACTTCGTAGGGTAGGTACTGGTAAGGCCTTTTACCAGTAGACGGGATACTCTTGCTGCGCGTAAAACAGCATGTGAATGGGAAACCCAACATTGAAATCACATAACTTACACACATTGATCAGCTTCTTACTTCCACTATGCCCGGTCTGTCAGGACCAGAGTATAACCGAACCTTGATTTTCTGATTGTTAAATAGTTAGTGGCTCTCTATGTGGCCATAACCTGCTGTTGTTCCGCTGTACGTAAAGTATGAGCGGTTTGTTTGCTGTTTGTCGTCTCCTCATTGCTGATTCAATGAGGTAATGAACTGAAATTTTTATTCAAGGTGATGAAATGAGTACAGCCTTTGGTGTCGAGAATTCAATTTCGACCATGTTCTCTTCTCAAGTTCCAGTATTAACTGGTACATACGATCTAACTCCAGATGAAGTGCTTCTTGATCAAGCAGCAATGGAGTCAGAAGTCCGTTCTTACCCACGTCGTCTTCCTATTGCAATTAAGCAGGCATATGGCTGTTTAGTTGAAGACACTCGCGGACAAATCTTCCTAGATTGTCTTGCTGGCGCAGGTACCTTGGCTTTAGGGTACAATCACCCTGAGATCAACCAAGCATTGAAAGATCAGTTAGACGCTGGTTTGCCATATCAAACCTTAGATATTGCGACTAAAGCAAAAACAAATTATATCCAAGCTGTGCGTAATTTCTTACCGACAGAATTAGGGGATAATTGCGTCATTCAGTTCTGTGGTCCTTCTGGCGCAGACTGTGTTGAAGCCGCGATTAAACTAGCGAAACAAACGACTGGTCGCAACACCATGTTTGCTTTCCGTGGGGCATACCATGGCATGACAAACGGCACAATGGGCATGATGGGTAACTTGGGGACGAAAGCTCGTCGTACAGGTTTGATGTCTGACGTTCATTTTATGCCTTTCCCATACGATCTACGCTGCCCGTTTGGTCTTGGCGGTGATGAAGGTGCCAAAGCTGGTATTCGTTATATCGAACGTCTTCTTAATGATGACGAAGCCGGTATTGCTAAACCTGCGGCTATCATCGTAGAACCTGTTCAAGGTGAAGGCGGTGTGGTTCCTGCCCCAGCATTCTGGCTACGTGAACTTCGTCGTATCTGTGACGAGCACGGCATCATGCTTATCTTTGATGAAATCCAATGTGGTGTTGGTAAAACAGGTTACAACTTCGCGTTTGAAGAATCCGGTATTGTGCCTGATGTATTGTGTTTGTCTAAAGCAATTGGTGGCGGTATGCCAATGTCATTGCTTGTTATCAACAAGAAGTGCGATACATGGCGTCCGGGTGAACACACGGGAACATTCCGTGGTAACCAACTTGCGATGGTTGCAGGCGCTAAGGCATTAGAAATCATTACACGTGACAATCTGACTCAGGAAGCTCGTGAGAAGGGTGCTTATTTGCGTGCTGGCTTTGAAAAGATTGCTCAACGCCTTAACTGTGTTGCTGATGTGCGTGGTAAAGGTTTGATGCTTGGGCTTGAAATCAAAGACCCAAGTGGTGAACTTAACAAGTTTGGCGAACCTAAAGCGGGATCGGAACTGACACTTAAGATTCAGCGTGCAGCACTTGAGCGTGGCTTGATGGTGGAAAAAGGTGGCCGTGAAGGTTCGGTTATTCGTTTCCTACCGCCATTGATTATCTCTTACGAACAACTTGATTTTGCGCTACGTGTGCTTGAAGAAGCCATGATTGCTGCAGGCGCAAGCCGTGTTGAGGAAGAAGAAGCACATAATCAAGAGTGGAAAAAGCACTTTATCCATACTGGCGCTTTAGGCAGTAAAGATTTCGCTCGTGCAATGCACCAAACGACAGAAGCAATGCGTGCTGTGTTTGAACAAGTCAATGCGCCTTATTCAGGTCTAGAGCCTGAGCAACTAGAGCAGGCCATTAATGCGGTTGATCTAGACAACAAAAATGCGCCACTTCAACAAGTGATTGAAGAAACGGCTGAACTTGTTGCTAAAAACTCAATTATTGTACAGCACCCACACTGTATTGCGCACTTACATACGCCACCATTGATGCCATCTGTGGTCGCTGAAGCGATCATTGGTTCACTTAACCAATCAATGGACTCTTGGGACCAAGCTTCTGCAGCGACTTATGTTGAGCAAAAAGTGGTTAATTGGTTATGTGACAAATATGATCTGGGCGCAGCTTCTGACGGTATTTTCACTAGTGGTGGTACTCAAAGCAACCAAATGGGCTTAATGCTCGCTCGTGATTGGATCGCAGACAAAACATCGGGTCACTCAATTCAAAAATTGGGTCTACCAGAGTATGCGGACAAATTACGCATCATCTGTTCTAAGAAATCTCATTTCACAGTGCAAAAATCTGCTGCGTGGATGGGGCTTGGTGAAAAAGCAATTATTGCTGTTGATGCACATGACAACGGCACGATGGATGTGTCTCAGCTTAATGATGTGATTGCGTCAGCGAAAGCGGAAGGGTTAATTCCATTTGCTATCGTTGGTACAGCAGGTACAACCGATCACGGTGCTATTGATGATTTGAATGCGATTGCCGATGTCGCTCAAGAACATGGCATTTGGATGCATGTAGATAGTGCTTACGGCGGTGCTTTGATTCTAAGTAGTCACAAAGATCGTTTATCTGGTATCGAACGCGCACAATCTATCAGTGTTGACTTCCACAAATTGTTCTTCCAAACAATCAGTTGTGGTGCCTTGATTGTCAGTGATAAAGCAAATCTTAAATACTTGCTTCATCATGCTGACTATTTAAATCGTGAACACGATACATTGCCAAATCTTGTGGACAAGTCCATTGCAACCACAAAACGTTTTGATGCGCTAAAAGTGTTTATGACAATGCAAAGTGTTGGTCCTAAACAATTAGGTGCTATGTACGATCACTTGCTAGCTCAAACACTGCAAGTGGCTGATATGGTCCGCAGCAACTCTGCTTTTGAGCTGTTGGCTGAGCCATCTCTTTCTACGGTATTGTTCCGTACCGTAAATGCTAAAGCGGCTAATTTGGACAAACTGAACCAGAAAGTTCGAATTGAAGCTTTAGTTAAAGGTATCGCTGTGTTAGGCGAAACCGTTGTGAATGGTCAATCTGCATTGAAATTCACAATCCTGAACCCATGCTTAAAGACCTCAGATTTTGAGGCTTTACTGGCTAACATTGAAACTCTAGCTGAAGAGCTAGCGAACTAAAGGTATTAAAACAAAAATGTCTATTCTACAGATTGGGGCGGGCGGAGTTGGTTGGGTTGTTGCACATAAAGCAGCTCAAAACAATGACGTGCTGGGTGATATTACCATTGCTTCTCGTTCTATTGAGAAGTGTGAGAAGATCATTGAATCGATTAAAGGTAAAAATAACCTGAAAGATTCTACTAAGAAGTTAGAAGCGAAAGCAGTTAATGCTGACGACGTGGAAGCGTTGGTGGCATTAATTAAAGACGTGCAACCTGATCTTGTTATTAACGCTGGCCCTCCTTGGGTCAACGTTTCTATCATGGAAGCATGTTATCAAGCTAAAGTTTCTTACTTAGACACTTCTGTCGCTGTGGATTTATGTTCAGAAGGTCAACAAGTTCCTGAAGCTTACGACCCTCAATGGGCATTCCGTGAGAAGTTTGAAGAAGCAGGAATCACCGGCATCCTTGGTGCTGGTTTTGACCCTGGTGTTGTTAGTGTGTTTGCCGCATATGCTGCCAAACACCTTTTTGATGAAATAGAAACCATTGATGTTATGGACATTAATGCAGGTGACCACGGTAAAAAGTTTGCGACTAACTTTGACCCAGAAACGAACATGCTTGAAATCCAAGGTGATTCTTTCTACTGGGAACAAGAAGAATGGCATCAAGTACCATGTCACACTCGTATGATGGAATTTGATTTTCCACGTTGTGGCAACTTCAAAGTTTACTCAATGGCGCATGATGAAGTACGTTCACTAAAAGAATTCATCCCAGCAAAACGCATTGAGTTTTGGATGGGCTTTGGTGACCGTTATCTAAACTACTTCAACTGCATGCGAGATATTGGTTTGCTAAGTGCAGATCCTGTAACACTGCAAGACGGCACATCGGTTTATCCACTTAAAGTATTGAAGGCATTATTGCCTGATCCAACCTCGTTGGCACCAGGTTACACTGGTTTAACGTGTATTGGTACTTGGGTTCGTGGTAAGAAAGATGGCAAAGAGCGCAGTGTATTCATCTATAACAATGCAGACCATGAAGTCGCTTATAAAGATGTTGAACATCAAGCCATTGCTTATACTACCGGCGTACCAGCGATTACCGCTGCACTGCAGTATTTCCGTGGTGAGTGGGCTGGCAAAGGTGTGTACAATATGGAGCAATTGAATCCAGACCCATTCTTGGAAACCATGCCAACCATTGGTTTGAGCTGGGATGTACAAGAGTTGGATCCAAGTGAGCCTGTGATTCACCATCTTGATAAAGAATAATCGTCGCTTATTGTGATTTAATTGAACAGCTGTAGTGAATGCTACGGCTGTTTTTTTCTGGCACAAGGGCTACTTATACCAATCATGGTCATGATGTCGTTCGATAATGGCAGTGATTGGTTTGATAACGGTAAAGAGATTCAACATGCAGAAAAGTGATTTGAAAACTCCGTATTTTATGATTGATGAAGCTAAGTTAATTCATAACTTGGAAATCGCTAAACGTCTTAAAGAGCTATCAGGTGTTAAACTGGTTCTTGCTCTGAAATGTTTCTCAACTTGGGGCGTTTTTGACATCATCAAACCTTACCTTGATGGTACAACCAGCTCAGGTCCTTTTGAAGTAAAACTCGGTTATGAAACCTTTGGCGGAGAAACGCACGCCTACAGTGTGGGTTATTCTGAAGAAGATGTGAAAGAAGTTGCTGATATCTGCGACAAGATGATCTTTAACTCTCAATCACAATTAAAAGCTTACCGCCATATTATTGAGGGTAAAGCATCGATCGGTTTACGTTTGAATCCGGGCGTAAGTTATGCGGGGCAAGACCTTGCTAACCCTGCGCGTCAATTTTCTCGTTTAGGTGTTCAAGCTGACCATATCGACCCTGCCGTGCTTGAAACGGTTAACGGTGTGATGTTCCACATGAACTGTGAAAATAAAGATGTAGATGCCTTTACGTCTTTGTTGGATGCGATCTCAGAACGGTTTGGCGCTTACCTAGACAACATGGAATGGGTGAGTCTTGGTGGCGGCGTTTTCTTTACTTGGCCGGGCTACGATGTTGAAAAATTAGCCGTCGCGCTTAAAGCCTTCTCTGAGCGTCACGGTGTACAACTTTACTTAGAGCCGGGTGAAGCGATCATCACTAAGACCACCGACTTAGTAGTAACGGTTGTGGACTTGGTTGAGAATGGCATGAAGACAGCTATCGTTGATTCTGCCACAGAAGCGCACCGTTTAGATACGCTGATCTATAACGAGCCAGCGTCTATTATGGAAGCGTCAGAGCAGGGTGAACACGAATACGTGATTGGTTCATGTTCTTGTTTGGCTGGCGACCAATTTTGTGTGGCTCGTTTTGCTGAGCCGCTGCAAATTGGCCAACGCCTACACATTATGGACAGTGCCGGCTATACCATGGTGAAACTCAACTGGTTTAATGGTTTGCGTATGCCAACGGTGTACTGTGAACGTTCTAATGGTGAAATTCAAAAACTCAACGAGTTTGGTTTTGAAGATTTCAAACGTTCATTGTCACAATGGTCGGTTTATTAATTACTCGATGGCCATAGCCAAATAACCGCCAGACGCGGTTGCAGCCAATACAACTAGCCCGTCTAATTGGACGGGCTAGTTTCTCGGTGCTTAGAGTGTTCGTTTAATCTGCTTCATATCGGTTCTGCTATTAGAGAACAAAACGTTTTAACTCGCCATCAAGCTGACGGGATAAGTCGGCCAATTTTTCGCTTTCTTCTGCTAGATAATTTGCCGCTTGAGACATTTCGGAAGCAGAATCATTAATGCCACTCACGTTTTTATTCATGTCTTCTGCAACGACGCTTTGCTCTTCCGCTGCGGTCGCGATTTGTGTTGCGTTGTCACTGACTTTTCGAATGTGGCTAACGATAAGGGATAAATCACTGCCCGCATTTTCAGCACGTTCCACACTGTCGTAAGCCAATTTTTGACTTGTTTCCATTGAGGTTGCAGAAGCCATAGCTAATTGTTGCAAGCGGTTGATGGTGGTTTGAATTTCATCCGTTGAGTGGTGAGTTCGGCTTGCCAAATTACGCACTTCTTCGGCAACGACTGCAAACCCACGGCCTTGTTCACCAGCGCGTGCAGCTTCAATGGCGGCATTTAATGCCAAGAGATTCGTTTGCTCAGAGATGCCACTAATGACGGCAGTGACTTCACTGATTTCCATTACGCCTTCTTTCAGTTTCGTGACTTGGTTGTTGGCACTTTCTAGTTCATCTGTGAGGGCTTTAATACTGTCCACACTGGCGTGAACATCTTTATCTCCCATATTGGCTTCATTACTTGCTTCTTGGGTATCTTTCGCCGTATCTTCCGCATGACGTGCTACCTCAGAGACAGTTGCACTCATTTCATTCATTGCGGTTGCAAGGCTATTTAATTGCCCTTGCTGACTAATAACAGATTGACTTGTTTCTTCTGCGGTGGAAGCGATACGTACAGCCGCTTCTGCCACTGCATTAGCTGAGGTTACCGATTGAGAAAGTGCCTCATGCACGGCACCAATACTTTCATTCACTCGTTTACCGAGAATACCGATCTCATCCTTACCGTCATAATCGACGCGGGCTGTGAGATCGCCTTTTGCGATTTTGTACATGGTTTGTACAATCTTTTCGAGCGGTTGTAAGATAGAATTACGCACGACCACGCCTAGAATGATCATAATTATAACCACAATCGCGGCAGCAATAGCCATTGATGTAAATTGTTGGTTAACTGCTGTTTCAATATCATCAATTAACATACCTGAGCCAACAACCCACCCCCAAGGTGCGAAACCTTGAACAAAAGATAGCTTTTTGGCATTAGTTCCGTTACTTAACTGCCAGTCGTATTCAATTTTCCCGCTTTTTCCTCCTTTGGCAATATTCACTGCACGTAACCATACGTTATCGGCTGCTGGGTTACTACCGCCCATGGTTTTACCGATTAAATCGGGTTGCACCGGATGAACAATCGCGCGCCGACTCTCATCAATGACAAACACATAGTTACCATTATCGTAACGTTGGTTATTGATGAGCTCTTTGGCGAGTTTTTGTGCTTGCTCCTTAGGATAGATAGCGTTGAGATGCGAGATTTGGGAAAGCGTACTTTGTACTACTGCTTTGAGCCGGGCTTCTCGTTCGAATTTGAGGTTGTCTTCTAGGGCGTTTGCGGCAATGAGCAGCATACAAATAAACCCTAAGACACTCGCGATTAAAATTAGAGTAAACTTGTGGCCAACTTTAATATTTTTTAGATGAAACATTACGATTACCACCTAGCTAGGTTACACGCACTTGGGTTGCGTTTAGGTTGTTGATTCTGTTTTGGGGGAATGTTTATGAAACGTATTGAGCACTCAATGAGTTCCATAATAAAGCGTGGTAGAAAAGAATGAATTTTCTACCACAAACGAAGTAGAGTGTTAACTAGCTCAAGATTTTTTTTGCGGTGAGTAATAAAAGGAGATAGTGAAGGACTATCTCCTGAATAATATGGTTAGTGGCATATCCCAATGACCTAAAGATGCAAATTCAGAGCTCCATTAAGGTTAGTTGGGTGTAGAATCATTTTGATGTAATCATGACACGAGTGTCTTCAGAAAGAGACTCCAATTCTTTAGCAAGATCGTCTATCTGTCTGTCTGCTGGAAGCCTCAACGCGATATTGGCAGTAAAAATACTGGCTTGCACACCACCGTCGTTAGCGATGAAAACGCGGTTACAGTCCATATCCAATAACGTAATGCCTTGGGAGTCGAGTAGGTGAGTAATATCGTTGACGATACCGGTTCGATCGTTAGCATCCAAACGCAATTTAAACACGGTATGTTCATCGTGCGGCTGAACATCACTGTCTACAATACTGACTGTCAGCTCAGGGTAGGAAATAAACGCATCTTTGACGATGTCAGCACGATCAATAGGGACTTCAACCTTAATAATAGCGGCTATTTGTTGGTCAATAAAATTGACTTTACTAATGAGCCACTTACCTTCGTTCTCATTGGTAATCGCTGCCAAGTTCTTCAATGTGCTTGGTGAGGTTTTGCCAATAAAGCTGACTACAAAGTTCGAAATCATAACAACTCTCCAAACGTTCGGTTGGGCTAAGATACGTGACGCTATCTGTCCTCAGGTGAGGACCTGTATCTGGTGTGCGAAACTAAGGTTTCAGCAGCCACTTGAGATTAGATATACCCAAATGACCTCAGGATGCAGACTTCAGAGCTTCATCAACGAGCACAGGTCAAGCTCAATGACGGCAGGAATGGCATTCCCTTTCAACGTCATAGGGCGCAGATATGGGCTTGTTGATGAGCTCCCAAAGGGCAAGTTGTATTCGCTTCTATGCTGCGTTACCGATTTTCTACGTAGAATAACTATGTATTCAAATCGGTGCCTTGCCTATAAGCGAATACATTCTCGCTGAAACAGCATCTTGAGGTTACTTGGGTATAGTTAGTGTATTACGTGAGAAAAAACAGGCTATGACCTTCTTCAAAGATCCACAAGTTGTTTCTAATACTCCTATTAAGAGGTAGAGCTAACTTTTTGAACTAGCGAGGATCCATGCCAGCAATAGTGATTTGTATTCGCTGAATTCTGAGTACAATAGTATGACAAAATTAGTACTCTGGATTTGTTATCATCAAGTTCAAATGTGACTATACCCAAATAACCTCAAGATACATTCTCGCTGAAACAGCATTTTAAGGTTACTTGGGTTATAGCGTTATCTATAGATGACAAGTACAGTAGAGACTCTACTCTTATTAGAGTTGCTGATCAGAGCGGTCGAAAGAACAATAAGGTGAAAGTATATGCTTAAAATTGCGATGTTGAGTACCGGAGAAGAAGTTCTACATGGGGACATCGTCGATACGAATGCCGCGTGGTTAGGTCGAGAATGTTTTCAACATGGCTTTGCTTTAGCCAAACGTTCCACTGTTGGAGATAGTCAAGCAACGATTACCGAAGAGTTGATGATGCTGAGCTTTAATTATGATGTGGTGATCGTCAATGGTGGCTTGGGGCCGACAAGTGATGACTTAAGCGCTGTAGCGGCAGGAGAGGCGGCAGAGCAACCATTAGTGTTGTTTCCAGAATGGGTCAAAGTAATGGAAGGCTTTTTTGCGTCACGTAATAAAAAGATGCCTGAAAGCAACTTAAAGCAGGCAATGTTGCCAGAAAAAGCAACGATCGTGGACAACCCGATCGGTACAGCTTGTGGATTTAAATTACTGATCAATGACTGTTGGTTCTATTTTACTCCCGGGGTGCCGAGTGAGTTTAAGCGAATGGTTAGCGAGCAGATACTACCTGATCTCTCCGCCATGTACCCAGAAGAGCCTCGTTTGGAATGCAGCTATTTTTATACCTTTGGTTCGTCTGAATCCGGTCTTTCCGATATTCTCGATAAAATGCAATTGCCGGAAGGTTATTCGTTGGGCTACCGTTCTTATTTACCATTTATCGAAATCAAGTTGTTTGGTCCGGCGGGCGATGATGATGTTCGTTTAAAATTGGCTCAAATAATCTATCGTCATATCGAGCCTTTCCTTGTGAGCGTGGATGAACCCATGCTCGACCATTTAGGCCATTTAATGCAGGATAAACAACAAACGCTGTCGATTGCTGAGCAAAGCAGTAAAGGGTGGTTATCTTATTGGCTACAAGGTAACAGTAATATTGAGCAGCTTTGTGGTCATAGTTGGGTATTGAGTCAGAAAGTCGAAGCTGATCTAGGAATAAAAGACCCGTTAGCTGCGGCATTTGCTTTGGCAGGCGCTACCAAAGAAAAATGTGGTACCCATCTCGCGTTGGTCACGGGACCCTTAACGGATGACGATCAATTTACGGTTGCGTTGTCAGCTCCTGAGGGAGAGTGGGGACAAATTTTCCGCTTTAGTCGGCGTTATACTGCAGACGACCAGAAACAGGTTATTGGTACGCTAGCGGCAGATATGTTGCGCCGCTATTTATCCGGCAAACCAGTCTTTACTCAGTACAATGCAACAATGAAAGTAAAAGAGCTTTACCTTCCTGCTAGTGCGTTAAATTAATTTCCCCTTTTAGTGAGGGTAGGGGGCATTTGACCTATCCTCACCTTGTCATTATCGTTCTCATACGTTCTTTAGTGCCATCAATATTATGAATGATAAGCTTATTCCCAATAGAATGAGATAATCATTTTTTATGCGTAATTTGTCTAAGAACTAACCACCTGATTTCGATAGAGAGCTTAATTAATAGTCAAAATTGCGCTTTTTTTACTGGTTTTTATCGGTACACTAAATCGACCAATAAACAATAAGTCGGCAGGAGGCTGGTATGTTTAACCAATCCAAATTGTTGGTCTGGTATGAGGTAGCAAGTCAAAAAGTCGTTTTAGGTGAAGCGCTTAGCAGTGGTGTTTATGATATTGCATCTATGTGGCGGCATGTCCCAACAGATTGGGAAGAGCAGGACCGTTTAGGCTATCGTTTATCTTTGTTTGATGCTGATGGCAGAGAGATTGCCGCTAAACCGATCTCCGTAGGGTTGGTTGATGAAATCCTTTCCGGAATGAAACAAGCCAGAGCATAGCTCTGGCTTTTCTTTCTGGTTCAAATGCGTGTAACGGATTACGCGCGTTTGGCTTTTACTTGATAACGAACATCTTTTAACGTAACTGCAGTTTTGGCCTTACAAATACAAGGCAAAACCTCTCCGGGTTGCGTATATGCCATGGCAAAACCAACGTACTCCACGGAGCCATCAACTAACTTGCAACGGCAAGCTCCACAATGCCCATCTCGGCAGTGATATTCTGGAACAAGACCTGCTTGCTCCATAGTTTCTAACAACGTATTTGATGAATTTGACTCAATGGTAATGCTGTCGTTGATTTTGACCTGTGCCATTACAGTTCGAAGCCCTCGAAGTCATCACTATTGACTTCAGTATCGATTTGGCCAACCAAGTAAGAGCTGATTTCAGCTTCTTGTGGTGCAACCTGTACGTTATCCGAAGAGAGCCACGCATTGATCCAAGGAATCGGGTTGGTCGTTGCGCCTGGGTAAGCTGCATCTAAGCCAACCGCTTGCATACGGATGTTGGTGATGTATTCAACGTATTGGCATAGAATGTCTTTATTCAAACCGATCATTGAGCCATCTTTAAATAGGTATTCAGCCCACTCTTTTTCTTGTTCAGCTGCTTCTTTGAACAGGTCAAAACACTCTTGCTTAGCTTCTTCGGCAACTTGAATGAATGAAAAATCATCCATACCATTACGCAACAAGTTAATCATGTGCTGAGTTCCCGTTAGGTGCAACGCTTCATCGCGGGCAATCAGTTTAATGATTTTGGCATTACCTTCCATCAGTTCGCGTTCCGCAAAAGCGAATGAACAAGCAAAACTGACGTAGAAACGAATCGCTTCTAGCGCGTTTACAGACATCAAGCATAAGTAGAGTTGTTTCTTCAGCGCCTGTAGGCTCACACTGACGTTTTCGCCATTGAGATTATGTTCGCCTTCACCAAAACGATGGTAGTCATTGGTTAGTTGAATGAGCTTGTCATAATAGTGAGAAATGTCTTTGGCACGTTTGATGATGTGGTCGTTTTCAACAATATCGTCAAATACGAGCGCAGGATCATTTACGATGTTACGAATGATGTGCGTGTATGAGCGAGAGTGAATCGTTTCAGAAAATGACCATGTTTCAATCCAAGTTTCTAGCTCAGGTAGAGAAACCAATGGTAGTAGTGCGACGTTTGGACTGCGCCCTTGGATAGAATCCAACAGAGTTTGATATTTCAAGTTAGAGATGAAGATGTGTTTTTCATGCTCTGGTAGCTTGGCGTAATCGATGCGATCTGAAGATACGTCAACTTCTTCTGGACGCCAGAAGAAAGAGAGTTGCTTTTCAATAAGCTTTTCAAAGATTTCGTATTTCTGTTGGTCGTAGCGCGCTACGTTTACTGGCTGACCTAAGAACATAGGTTCTTTCAATTGGTCATTTTTTGTTTGAGTAAAAGTACTGTAAGCCATGTCACTTTCATCCGTTTGGTTACTGCTATTGAACTTGCAGCAACGTTCAAATTAATGAGGGTTTGCTCTGCAAAGGAGTCACTTATCCAAGTAACTCCTTTGTGGTTCAGAGCGAGATATCGTCAAACCGCTTAGATTTTACAAGCACCGCCTGCACAATCATCATCTTGTGGTTGAGCCACCGCGTCTTTTTGATCGTCTTTCGCACCATCACGTGTGTTATGGTAGTACAGAGTTTTAACACCAAATTTATAAGCGGTTAGCAGATCTTTTAGCAGCTGTTTCATTGGCACTTTGCCTGTTTCATAGCGGCTTGGATCGTAGTTTGTATTTGACGAAATCGCTTGGTCAACAAACTTCTGCATAACGCCTACTAAGTGTAGGTAACCATCGTTGTTTGGGATATTCCAAAGCAATTCGTAGTTATCTTTATACTTAGTAAACTCTGGAACCACTTGTTTCAAGATACCATCTTTTGACGCTTTTACCGATACGTAGCCACGAGGTGGTTCAATACCATTGGTTGCGTTCGAAATCTGAGATGAGGTTTCTGAAGGCATCAACGCGGTTAAGGTTGAGTTACGTAGACCATGTTCCATGATCTCTTTACGTAGCCCATCCCAATCGTAGTGCAGCGGCTCTTCACAAATAAGATCGATATCTTTCTTATACGTGTCGATTGGCATCAGGCCTTTCGCGTAGTTAGTTTCGTCAAACGCAGGGCAGCGACCTTGCTCTTTGGCTAAATTCATCGACGCTTTCAATAGGTAGTATTGGATCGCTTCGAAAGTACGGTGAGTTAAACCAACCGCGCTGTCATCTGAATAGCGTACGCCATTTTTCGCTAGGTAGTAAGCGTAGTTGATTACGCCAACACCTAAAGTGCGACGGTTCATGGTCGACTTACGTGCCGCTGGTAGAGGGTAGTCCTGGTAATCCAAAAGAGCGTCTAGCGCACGAACAACCAGTTCAGACAGTTCCTCAAAGTCATCTAGAGATTTGATTTCGCCTAAGTTAAACGCAGATAGCGTACATAGCGCGATTTCACCAGAATCGTCTTCAACGTTAGTCAACGGTTTGGTCGGTAGAGCAATTTCTAAACATAGGTTAGATTGACGTACCGGTGCAACGCTGGCATCGAAAGGGCTGTGAGTATTACAGTGGTCAACGTTCTGAATATAGATACGACCCGTTGAAGCGCGCTCTTGCATCAATAGTGCAAACAGCTCAACCGCCTTAACGGTTGTCTTCTTGATGGATGGATCATTTTCATATTTTACATACAGACGTTCGAACTTATCTTGGTCTTCGAAGAAGGCATCGTAAAGCCCTGGTACGTCAGAAGGAGAGAACAACGTAATGTTGCCGCCTTCAACCAGACGTTGATACATCAGTTTATTCAACTGAACACCATAGTCCATATGACGAACACGGTTTTCTTCAACACCGCGGTTGTTACGCAACACTAGTAGCGATTGAGCTTCGCCATGCCATAATGGGTAGAACACGGTAGCTGCACCGCCACGAACGCCGCCTTGAGAACAGCATTTCACAGCAGTTTGGAAATATTTGTAGAATGGGATACAACCCGTGTGGAATGCTTCACCACCACGAATTTCAGAGCCCAATGCACGAATACGACCTGCATTGATACCAATGCCAGCACGTTGAGATACGTAACGTACGATAGAGCTAGCGGTAGCGTTGATAGAATCTAGGCTATCACCACATTCAATCAATACACATGAGCTGAACTGACGAGTTGGGGTACGCACACCTGCCATGATAGGGGTTGGCAGAGAGATCTTAAACGTAGACGTCGCATCGTAGAAACGTTTGATGTAGCTCAGACGCGTTTCTTTCGGATAGTTAGCAAACAGACATGCCGCAACTAAGATGTACAGAAACTGTGCGCTTTCGTAGATTTGACCCGTCACGCGGTTTTGTACAAAGTATTTACCTTCTAGCTGTTTAACTGCAGCGTAAGAGAAGTTCAAGTCACGGCGGTGGTCGATATAAGAGTCTAACTGGTCTAACTCGGCACGAGTGTAATCAGTTAAAAGGTGTTTATCGTATTTACCGGTCTCAACCATTTTCGTTACGTGATCGAAAAGCGATGGTGGCTCGTATTCGCCGTACGCTTTTTTACGTAGGTGGAAAATGGCAAGACGTGCTGCCATGTATTGATAGTCTGGCGTCTCTTCAGAGATAAGATCCGCTGCAGATTTAATAATGGTTTCGTGAATGTCTGAAGTGGTGATGCCTTCATAGAACTGAATGTGAGCGCGTAGTTCTACTTGAGAAACAGAGACGTTCTCTAAACCTTCAGCCGCCCAAGTAATTACGCGGTGAATTTTGTCGAGATTGATCTTTTCTTTACGGCCATCACGTTTAGTGACAGTGAGTTCTTGGTTCATTCTGCTTTATTTCCCTAACAAAACTGATAAAAGCTGCATTTTGTTTAGTTGTTGTCGAATAACTGCTAACTTTTCTCAAAAAGCAAACCCTATAGATAGTGGGTCAAAACACTATATATAGGGGTCTGTGTCGTTTCGCATTACAAGATAGTGCCATCAAATGGCTATTGCAAGTAAGAGTTCTTGTAAAGATTGTGGATAACTTGCAAAACAAAAAAAATCAGTTAGTGACTACTTACCGATGATCTAAGAGCAGGGTTGAAGTGAAAAAATCCCCACTTAGAGATTGATTTATTGATAACCAATAACAAAAAAAATATCTTGATCTTTGAGAGAAAATGACTCCGCAAACTTAGGTGATTAAAGTGGAATCAAACGCACAAATTCCCACCGAAATATGGCAGTTTTTCACTCTGGTTAATTTGTTATCAATTGCCGGCTATCAAACTAAAAAAGTCGAGTATGGACAATGTAATTGACATCCACATTACGGCCGAGGCGATAAGTGTCTGTTATCGGGTTATACAATAGCCCGGTGATGCCCATCTCTTGCAGTGGCGTGTGGTCAATCATCTTCATCATTTCAGATGGGCGAATGAACTTGTCATGATCGTGCGTGTTATCGGGTACGATCTTCAATAGTTTTTCTGCGCCAACAATTGCGAACAGGTAGGACTTAAAGTTACGGTTTAAGGTTGAAAAGAAAACGTGGCCACCAGGTTTGACTAAACGTGAGCAGGCATCAATAACGGATTGCGGGTCAGGAACGTGTTCGAGCATCTCCATACATGTCACTACATCATAGTGCTGTGGATTGGCTTGCGCGTGATCTTCAATAGTACTTTGAATATAGTCGAGTTTTGTGCCGGTTTCTAAGGCATGCAGTCTGGCCACTTCAAGCGGCTCTTTACCCATATCTAAACCAGTAACGTGTGCACCTTCACGAGCCATACTTTCAGCAAGAATGCCTCCACCGCAACCGACATCGAGCACTTGTTTATCAAACAAACCGTTGGCTTTATCTAAAACGTAATTGAGACGCAGTGGGTTAATTTGATGCAGAGGTTTAAATTCCCCATTGAGATCCCACCAGCGAGAAGCCATATCTTCGAATTTTTTTATTTCGTTTGGATCGACATTTTGTGCTTGAGTCATGCGTATCTTGCCTATGATGCTCATTAGAAACGTGTTGAGTGTGGTTGGCATTATAACCTTGCGATAAAAGTTAACCAGTGCTTATCTCTGATTACCTGCTGTGTGACTAATTTTTCAACGCTTTATCTTTGATAAATAGACGAATGAGCAAATTGTCGACAAACGAATCTCAACCAAAGTCACAACATGATAAAAGCAGTGGGAAAGTAATGCCTCAACTTCAAAATTTGTGTTATATTTTTTCACCTTATACGTATCAATTATATCTAGATGGCAATTCAAGCCATTTTTGGTTAAATGCTAATCAAAGTGGCAAGGAAAGCCGTTTTATCTGGATATACCGATCAAACTATAGAGGGATAATGGCTCTATGAGCGATCTAGCTAGAGAGATCACGCCCATAAACATTGAAGATGAGCTTCGTGGTTCATACCTAGACTATGCGATGTCAGTTATCGTTGGTCGTGCTCTTCCTGATGTGCGTGATGGCCTAAAACCAGTACACCGTCGTGTGTTATTCGCGATGAATGTATTGGGTAATGACTGGAACAAACCTTATAAAAAATCTGCTCGTGTTGTTGGCGACGTAATCGGTAAATATCACCCACATGGTGATACGGCGGTGTACGACACTATCGTACGTATGGCTCAGCCATTCTCACTACGTTACATGCTAGTAGATGGTCAAGGGAACTTTGGTTCGATCGATGGCGACTCCGCTGCGGCAATGCGTTATACCGAAGTTCGTATGGCAAAAATTGCACACGAGTTGCTAGCAGACCTAGACAAAGAAACTGTCGATTTCGTTGATAACTATGACGGTACTGAGCAAATTCCAGCCGTATTGCCAACGAAAATTCCTAACCTACTGGTTAACGGTGCTTCGGGTATCGCCGTAGGTATGGCAACCAATATTCCACCGCATAACTTAACAGAAGTGATTAACGGTTGTTTGGCCTACATCGGTAATGAAGACATCACTATCGATGAGTTAATGGAATATATTCCAGGTCCAGACTTCCCTACGGCAGCTATCATTAGTGGCCGTAAAGGCATCATCGACGCATATAAAACCGGTCGCGGTAAAGTGTATATGCGTTCGAAAGCGGAGATTGAAACTGAGAAAAATGGTCGCGAAACCATTATTGTCACGGAAATCCCATATCAAGTGAACAAAGCTCGCTTGATTGAGAAAATTGCAGAACTAGTAAAAGATAAGAAAGTAGAAGGCATCAGTGCACTACGCGATGAATCTGACAAAGATGGTATGCGTATTGTTATTGAATGTAAGCGCGATGCGGTTGGTGAAGTGGTTCTAAATAACCTATATGCCAATACTCAGCTACAAACGACTTTCGGTATCAACATGGTGGCACTAAATGAAGGCCAACCACAGTTGTTTAACTTGAAAGACATGCTGAAATGCTTCGTAAACCACCGCCGTGAAGTGGTGACCCGTCGTACTATTTACGAATTACGTAAAGCACGCGATCGTGCACATATCTTGGAAGGTTTGGCGCTAGCATTAGCCAACATTGATGAAATCATCGAACTGATTCGTCGTGCTCCAACACCAGCAGAAGCGAAGCAAGGTCTGGTGGCTCGTGGTTGGGAGTTGGGCCATGTTGCAGCAATGCTTGAACGTACTGGTGAAGACGCTCGTCCAGAGTGGCTAGAGCCTAACTTCGGCATTCGTGACGGTCTTTACTACCTAACAGAGCAACAAGCTCAGGCTATCTTGGATTTGCGTCTACACCGTTTAACGGGTCTAGAACACGATAAGATTCTTGATGAATACAAAGCGTTACTAACACAAATTGAAGAACTGTTGTTCATTCTGTCTAGCACAGAACGTTTGATGGAAGTCATTCGCGAAGAGCTTGAAATTGTTCGTGATACCTATGGCGATGCTCGTCGTACTGAGATCACTGCAGCGAGCCATGATATCGACCTAGAAGAGCTGATTGCACGCGAAGATGTTGTTGTTACCCTGTCACACGAAGGTTATGTTAAGTATCAGCTACTGAGCGATTACGAAGCACAACGTCGTGGTGGTAAAGGTAAGAGTGCAACACGCATGAAGGATGAAGACTTTATCGAACGTCTATTGGTTGCCAATACGCACGATAACATTCTTTGTTTCTCAACTCGTGGTAAAGCTTACCGCTTGAAAGTGTACCAATTGCCACATGCAACTCGTACTGCGCGTGGCAAGCCGATTGTCAACATTCTACCGCTTGAAGCGAATGAACGTATTACGGCTATCTTGCCAGTATCTGAATACTCTGCAGATCAGTTTATCTTCATGGCTACGGGTGATGGTACGGTTAAGAAAACATCCTTGGATCAGTTTGCTAACGTACGTGCTAACGGCCTGATTGCGGTTAACCTGCGTGATGACGACTCTCTAATCGGTGTTGATATTACAAATGGCCAAGACGATATCATGCTGTTCTCTGAATCGGGCAAAGTTGTTCGCTTTAATGAAGAGCATGTGCGTGGTATGGGTCGTACTGCGTCTGGTGTTCGTGGTATGAAACTGCCAGAAGGTGATCAAGTGGTGTCGTTGATCGTGCCTAAACACGATGGTGATATCCTGACGGTGACTGAAAACGGTTACGGTAAGCGCACAGCATTAAGCGAATACCCACAAAAAGGTCGTGCGACACAAGGTGTTGTATCGATCAAAGTGTCTGAACGTAACGGTTCTGTAGTGGGCGCAGTTCAAGCAGCAGAAGGTGATGAGTTCATGATGATCACTAATGCTGGCACCTTGGTTCGTACTCGCGTGGCTGAAGTTAGCCAAGTGGGTCGTAACACTCAAGGTGTAACGCTCATCCGTACCTCTGAAGAAGAGCAGGTTGTTGCACTACAACGTATCGAAGAAGTAGAAGAGACAGAAGAGGAGCTTGTTGAAGGCGAATCAGAAGTTGTTGAAACTAAAGATATTGTTGAAGAAAACAAAGACAACGATGCTACATCAGAAAGTGATGAAGGCGAACAAGAATAAGGCGAAATAGCCT
Source organism: Vibrio tritonius (assembly GCF_001547935.1). Classification (NCBI taxonomy): domain Bacteria; kingdom Pseudomonadati; phylum Pseudomonadota; class Gammaproteobacteria; order Vibrionales; family Vibrionaceae; genus Vibrio; species Vibrio tritonius. Next base: position 1,501,820 of record NZ_AP014635.1, read on the forward strand.
AATGGTTGTTTGACACCTCATAAATAATAAAGATAAAGCCGGATGAATAATCCGGCTTTTTTTATTGATCAAAATCGAGAGTAAATAGATCTATTATTAAGATCCACAAAATGATCCTTAATTAAATGACACTAATATGGATCCTAAATTATTTTGCTCCAAATATATAAGAGTGGAAATTGAGTAAATTTTTTTCAATAATTTATTTACATTTGATAAATTTATATATAATTATTATAAATAGTGACAAAGTTTAAACGCTGAGCGCCGTAGTAACGTTTCGTAGAAAAAATGAACGCAAACAGCTGGTTCTTTCAACTACGGATAGATTTGAAAGGAATGCAAGGTTAAATTTGTGATAATTATCCCATAATTCCTATTCAGATAGCATATATCAGTGAAACATGTTATTATTTTTGAGACTTATCCATATTTAATCGCAATATTGCATTGGGGAAACCATCGTGGAATACGAAATTATTACTCAGTTAAAAAAGGATTTTTATTCGCGTATTCGTTCGATTCAAACGGAGTCTGTCCCGCAATCGCAATGTAAACCAACGTTATCTCTGTTGACTGAAGAAGAGCTTAAACAGTTGGAGCAAATTTGGGTTGAATTAACGATGTGGAAGAACAATCAGCGTCATTGATAGTCTGTAAAAAAATGGTGCGCTAAGCATTTTACCCAAGTAAAGAATGTTAAACCCAGGTCTGTGAATGAGCTGGGTTTTTTGTTGCGCTTTTTTTAAAATGTTATAATATAACATTTTAAAGTAATCAATTTTCGTTGAAAAAATGGGAATGTATCCCCATAGTTAGCAACACGAAAAGAAATCGATGTGTAGGCTATACTCAAATCACTTTCATCTTTTCCCTGTTTCGTACTGATGAAGAAAATTTGATTTGTTCTTCGTTGATCGAAGTGATTTAAGTATAAGTAAAATGCACAATGACATTACATAGATAAGTGAGTGAAGATATGGCGGAAGTAAGAGCCAGGGTTGACTTCAAAGTGGGTGCTAAGAGTAATATCGATGCAGAAATTCTCTCTTTCCACGGTCTCAAAACAGAAAAAGAACACGTGGCAGTCATCTTTAAACATGCAGATGAAACTCAAGAAGTGCCACTGGTGCGAATGCACTCAGAATGTTTAACTGGGGATGTATTCCATTCTTCCCGTTGTGACTGTGGTGAGCAGTTGGAAGAAACCATTAATAAAATGGGCCTACATGGCGGCATTATTTTGTATTTACGCCAAGAAGGGCGAGGCATTGGTTTGTACAACAAGATTGATGCTTACCGTTTACAAAGCCAAGGTATGGATACTTATCAAGCTAATAACCAGCTTGGTTTTGCTGACGACCTGCGTGATTTCACTGAAGCCGCGCAAATGCTTAAAGCACTTAACGTTACCAAAATACGCTTGGTGACGAACAATCCCAAAAAAGTTCGTGAGCTTAAAGAGCACGGGATAGAGATTGTTGATGTGGTCAATACTGCCGCACACATTAAAGATGGTAATGAAAACTACCTGAAAGCAAAAGTCTCTCATGGCCATCACCACCTCAAATTGTCCTAGTTTGAGGGGTAGTATAGGAAAAGAGTTAAACGCAGCTCTAAGGCGTTTTCAGTGCGTCTGAGCGTGTTGTTTGGCGTGCTGTCCTTTTCTACTTTGTGTAAAAAGATAAAAACCCTGCTTTGCAGGGTTTTTTGTTGCCTACACAGCGCTATTGAGAAAATAATTATTACTTCCCTTGTAACACCAGCGCAAATCTTTGCCATACTATCGTAAGTTGTTATTTTGCATAGGTTGAATGGATGAAGCTACGCTTTCTCTGCTGGATGGTATTTTTGTTCGTATTGGGCAGTCGGCATGTTGGTGCACAAAGCTTACAATCTTTTGTTGACCGCTCTTGGATTGTTGAAAAATCACCTGTCACTTTTTTTATTCAATATCCTGCTCAGCTGGAACAAATCTACGCTAAAAATAATTATCGTCGTCTTTGGTACGATTTGAATAGTGGTTTAGCGTTAGAGCATCAATTGGAGTTGATCAAATATGCAGGAATAAGTCCGTTATTTGATCGCCAGTTACGCTATCTCACCTTATATCGTGAAAGAAAGTCGTGGTACGAATATGATCTTCTAGCAACGGATACGCTACTCATGTTTCTAAGCTATGCAGAGCAAGCGCCGCAGGAAGGCATGACGTGGTTCTTCAAATTAAAGCTTAACCACCGATTATCAGCACCGAGTAAGGAAGCCATGTTTAATCTAGAAATGGCTTTTGAATTGCACACCATTATCGACCTCATTAATGAATACGCCCCGCGTGATAAAAGTTATTTCCAATTGGTGAAAGCATACGATTTTTTAGGGAAGATTGCGCATGAATCGTTACCTATATATCAACCAAACGTCACTGTTACCCCAGGAAATATGTTGCCAGATCGTCGTACCTTAATTACCCGTCTGGCGCTGGTCAATATCGACACAACGCGAATCAACCCTGAGGGCGACTATTACGACGATTCTCTGGTCACTGCTGTGCAACGTTTTCAACGTATGCATGGCATGAAAGCCGATGGCGTTATTGGTGCGACAACCCTGCGTTGGTTAAATATGACAATTGCTGACAGGCGGCGTCTTCTGGCTCTTAATGCGGAACGTATGCGGCTATGGCCGCGACAAGAACAGGCCTCCATCGTAGTTAATGTTCCTGAATATAAAATGACGTATTGGTATGAGGGAGATCGGGTATTTCAATCGCCAGTTATTGTGGGGAGAAGAAGCCGGCCGACCCCCCTGATTACGACAAGGCTTGATTCACTGGTCTTTAATCCCGTGTGGAATGTTCCGCATCGAATTATGGTCGAGGATATACTTCCTTTGGCCATAGAGAAGCCAGATTATCTTAAACGGCACAACATCGAAGTCGTAAAACAATGGCGTGATACCGACGTGATTGCCCCCGAGACGATCGATTGGCAGGCAATGAATCCGTATCGTTTCCCATACAAAATGCGCCAATCGGCTGGGGAAAATAACGCGCTGGGGTTATATAAATTCAACACTCCGAATCGCAGAGCTATTTACCTGCATGACACGCCCCATAAAGAGTTGTTTGATAACACGGTTCGGGCTTATAGCTCTGGTTGTGTGCGTGTACAAGATGCGCGTGGTTTTGCGCAATTACTGATGAAGACGCCGGGCTTAACAACTGAGCCGACAGGTGAAGATGAAGCGAGCAGCAATTTTTCCGTTGCTCTTAAACAGAGAATTCCGGTTCGGATGATCTATCAGACAGTGTGGTATGAACAAGGAGAACTCCATTATCGAGCGGATATTTATCGCTATGACCGCTTAAAGAGAAAAGATCGATAAAGAGAGTAAGGTAAATGGGTACCCATCTACACCGAGCTGCCAAAGCGCGTCACTTGTCAAATAGAGGTTACAGTGTCATAGTGCAATCAATTTTGATAGACAAACAAGGTTTTATTATGTCTCTCCAATACCAAATTGTTCCTGTCACTTCATTTGCACAAAACTGTTCTATTGTTTGGTGTGATGAAACCATGGAAGGGATCGTTATCGATCCAGGTGGTGATGCAAAACAGTTGGCAACCTTGATCAACGAGTTAGGAGTCAACGTTAGCCAACTAGTATTGACTCATGGGCATCTGGATCATGTTGGTGGCACAGAAGATTTAGCTCGTCGTTTAGAGCATGTCCGTATTGTAGGGCCACACAAAGAAGATGAGTTCTGGTTACAAGGGTTAGAGTCTCAAAGCCAAATGTTTGGTTTTGCAAAAACAGAAGCGTTTGAACCCGACCAATGGCTTAACGACGGTGATACGATCACTTTCGGCAAGCAAGTTTTACACGTATTCCATACCCCAGGTCATACACCGGGTCATGTCATTCTGTTCAGTGAAACTGCTCGTTTGGCCTTTGTTGGTGATGTGCTATTTAATGGCAGTATTGGCCGTACTGATTTCCCTCGTGGTGATTTCAATACTTTGATTCAATCAATTAAAACCAAATTATGGCCATTGGGTAAAGACGTCACATTTGTACCAGGTCATGGACCGCAATCCACTTTCGGCCATGAGCGGGCAAGCAACCCATTTGTTGCTGACGAAATGCCGCTTTAATGATGGTTTGGTTCTGGCTCGGCTGCGGCTAAGTAGCGTCGCGCCAGACCCACAAAATCCTCCGCATCCCTATCTAAATCAGCCGTTGAAATATAAATGTCGTAGCCGTGAAATTCGCGCTGGTAACGCATGCGATTAGCGAGCATGGCTTTTAACCCTGAATATTGCTTCCCATTGGATGCTTGGTAAGGTAAAGCATCAAGAATAATGTCTTCAAACTGCACCCCCATCGGGTTCTGTTTAGCCCCAAGATAGAGTAGTGCTCTTTGACTCATTAAAATATCGCTCGCTAATCGTGGGCAAATACTCTCCAAATAGGGTTCATAGTGTTTTAAACGAATGCCAATCCATGGTAGCGGTTTACACCATCCTTCTGCATTTTGATATTCACATACACCAATGCTTTGCACATTACTCCATTTTATCACCCAACCACCTTTTGCAACTTGTTGAGAGAGGTGAGTCGCGGTCAAGGTAAACTGCACTAAACTCAAGCGAAAAAGCCAGTACGATAAGCCAAATAGAATGAGCAGTAGACAAACAATAACGACGACGAGATAAGGCGTGGGCGCAAGCCATAGAGTTAAACAAAAAAGGATTCCAAACAGGCCTATCGATCCCCATTTAATCCAAGGTGTTTGCAAATCAATATAATGATTGGATAGATGAACAGTTTGCATATGATTGATTATTACTGATTGAAAACTCTGTATTTATACCCAGTAATTACTAACCGGATCACTATAACGCATGGTTAAATAGTAGTCATCCACTTCGATAAAATGTATTTTTCGTGCATTAGATCGGGGATGACCCTACAAAAGACCACGAATATTTGGTATAAAACGCGCTTCAATTTTCACCACTGCACCAACGCAGTGAAATGGAGACATACTCAATGAGACTTGCTCATAAGCGTAAAGTGCAGGCAAAACTGCAAAAACGCATGAAAGCGATTGTAGCTAATCTATCTTCAACGCCAAAAGTAGCAAAAGCAGCTAGCGCAAAAAAAGCTGTTGCAGAAAAAACGGTAAAAGCCGTTCCAGCAGCTGAAAAAGTTGTAGCCGCGACTAAGGCGACTGTTGCTTTAACACCAAAGCAACAACAAGTATTAGATATCGTTGCAGCAAACGCTGAAGGTATTAATCCAAAGTCAATTGGTTTGGCTGCAGGCCAAGAAGATGCGAAAGCGGCTTCTTGGGCAACTGGTGCTTTGAAAAAACTATTAGACGAACAGCTAGTAGTCAAAGAGCAGTTAAGTGGCAATAAAGTTATCTACAAAGCCATTTAATCCACACTAAAAAGTGTCGATAGCTTTATTATAAAAGAGAGGCCCCGCATTAGCGGGGCCTCTCTTTTTGGTGTCACCGATAAAATTACGAGCATTACTCGTGGTGAGAAATACTGCCTATTTCTAACATCGGAGCCACATCCATCTTCTCAGCATTCATCATTGCAGATAGACGCTGTACTGAAGAAAGCAGCAAAGTTTGCTCCCATTCGTCAAGCTTTTGGAAACGCTCAACAAAGTTATCCTGCAGCGGCTGTGGTGCTTTAGCCAAAATTTCACGGCCTTGATCGGTCAAATAGGCGTGAACTTTACGTTTGTCTGATTCACTGCGAACACGAGTTACGTAACCGTTGCGTTCTAAGCGATCCAAAATCGTGGTCGCTGTCGCTTGGCTCATGTTGGTGTTTTTCGATAACTCGCGAATGGTGACTTGCCCAAGCGTGTCAATCGAACGCATCAAAATAAGCTGAGGTCCTGTTAAACCTGCATGTTTACTTAACTGTTTCGAATGTAAATCGATGGCGCGTATGATCTGGCGGATGGCAACCAGAACTTCTTCATGTTTTTCCAATTTATCCAGTCCATAAAGAGGGTTCAAATTTCAGCGGGGACAATAACGCACTTAAGTGCTGATGAAAAGTGTTGAAGTCATACTTTTTTTTCCCCATTACGATGCCATATTCAACCACATGTTATGTGGTGAAATGTTTCGTCTAGTAATTAATTTTGTATGGCGTTATGGCTAACGTCTAATCATAAAAAACCTAATTTAACGTTTTATAGGTTAATTTTTCACCATTAGGTGGACGAAATAATGTATGTATGTATACTGTTGTGCCTCGATGAAATCCGAAATTAAGTATGTAGACGAAACAATTAGATTGAGATTGTGTCTCTCTTGTTTTGACAACACACGTATTAGGGTCCATCTGGAATAATCTAAGAGAGGTCAAATGACGAAGGGTATCGATAAATACAGTATTGATAATACGGATTACACGATTGGACAGGATAATGTCCAAAAATGGGGTTTTGATGTTCATAACTCCGTATTCGGCATTAGTGCTGGTTTAATTTTATTGTTTTTGGTCGCCACGCTAGTGACTGATCCAGAAACAGCAAAAACAGCCCTTAATGGGGTAAAAAATCAGATCATTAACCACTTTGACGTCTTGTTTATGTGGTCTGGTAATATTTTTGTAATTTTCTGTTTAGCACTGATCGTGTCGCCGTTTGGTCGTATTCGCTTAGGCGGTAAAGAAGCGACTGCAGAACACTCTTTCCTATCATGGCTTTCAATGCTGTTTGCTGCGGGGATGGGGATTGGTTTGATGTTCTGGAGTGTTGCTGAGCCTGCTGGTTATTTTTCTGGTGCGTATAGCACGCCGCTGAATGTCACAGCCAACACACCTGAAGCAGCTAAAGTAGCATTGGGCGCGACCATGTTCCATTGGGCGTTACACCCTTGGGCAATTTATGGTGTTGTTGCGCTTTCTTTGGCATTTTTCTGCTACAACAAAGGCTTGCCTCTTTCTATTCGCTCTATCTTTTTCCCAATTTTGGGCGACCGAGCATGGGGTTGGGCTGGGCACATTGTTGACATCTTAGCTGTGTTGGCCACCTTGTTTGGTCTTGCAACCTCGTTAGGTTTGGGTGCACAGCAAGCGGCAAGTGGTATCCATCACGTATTTGGTATTGATGCCGGTATCGGTTTACAAATTTTCGTGATTATTGGTGTAACCATCTTGGCAACCATTTCTGTGGTCCGCGGTATTGATGGTGGGGTTAAGGTTATCTCTAACATCAATATGGTGATCGCATTCGGTCTATTGATTGCATTGGCATTGATTGGCTATTCAGTGACCTTCAGTACCATTCCTGAAACCTTAATGGGATATGTGGAAAACATCATTTCCTTGAGTAATCCACATGGTCGTGAAGATGAAAACTTTATGCACGGTTGGACAATCTTCTACTGGGCGTGGTGGATTTCATGGTCACCATTTGTTGGTATGTTCATCGCGCGTGTATCAAAAGGTCGTACCGTTCGTGAGTTTATGACTGCTGTGCTGATAGTGCCTGCGGTTGTGACACTGGTATGGATGTCGGTATTTGGTGGTCTAGCGATTGATCAAATCACCAATCATATTGGCACATTAGGTACTCAAGGCCTAAACGACGTATCACTGGCTATGTTCCAAATGTTCGATGCTCTGCCATACGGTAACGTATTATCTATTATTGGTGTTGTATTAGTGTTGGTGTTCTTTATTACATCATCGGACTCTGGCTCTCTGGTTATCGATAGTATTACCGCTGGTGGTAAACTGGATGCGCCTGTGCCACAACGAGTATTTTGGGCATTAATGGAAGGTGCGATTGCGATTGCATTACTGTGGATTGGTGGTAGTGACGCTATCCAAGCTCTACAAGCAGGTGCTATCTCGACTGCGTTACCATTTACCGTCATCTTATTGCTGATGTGTGTAAGCTTGGTCAAAGGGATGAAAACCGAAACGTTTTAATCTCAATACCACAGAAAATATCCGCGTATTACAAAGGGCCAATTTATTGGCCCTTTTTGTTGTTTATGTAATAGGTTAAATTGCTAACTAGCGAATAATGCTATCATTTCTGTTTATGTTGCTAGAATGTGCTGAATAAATATCGTGCAAATCTGCATATAATTCTATACTATCTAATTTCTCAATTGTGCAATGACAGAAAACTATATATGCAACTATCTCTAAAACAGAAACTGATCGGAGTTAGTCTTTCCGCTGTATTTTTGGTAGCTGGTATTTTGACATGGTTGTCAATTTCTCACATCAATAAACAGACGATGCACGACCTTCAATTGCGGGCCACAACCGTAGTCGATAGGTTTGCGAAAGGGATTTCTGATTGGGCCGATCAACGTCGCCAAGTGACCTTGACCGTTAACGATTATATTCAACAACCCAACCTTTCCTCTTATCTAGCCCAAGCGTCAAAGGGCGGAAACATTTTTGAAGTCTATTATGGGACTGAACAAGGCACCATGGTTCGCTCTGTGCCTAAACCCATGCCTGATGGATATGATCCTCGAGCCCGCGGTTGGTATAAAGATGCTCATGCAGCTAATGACCAGATCATCACAGCGGCCTATCGTGGTGCGACTAGCCAGAAGATGATGATTACCATCGCTCAGCCAGTGTATCAAAATGGTCAATTTACCGGAGTCGTTGGCTCCGATGTGTTAATTGACCAGATGGTTGAAGATATCGTGAATGTAGATGCGGGTAAGAACACGCAAGCACTATTGATTGACGCCCGTGACGGTACATTGCTTGCTCATAAGAATGCGGATTTACGTCTTAAGGCGGTTGATAAAATCAATCCTCAGTTGACTATGAGTACGGTTTTAAATGCTGCTCAGCAACATAAGATGCTGTCAATTGATGTTGATGGAGCCAATAAATTCTTCTTCTTCAAAAAAATTGACAACACACCATGGGTATTTGGCTTAGAGTTGGATGCGAAAACAGAGTTTAGTGCCCAAAGTTCTCTGGTGACGTCGCTCGTACTTGCGGTGGTGATCCTAACTATCTTAGCAGTGGCTGTGGTTTCTTGGCTGGTGAGTTATTTAACGGCAGATTTAGTTCGCGTCTCCAATGCATTAGGTGACATAGCTTCAGGTGACGGGGATTTAACTCAACGTTTAGAACCACGTAGCGATGATGAAGTGGGTAAATTGGCAGCAAACTTCAATACCTTTGTGGGCAATATGCACACCATGGTGACTCAATTAAGCCACATTTCAAGTTCGTTGAGCACGCAAGCAAAAAGTACCGCCGACCATGCTCATGAACGTAATTCGCGAATCCGTTTACAGCAAGATGAAATCAATATGGTGGCAACTGCCATTAATGAAATGGCGGCTGCAACCCAAGAAATAGCGGGTAATGCAGATAACACAGCCAGTCATGCATCGGAAGTGGTGACAGCATCCGTTGACGGTGCAGCGCAAGTTAACCAGAGCCAGCAATCGATCGATTCGTTAGCGAAAGAAGTGCAAAGTGCCACGCTCGTGATTCAAGACCTCGAAGCACATGCTGCAAGCATCAGTAGTATTCTTTCTACGATTCAAGGTATTTCAGAACAAACAAACTTACTGGCACTCAATGCAGCAATTGAAGCGGCGCGCGCTGGTGAACAAGGACGTGGTTTTGCAGTAGTGGCTGATGAGGTTCGAGTGCTTAGTCAACGTACTAATGCATCTACTCAAGAAATTCAGACCATGATCGATACGCTGCAAAGTACCACAGCTAAAGCCGTGACAATGATGAAAGCCAGTGGTGATTTATCATCAACATCGGTGGAAGATGCATTATCAGCCGCTGCAAGTTTGACTCAGATTCAGCACGCAGTCGAAAGTATCAGTGATATGGCGACACAAATCGCTTCTGCTGCAGAAGAGCAAGCTCTGGTTACATCGGAAATTACCCGCAATACAGAGGGGATTCGCAATGTGTCGAATGAGCTTGCGCAAGATGCGCATGAGGCGTCTACTCAGGCGGCAGCACTCTCTGATTTATCGCATCAACTGGATAATGAGATTAAACGTTTTAAACTTTGATCTGCTCAAAACATTCCTGAAAGACTGGTTAAGGCCAGTCTTTTTTTTGCCTATCACTAAGCCTATTTCTTTCCTTGCTTTGAGTATGGGATCCTAACCTCAGCCACTAACACTGCTTTGTTATAATAGTAATCTTTTGTAACATAATGTATAAATATCAGTTGCTTACTGGTTTTGTTTCGCCGTAAATTTGTTGTGTAAGCGTCAATATTTAGACGAAATAGAGTAGAGTAAATAACCTAGCGTAATAAAGAATCAGTTAGTTATAAAATCTAGTAAATCGCCTGTACAAAGTATGAAATTAGTCTACTATCTGGCTTTCATACTATTTCAGGCTACGATTTTACCTTTTTTATGAAATTATCATTAAAACAGAAATTGATGCTGGCAAGTTTGGCGGCGGTGGTGTTAATGGCAGTTGCCTTAACATGGCTTGCAGCGCTGCAACTTAAGCAAGAAACGCAAAGCAATGTGCAACTTCGAGCGCAAGGAATTGCTTCAACCGCAACCAAAGGTATCTCTGACTGGATTGGTCAAAGTGCTTATATTGTTGCTGCGGCTGAAGATAACGTTGATGACGCACAATGGCTTAATTTTTTACAGCAAACTCGTAAAGCGGGTGGATTTGACGACGTCTATTTTGGCACCGTTGATGGAGAGATGCGTCGTTCTCGACCTGAGCGAAATCGTGCAGGGTACGATCCGCGTACCCGCGGTTGGTATAAAGATGCGCAAAGTGCGGGTAAGCAAATCATTACTGAAGCCTATAAAGATGCCATCACTGGTGCATTAATGGTCACCATCGCCGAGCCGATTACAGTTAACGGCCAGTACAAAGGCGTGCTAGGAGCCGATGTATTAATTGATCAACTTGTTAGCAACGTTATCAACATTAAAGCAGGTAACAAGGCTCAAGCCATGCTAATTGATGGCAATAACGGTACGTTACTTGCGCACACGAACAAAGACCTTATTTTAAAAGGGACGACTGAATTTGACTCATCATTAACGATGAGCCGTATTCAAGATGCGATTGCTTCAAACGATTTGATGCCTTTTAACATCGGTGGTTCTGATAAATTGGTTTATTTCACTAAGGTGAAAAGTACCCCTTGGATTCTTGCTGTTGCATTAGATAAAAACAGTGAATTCGCAGGCTACGATAGTATGCTGGTACGTTTAGTGTCGGTTGCTCTGGTCATCACTGTGCTGGTTATTTTGGCGGTGTACTCCTTGGTAAATGTGTTAACCAAAGATTTGGTTCGCGTCTCCAAAGCTCTTGAAGAGATTGCCTCTGGTGATGGCGATTTAACACAGCGTTTAGAGCCTCGTAGTGATGATGAAGTGGGGCGTCTCGCGAAAAACTTCAACGTGTTTGTCAGCAATATGCACAACATGATGATGACGTTAAGCAGCATTTCAAGTTCGTTAACCAGCCAAGCAAGTAACACAGCTCACCATGCTGAAGAGCGTAGTGCTCGAATTCGAGTGCAACAAGATGAAATCAATATGGTGGCGACGGCGATTAATGAAATGGCAGCCGCAACCAAAGAGATTGCCGGTAACGCTGATCATACAGCAAGCAGTGCTAACGAAGCGGTAGATGCCTCTGTGCATGGCGCAGGCCAAGTAACACAAACGCAAACATCAATCGCAAATCTTGCCGATGAAGTGGTAGTGGCGACGGGTGTCATTGAAGAGCTACAAACGCACGCGTCTAGTATCAGTACTATTTTGTCGACGATTCAAGATATTGCGGAACAAACCAACTTATTGGCATTGAATGCGGCCATTGAAGCGGCGCGTGCTGGTGAACAAGGGCGTGGTTTTGCTGTGGTTGCCGATGAAGTTCGTATTTTAAGTCAGCGTACTCATCAGTCGACCAAAGAGATTCAAAGTATGATTGAAACTCTGCAATCCACCACCAATAAAGCGGTTGGTATTATGACCGACAGCCGTTCACTGGCGGATACTTCTGTTGATGACGCAACCGAAGCATCGGCAAGTTTGACGCAGATTCAAAAAGCAGTTGAGATGATTAGCGATATGGCAACGCAAATTGCATCAGCAGCAGAAGAACAAGCTTCGGTAACATCGGAGATCACCCGTAATACTGAGGGTATTCGCGATGTGTCCGACGAACTCGCTTCTGATGCACATGAAGCCGCAGCTCAAGCAAGCAGTTTGTCTGATTTGTCTCATCAACTGGATGAACAAATCCGTCGCTTTAAGCTTTAAGCTAAGTCGCTATTTTAAAACTCAAGCCGCTCGTTTATCACGAGCGGCTTTTTGCTATTTATTGACTACTGCTAATAGATAATTGGTAATAAATTCAGAGTGTTAAGTGTGTCATTTTGACTTCGGCGCATGATCCCCCCTCTAACTACTCCCTAAAAACCCAAGGGGGGAGGACCAGACTGAGTTCGCTGTAAATTTCACCATTTTTCCTGTGGCTAGAGCGCATTTTCAAACACTGCAGACCATACGGCTCGAGTGTATTGATCGCCGCGAACTAGATCAGGCCCCCGCCTTCTTTAGAGGGTGGGCTGGGGAGGGAGCCAGCGTGCGCTGAACCTACTGTATCAAATGCGATTTCACCATTTATAGCCAGTAATTATGCAGAGGATCTTGCTTCGAGAAGTGATGCGCGATTTGAGCTTGAAACAGCTCTGCTGTTGCGATGGCATCAGTTAACGCGTGATGCGGTGTATAAGGGGGGAGACTGTATCGCTGGCGCGACTGACCGAGTCGGACCGATTGGGGCTTTTTCCCCTTAATCCAGTTCCATAAACCGCCACTGTCACGATGTTGAATTAACTGTTCAAGCGTCATCGTATCGATAACTGGAAACTCAATGCCTTCGTTAATTCTGCGGCGCAGGGCTTTATCCAGCAGCTCTCGTTCTATTTTACGATAATGCACAACCATGACCTTTCCCTGCATAATTTCAAGCACGTCTGCCATTATTTCAGAGAGATCGGGGGCGTCCATAATATCACTGTGCGTAATGCCATGAATAATCACCGAATCTTCATTAAGCTTTTGCCTTGGTCGAACAGTCCAGTGGCGAGCACGATTAAGATAAATGCGGTTTAACGTAAATGGCACAGCACCGATAGTGATGATCTCATCTTTATCGATGTTTAATCCCGTGGTTTCATAGTCAATCGCCAGAAATTCCACCTCATTTAAAGGTGTGTTTTTGTCTGGTAACTCATGAGAATAGAACGATTGTATCAGCGGATGCTTAGCCATTTTTAGCTTAGCCTGAAACTTATATGGCCAATCGATACTAGGTGTTTTGAAATTGGGTTTCATCGTCTTCCTTATTTCAATGCGTTACCCGCTTGATAGCGATACTTAAGAAAGTTCTGTGCACTGCTTAAAATCTGAAAAGCATCTTTTAAGTTACGGCGTTCAAAGTCAGAGAGGTTCTCTGGTTCGATATTGTTGTCCGGTTCTTGGTCTTGCTCAACATCAAAGGCTTGGTGGCGAATACGCACCGTCGAGATAAATTCCAATGCATCGCGTAAATCTTCGCCGCGACCTTTAGGCAAAATGCCTGCGGCAATAATATCATCGAGGCGTTCAAAGGAGTTCTTCGCCCGTGATCCAACCGCGAGCGCATGGACGCGAATCAGATCCGCCAGCGGTGCAGTACCGCGTCGTTTCAAATTGATTGAGTTATTATGACGACCATCTTTTTCCATAACGAAATTTTTGAAAAAGCCCAGTGGTGGTGTGCGGTTGAGTGCATTACGAGCTAAACAGGCGAGGAAGCGGTTATTGCGACGAGCACGACGAACAATATAACCATTTAACTGTTCCGCCCATTTTAACTTCCCAGCGACACCATCAAGGTCGAAGAAAATGGATGCGTTTAGTAGCGCTTTTGGATTTGGGTTATCAATCCAATCGGCAAAGCAATCTTCCCATTCACGCCTAGTCATACGCCACAATGGGTTGGTAGCCATAATATCGCCAGTACAATAGGTGTAACCGCATTTATCGAGACCATCGCATATAAATTTAGCAAAATCAGCAAAATACTGGCCGTGCAGCTCTTCATTATAGGTATCGTCCAAAATAATCGCGTTATCTTGGTCGGTTACGACTAACTGTTCATCCCGTCCCATCGAGCCCAACGCTAGGAAACAATAGGGAATTGGGGCTGGGCCTAAGTTTTCTTCTGCTAATTCGATAATGCGCTGTTTAAAGCTCCGGCCAATGGTCGACATCGCTGTGCCAATCATATGGCTATTGGCGTCTTCATTTACCATACGCACAAAACTGCTTTGTACTTCTTCAGCGACTTGTGCCAGATCGTCGACGGTGTGCTGTTGAAAAATACTGCTCACTAATAGTAGCGAGTTTTGCGATTCATAACGCACGATATCGGTTATTTCGATAATACCAATCGGTGTACGGTCTTTAAGGATAGGTAAGTGGTGTACGTTATAGCGCAGCATCATCAGCATCGCTTCATATACATAAGCATTATGGTCAAGTGAAATAACATCGGTAGACATCACTTCACTCACACTCTCGTCGTGATTGATCCCTGCAACTAACACGCGGCGGCACAGGTCTCGGTCGGTAATGATACCGATAATAGGTGAGGTTTCGTCTTCGTTATCCTCTAAAATATCGGGATCGATGATCAGAACAGAGGAGATATTTTCTTCCGCCATTTTGATCGCCGTTTCTTGGATAGTGGTCTCTTTATATACGAAAGGCGCGTCGCCAGTGAGCAGAGTTTTGGCTTTGACTGTGGTGAGATCGTTCTCTTCGGTTTTGCTGGAGATCGCGTGACGCAGACGTGCATGATTGTCTACTTCAACGAAGTCAGCAAATACATCAAATTCATCATAGAGCTTTTGAAATACGGCATTTGGAATGCAATAAACCAGAGAGTCTTCGGTAGCGGTAGCAGGAAAGCGGACTTTGTTGTTGGTTAAAAGCCCCATTTGACCGAATATATCTCCTTCAGTCATACGGTTATAAAGTTCCCCTTTGCGGCGGTAGAGTTCAACAACACCACTACGGATAACATAAAGATCTTCAATATAGTCGCCAAAATGGATGATCGGTGTATCTTGGCGATAATATGCGATCTCAATATTTTGCGCGACTTCTTCGAGCGTGTCTTCGGGAAGTTCATTAAAGGGTGGGTATTGGCTGAGAAAGTTCTTTATTTCTAGCAGCTCGGCTTCCATCGAGGGCTCCTTTCGTTACGTCTTACAGGTATTTCCTGTATAGGCTTGGCGTGGTTATACCCAAATTTGCATCGGCAATAATCAGTAAACAGACCGTCTACTCAGGTAAGATGCATCATCATTTATCTTGAGACATTTGGGTTTTGGGAATACTACACTAATTTTAGCTAAAACGCAGAAACAGGGGGTGTTTGTGATTGGAAAATAAGCAAAAAGCTGGCAATGCCAGCTTTTGGGAATAAATTAAGGCAGGGTGAAGAAACTAAAGAACCGCAGCGACGCCTTTGCAAAGTGGCAACATGTTTGCTTTTGTCATACCAGCAACACTGATGCGACCAGATCCTACGATGTAGATACCAAAATCCACTTTCAAACGTTGCACTTGTTCTTTATTCAAACCAGAGAAAGAGAACATGCCGTTTTGACGTTCGATAAAGCTAAAGTCGGCACTAACGCCTTGTTCTTTTAAGGTGTTCACAAATAGGCTGCGCATTTCGTGAATACGTTCACGCATTTCCGCAACTTCGACTTCCCACTCGGCACGCAATGCGTCGTTATTGAGGATATGAGTAACGACTGCCGCACCATGCGCTGGTGGGTTAGAGTAGATAGAACGGATAATCGCCTTCGCTTGCGAGAACGCTTGTGTGGCTGTATCTGAATTTTTAGCAACCAACGTAAATGCGCCTACTCGTTCATTGTACAAACCGAAGTTTTTAGAGAACGAACTAGCCACCAAAATTTCAGGGTTGTATTGGGTAAATAGGCGTAGTCCTGCCGCATCCTCTTCAACCCCTTTGGCAAAGCCTTGGTAAGCAAAGTCAAATAAAGGCAGTAAACCTTTAGTTGATACCAATTTTGCTAAGGTTTCCCACTCTTCTATAGTTGGATCAATGCCGGTCGGGTTATGGCAGCAGCCGTGCAGTAGCACTACGTCGCCCGGTTTTGCTTCTGCAAGATCCGCTAGCATAGCCGGAAAGTCTTTTGCTTTGGTTTCTGGGTTGTAATAAGTGTATTGGGCAATTTCCAAGCCAGCATTTTTAAACACAGAATGGTGGTTGGCCCATGTTGGGTTGCTAATCCAAATTTTTACGTCGCCAAGTTGGCGTTTAATGAATTCACCCGCAATACGCAGCGCCCCAGTACCACCTGGTGCTTGTGCGGTTTTTGCTCGTTGTTCAGTAACGATGGTCGAATCTGCACCAAATAATAGCTTTTGCACAGCAAGACCATAATCCGCCATCCCTTCGATACTGAGATACGATTTTGTTTTCTCATTATCTAACAGGGCTGCTTCTGCTTTTTTCACTGTCGCGAGAACGGGAGTCTCTCCTGCCTCGTTCTTGTAGATGCCTGCGCCAAGGTTGATTTTTTCTGCACGAGGGTCTTTTTTAAACTCTTCAGTCAAACCGAGAATAGGGTCTGCTGGAGCCGCGACAATTTTTTCAAACATAATGGTCATCCATGTGTGGTTATGAGGAAAGGGGTCAATTACCTATTTATACCTTCACGCAGATGCGGTGACAACAGGGGATAACATAAAAATTCAAAATAATTTCACATTGTTCTTATACATTTTGAACAGTGTCTTTTTATTATGCAAAAAATCTGCATTTACAACGCACTTATAGCGTATTGTTCTTAAGAGTAGTACGTAAAAAAGGGCTATCGAATGATAGCCCTTGGCAATATTATGGATAGATGCAAACAGTAACTGTTTGCAAAAATCTTTAGTAGTTTGCGCTACGTGGAGTACGTGGGAATGGAATCACGTCACGAACGTTACCCATACCTGTTACGTATGATACTAGACGTTCGAAACCAAGACCGAAACCTGCGTGTGGCACAGTACCGTAACGACGTAGGTCGCGGTACCAGCCCATGCTTTCAGGTTCGATACCCATTTCAATCATACGCGCGTCCAATACATCTAGGCGCTCTTCACGTTGAGAGCCACCAATGATTTCACCGATACCCGGAGCAAGAACGTCCATTGCAGCAACGGTTTTGCCATCGTCGTTCATACGCATGTAGAACGCTTTAATGTCTTTAGGGTAGTTCTTCACGATAACTGGCGCTTGGAAGTGTTTTTCTGCCAAGAAACGTTCGTGTTCAGAAGCAAGGTCGATACCCCATTCAACTGGGAATTCGAACTCTTGACCTGATTTGATCAGGATGTCGATTGCGTCGGTGTAATCTACTTGAGCAAAGTCAGACGTCACGAATTTCTCTAGACGAGTGATCGCTTCTTTGTCGATACGTTGAGCAAAGAACTCAAGGTCATCACGACGTTCTTCAAGTACTGCTTTGAACACGTATTTCAACATGTCTTCAGCCAGTTTTGCTACGTCATCAAGTTCAGCAAATGCTACTTCTGGTTCAACCATCCAGAATTCTGCAAGGTGACGGCTAGTGTTTGAGTTTTCAGCACGGAAAGTCGGGCCGAAAGTGTACACTTTAGAAAGAGCACAAGCGTAAGCTTCTGCGTTCAACTGACCAGATACCGTTAGGAACGTTTCTTTACCAAAGAAATCTTCGTTGAAGTCTACTTTGCCTTCTTCTGTGCGAGGTAGGTTTTCCATGTCTAGCGTTGAAACGCGGAACATTTCACCTGCGCCTTCAGCATCAGCTGCAGTGATAAGTGGTGCAGAAACCCAGTTAAAACCTTGTTCGTGGTAGAAACGGTGAATCGCTTGTGATAGACAGTTACGAACACGTGCCACAGCGCCAATTACGTTAGTACGTGGGCGAAGGTGTGCTACTTCACGAAGGTATTCGATAGAGTGGCGAGTTTTTGCCATTGGGTAAGTGTCGGCATCTTCAACCCAACCAACCACTTTTACGTTAGTTGCTGCAAGTTCAAAATCTTGACCAGAAGCTGGAGACTCAACAACAGTACCTGTTACTTCAACAGAACAACCCGTTGTTAGCTTTAGAACTTCTTCGTCGTAATTATTTAGATTATTAGGGACCACGGCCTGGATCGGGTTGAAACAAGAGCCGTCATAAATGGCAAGGAAAGAGATTCCAGCTTTGGAATCACGACGTGTGCGAACCCAGCCGCGTACAGTGACTTCACTGTCAACTGCGAGCTTGCCGCCAAGAACGTCTTTTACAGGCGCGTAAGTCATGTTGGTTTATGTCTCCATAGAAGTAAAAATTCAACCTAATGCCGCCTTGCTCTGGCTGAGCAAAAAACAACCGAAACATCAGGTTGTAGAGAATTTTACAAAATCAACGAAACATATTACCTGTCAATTCGCACGCTTCAACCTTTAATGTGCCTAAAATGAACAATATTTATGCGAATAGACCAGTTTCTTGGTAAAAATCGATTTTTTCTGATGTTGATGCTCAGAATCTGATCCATGAGATTCTTATTTACCATTCATCGCAAAGAGGATCTGCTTATCCGCATCCGCCAGGCTATCAGAGCTAGCGCATAACGGAAAACAGTATCTTGAGGTTACTTGGGTATACATGTTAGATTCATTAAATCAGTAGCTTATAAGAATGCACTAATGAATCCAGAGCATAGAGAGTTTCTCAACCAGTATCTTGCCACTTTAACCATAAGCGCTCGGGAGAATATACCGAATGTTATTGCAGAGTATTTTTGTGCCGATGAAGAAAATGCGAATGAATGTGCTCGTTTGGTTAATAATGGCATCAAAACCGCGACCTGCAGCTTTAAAAAGGGCTACGAAGCGAAAAACGAACCGCTGCCTAAAGTAGGGCAACTCATGGTTGTGCTCGATTGGGAACAAAATCCTGTGTGCATTGTTGAAACGACGAAAGTGTCGGTATGCGCCTTTGGGGATGTAGACAGCGAATTTGCAAGGGCAGAGGGAGAGGGCGATCGCTCTTATTCATGGTGGCGAGAAGCCCATATTGATTTCTTTCGCGATTATGCACAAGAACTGGGCTGTGAATTTAACGACCAGTCTGAAATTGTTCAAGAGTGGTTTAAAAAGGTCTATCCCCGTTAATTTTCTATATACACAGTTAGTTAGATTCTTTACGTAAGCATTAGCGTTTATTTAAGTAATTGATCAATTTTGGTGATATTGCTTATGGTGCTTTCAATATGTTGGCGAAGGTAGTCAGAGGCTTCCACATTTTTACCAGCTTCAAGTAAATCAAGAAGATGCAAATGTTGATGTACCTGCTCTAGGTAACGGGTGCGGTCCTTCATCGTGCGATAGGAAAGTAGACGACGCACGTTATTGATTCGCAATAAAGTATCGGAGAAAAATGGGTTGCCTGAGGCTTCCACAATCGCTTGGTGAAATTTAACGCCACGTTCGTGTAACTGGTCGGCCGTAAATGTTTCAACATCCGCTTCCAGCATTTCTAATTCCGTCTTGCGGCATTGATCTATGGTCTCTTGTGCGAGATGATAACTTGGCTCTAGCAGAGCTGCTGGTTCAAGCGCCATGCGGACGCGGTAAGTCTGGATTAAGCTTTCTGGTGTGGTGAGCATTGAGGTGAAAGTCCAGCCGTAACCGGGCTTTTTAATGATCCAACCTTCTTCAGCAATTCGTTTTAGAACACTCTGTAATTGTACACTGGTTAAGTTATAGCGCTGTTTAATCTGTTTCTCTGAAAACACATCTTCTAAATCACCGTTTAAGCGATCTTCAGCCATCTGAAAATAAACTGATTTTACGATGTCTTGCTCAACTAAGCCCATTTCATCGAGCATATCATCAGTCGGTTTATCAATGACGTGAGCCAAAAAATAGCCGCGCATCGGTTGCTTTTCCAAAATACCTTTATCCGCTAACGTTTCAAAAGCGCGATTGATCGGGCTGCGAGATAAGCAGAGTTTATCAGCAAAATATTGAGCAGATAAATGTGCCCCTACCGGAGTACGCTCTTGATTTAGAAGATTGATAATTTTGGCCGCGGTGGTGTGTTTTTTGGTCATGTCTCGATAAAGATACAATTACAACAAGGTGGGCTAAGAGTAGCGCTTAATCTGCTATTAATTCAAGCAAGTAATTGTAGGTTAAACTGTATTAGGTGTTGAAAAGGTTACCTAAATAGGTGAACGAATATTTCCCTTCAAGGTGGGTATTTATTCCCTTAGCTGAACATGATGCCATCGCCCCTTAGCGGCTATAGATGAAAATCTAAGGGGCTTGGAGGCATGGTTTATTCGTTAAGTCTTGCCGCCAAATGCGCCTTAAAGTTGGCAAGCGTTTCTGGCGTCGCTCCCATTGCTTCATAGAAATAGAGTGGCTTGGCGTAACTCATTCCTACATAAAGCGCACTCGCTTTCATCGGCGTTAGTACCTCTTCCATTGTGCTTTGCACTAATCCTGCTGGTGAATACGTGTGCTCAGTTGCCCCAGCAGTGGTCACTACCAGCATTTCTTTGCCGACTAACGCCTTTCCCTCTGGGCCAAACGCCCAACCATAAGTCCAAACTTGATTGAGGTAAGCTTTAAGCATCGGGGTAAGGTTAAACCAATGAATCGGGAACATAAACACGATACGATCCATGCCGATACATGCGTTTTGTTCAGCGGCCACATCGATGCTGCCAATATCGTCTCCGTACAAAGACTCAAGATTTCGCACCGTTACATTTTCGCTAGAAAGCGCAGCATTTTGTAGCGATTTTATCGCGGTCGATTGACTAAAATAGGGATGTGAAACAATCACTAATGTTTTCATAAATGGATTCCTAAGGTGAACGAATAAAGCGAAGAGAATTAAGCAGAGATAGCCGTTAGGCCTTGAACTAACCAGCCATTGGCTTGAGAGCCAGCATGGCGGTAGCGCACGATGGCTTGGTACGCATCGGAAGCATACCAACCTTGAGCCGCTTGCATGCTGTCAAATTGAAGGATCACGATATTGCCTTGGGGCGCTTGACCTTCAAAAACCTCAAGAGCACCGCCTTGTACCAGCATTTTTCCGCCGAAGGCTTCATAGGTCTCTTTTACTTGGCTAAGGTAAGGCTGTAGCCGTTCGATATCGGTTATTTGGGTATCGAAAATAAAATATGCGGGTTGTTGATGTTCCATAGCGGCCTCAGATTAAATGAACTTACGGAGTGTTGAATCGGTGCTAGATTGGTTTCGCCATTGCTTAGCGCCTTATCAACGTTAGTTGTCATTATGCTTGGATATATTTATAACGTTAATGGTAGGTATAGTTGAATTATTTATAACTTTGAGTTAATAATTATTTGTTTCAAAGCGAGAGAGGTCTGAGTGAGTAGGAGTAGATGTGGATATTTCACAACATGTTAGGGCAATCATGTCGTTTGTCGAATCTGCCAATACGGGGAGCTTTTCACAAGCGGCTCGTAAGCTAGGGATTAGCCCCGCAGCGGTGAGCAAAAATATCTCAGGGTTAGAAACCGTTTTAGGTGTGCGACTGATGAATCGTACCACTCGAAAAGTGGGCCTAACTGAAGAGGGCATTGCCTTTCTCACTCAGGCGCAAATAGCGTTGAATGCTCTTGAAAATGCGGTTGATAGCATAGTCGCTAAAAAAGTGGACACGAGTGGTCATGTGCGGATTTCAACCTCCGCTTCCTTTGGTCGAGAGCAGCTGTTGCCCGCATTGCCCAGTTTAATGGCGCGTTACCCTCAATTAACCGTTGAAGCGGATTTTGATGATCGCCTTATTGATTTGGTTAACGATGGTTACGATATTGCGATTCGTGGTGGACGAATCATGGATTCTTCTTTGATCACTCGTCCAGTGTGTCGTCTTAATACCGTATTGGTTGCTTCGCCCGACTATCTTGCTCAGCACGGTGTTCCGCAAACTATGGAACAATTAAGGGAGCATAAATTGCTGGCTAGACGATTTCTCGCTGGTAAGGTTCCACCGTGGCATTATAAAAATGCGGATGGCAGCTTAGCACTATTTGACCCGCATCCTGCCGCTTTAACTCTCTCAGAGCCGGAGTCGTTGGCTTACGCTGCAGCGTCTCACCTTGGTATTGCTCAAGTCGGTGTGCATCATGCCTACCCATTTTTACAGGCGGGAAAACTGAAGGTTGTTTTGTTGGGTATACATGATCCAGGCAATTACGAAATGGTGATTCAATATCCTCATCGCTCGCTCATTGCGCCCAGAGTGAAAGTTACTGTGGAACATCTTTTGGCGCATTTTGAACAAGATAAAGCACTGCATATTCCGTTGGATAGCCTAAGACAGTACCAATATTTTCCTCACTAACTATGTATTAGTAAATTAGAATATTAACGCACCAATTCATCTAATTGGTGGTATTTAAAAACATAGTCATCAATAATCGAAAAAGCGAAGTTTTTGTAAATTGTTATTGATAGAGAAACTCAGCTCGGGTAATTTGTCACCATACGATATTTAATTTAACCAAGGTGTTAAATGAATCAAGAACGATGGAAAAAAACATTTAATAAAGATTTTATTCGCTGTGTATTTTATGAAGGAATTTTGGTTTTTGGAACTATTTCATTTGTTGGGAATTCCTTGTTTAAGTACTTTGATCAAGGCACGAATTTCTCCTCAGGGAATCTCTTGCAAACATATGTTTCAAGTATATTTAGTGGTTTTATCTATGGTGTAGTTATTTGGTTTTTCTCGAGTAAAAAGCGAAAAAGAAGAGGTGAAACGGTGAACGCTAACCAATAACCTCTATGAGGAATATATGATTATCAGACAAGCAAACGTAAGCGAATTTGATGTAATTTACGCACTCGGTTTTGATGTTTGGGGGGAGGGATTCTCTTTCCCTGACTATTTATCTCTGTGTCGTAGCAGTCAAAAATATCAACGTGGCACATGGTATGTATTAACCCTAGAAGAGCAAATTGTCGCAGCTGCTATTATTTATGGTTGCGGACATTTTGGTTTAGGCACGGGCTTTTATGGGCTAGGGTCACTCGCCACTTCTCATTTGCACCGCCGCCAAGGGTATGGTGCTGCACTTACCAAAGCCATTGGCAAGATGTTGTTAGAACGACCAGAAACAAAAGCGATCTATCTACATAGTGATATTGATCCTCAGTTTTACCAGAAGCTCGGTTACCGCCGTATTGGTGGTTCACAATGCCTCTATCTAGCGAAAGAGCAACAATCTATGCCTGATACAATTCCCGATTATTTTTAGATTGTAAAACGGTACTGAGAAAACTACTTACATCGTTATCTAAGCGATGTAAGTAGATTATATAGAATTGACAACTAGCTCGTTTAATAAAACCTTAAAGTCCTAACGCTGAACTTATTTGTTGTTTTTGTTCTTCCGATATTTTGAGTGAATTAAATAAATTTGCTAAGTGCGATTTTTTCTTTTCGCGATCTGTTAACTTTGCACCACTGTTAACTAAGGCAGTAAGTTTTTCCTTTTGTATTTCAAATTCATCATCATTATCCACTCTATTTAGTAATACAACACTAATACCAAGTATACTCGGCATGCGTCCATCTTCGACATTAACATCCAAGCCTTTATCTATTAGTGCCGTAATCGTCGCTGGATCTTGAATTCGCTTGGAACTTAGGCATGAAATCAATAAGCTTTTTCTAGCTCTAGTATCAAGTGTCGAGATGTCTAGGTCAGGAAGAAGTGCACGTACCATTTCATCATTGGCGCCATTTTGGATCATTTCGGCAAGTAAAATCGGGCCATTTTCTCTGAGCTTGCTATTGGGGTCGATCGTAACTAAAGTATTGGCCAAAATCGAATCTTCCAAATTATCGGTAAAAGCTAACTGTGGCAGAATATGGAAATACATATCATCAAAAAGATAGCCGCTGTTAAATAGATAATCGATTTTTGACTTGCCAAGACTCAAATCGTTGCTTCGCTGTATTAATTTAACAATGCTTTGGTAATTGGGGCTGTTGAGATTTTGAATATGGTCAACAATCAATCGGAAATTGACTAGGTTAGCATTTTCAGCTGCAACCATTAACGGAAAATCGTCATGTGTAGGTGCGGCATCGATGGTCATTTTGCGACTCAGTAAGCGTTCGATAAGCTTGGTATTATTCTCTGAGATCGCCAAGTTTAATAAGGTCAATTGTGCACGCAGATCCTTTGCCCAATAATCAAGCGACTTTTGTCCAATAAAATCATTCCACTGAATTTTATCTAAATTAGATAGGCTATAACCATAGCGGTTTAGCTCACGTTCGACAATGTTGCTCCCCGCTAAATCACTAGTAAAAACAACATCTTGCTGTGGGCTTTCCTCGGTAGTTGCGAACGTATCGCTACTTAGATAGTCGTCATCGTTTGGTTGTTCATCGCTGTTAGCTGTAGCCGTAGTGGTTTGTTCTGGTGATGATAAAGTTTGTGAAACACCATAGCCAATCACGCCAGAACCGATAGACGTGATAAGCAAAAGATAGGGCAACTTCATTATTTAAGCCTTTCGTTATTTAGCTATTTATATTATTGAATGCGAGCTTGAAGAGAATGCGATTCATTTTTATCTGGCGGACAATTTACAATAAAACCGTATGAAAGATAAATGTTTGTATTAATTTATTACAATTAAATAACTGATAAATAGAATAATAATTTATTTTAAGCAAATTCTTATATAAGAAAATGAGGTGCTTTAACCAATATTGGCGTAATTGATCATGCAATGCAGACGCTATTGCAAAGGGAGTCAGTTTGTGAATGTGCTGTAGATAATGGTATCCGTACCCCCTAACAGGATTAGGCAATAATCACTATGTTATAGGCTACTAACCTAACCGTTCTTACGGGCAAAATGAGATATGAACTTATTACAAGCATTCATCATTAATACCTAAGAATCAAAAAAGGGGATAGTCAATGAAAAAGCTAATATACGTATTTTTATTAGCAATAACGAGCTTACCATTGGCAACGTGGGCTCAAGATATGTCCAATGGCGCTGATAATTTTTATACCAGCGATCAAGTGACTGTACAGAAAGTTACCTTTAAAAATCAGTATCAAATGAAAGTAGTGGGTAACCTCTTTATTCCTAAGTCGGTTAACTCAAACGAGCGTTATCCTGCGATTGTTGTTGGTCACCCTATGGGCGCGGTTAAAGAGCAAAGCTCAAACTTATATGCCACCAAATTAGCTGAACAAGGTTTTATCACACTCGCCATTGATCTCTCTTATTGGGGGGAAAGTGAAGGTAATCCGGGTCACCTTGTTTCACCAGAAATATACTCCGACGATTTCAGTGCCGCAGTTGATTTTCTGAGTAATCAACCCTTGGTAAATAAAGACAGAATCGGTGTTTTGGGGATTTGTGGCAGCGGTAGCTTTGTGATTAGTGCAGCTAAAATTGACCCAAGAATGAAAGCAATAGCGACCGTCAGCATGTACAACATGGGGGCGGCGGCACGTAGTGGATTACACGGTTCTACCACATTAGAGCAGCGCAAAGCGATTATTCAGTCGGCAATTGAACAACGTTTTGTGGAGTTTAACGGTGGCGATAAAGTGTATATTCCAGGCACAGTGAACAAGTTAGATGACAACACTAACGCTATTCAACGCGAGTTTTTTGATTTTTATCGCACGCCACGTGGTGCCTACACACCGAAAGGCGAGAAACCTGAACTGACGACTAAGCCGCTATTAAGTAGCATAGTGAAGTTTATGAATTTTTACCCTTTTAACGATATCGATACCATCTCTCCACGACCAATGCTCTTTATCACCGGATCGGTAGCGCATTCTCGTGAATTTAGTGAAGACGCTTATAAAAAGGCGGCTGAACCGAAGGAACTGTATATCGTCCCTGGGGCTGGACACGTCGACCTATATGATCGCGTTAACCTAATTCAATTCGATAAACTCACATCGTTCTATAAAAAGAACCTGTAATTCCTGGTGGCTATCTGGTGCCCGATTTGGTTCGGGCACTATTTGTTTTATCCATTGATAACCTCACAGCAAAAAATATAAAAGAGATGCTTATATGACCTTGCCACAATTATTAGACCTGTTGAATTCCGGTGAGCTATTAAACGCCAGAAGTGAAGCGCATCAATGTATGTTAACTATTGCACAAGAGAGCCTAAAACTGACGGTGGAATTAAACAATGCTTATCATAGCCCTTCAGAGGTTCGTGATATTTTCGCCAAGCTAACTGGCAAACCGATTGATGAATCATTTGGTCTTTTCCCGCCGTTTTATACTGAGTTTGGTAAAAATATCACGCTAGGTAAAAACGTATTTATCAACTCCGGTTGTCGTTTTCAGGACCATGGTGGCATTACCATCGGCGATGGAAGCTTGATTGGTCACAATGTTGTGCTCGCGACCTTAAATCATGACTTAAATCCCGATAACCGCGGCGCGATGATTCCTGCGCCCATTGTGATTGGCAAACAGGTATGGATTGGAGCAAATGCGACGGTATTGCCGGGTGTGTCAATTGGTGATGGGGCAGTGATAGCGGCTGGCGCAGTGGTGACTCACGATGTTGAGGCAAATACGGTTGTCGGTGGCGTTCCTGCCAAACTTATCAAAGCGATTGTTTAATCGGCTTAGATTTTCGAAGTCCTCTTGTTACACGATGTGATTAGTGTGATTTAGGATCCCCAAAGCGAATCTTTGGGGGATCCTCATTCATGGCGAAGTTAAAGGGCTGAATTTCGAATTCGTTTGATGTCTTTCATTGGCGATAAACCAAATTGGCGTGAATACTCGCGGCTGAATTGACTGGGACTTTCATAGCCCACATGAAACGCTGCGTTTTGCGCATCGAAGTGGTCGGTAATCATGAGCTTACGTGCCTCATTTAAGCGCAGGTTCTTCTGAAATTGAACGGGTGTCATCGATGTCAGCGCTTTAAAATGCTGATGAAACGTCGACATGCTCATGCCAGTGTCTTTGATCAACTCATCGATGGTGAAAGCCTGAGCAAAGTTATCTTTAATTCGATTCACGATTTTT
Organism: Vibrio tritonius; assembly: GCF_001547935.1. Classification (NCBI taxonomy): domain Bacteria; kingdom Pseudomonadati; phylum Pseudomonadota; class Gammaproteobacteria; order Vibrionales; family Vibrionaceae; genus Vibrio; species Vibrio tritonius. Next base: position 1,529,008 of record NZ_AP014635.1, read on the forward strand.
GCGACACGGTGAGAGTGGCTACCTTCCGTCACAACTTGGCGCAAATAAGGGCCTTGTTCACCAATCAAAAGATAAAAATACAGTTCTTTCTTTATCAGTGGAGCCAAAATATCCACGTGCTCAGGGGTTTGTGTCAGTCGGACAAGACGAGCCATGGCATCCAATACCGCTGCAGAGATACCAGTAACGGCCATTGGCTTAGGTGCGGGCCAAAGCTTTTGTTTAGGTAACGATTCATGAGCGATGAGTTCGGTTAATAAATTGAGATCCAACTCTAGGGTTAATCCCGCGTAAGGCGCTGATGGTTCGACATCTATGATTTGCGACACCACTGGAAGGTGTACCGCCGATACGAGCATTTTGTATTGGTCATAAAGAAAGGTTTCATCGCCAATGAATGCTCGTTTACAACCTTGACCCAACATACAGATATTGGGCGCTAAAATGTAACTGACGGGTTCTGTTGGATTGTCACTCCGTATAAACCGCAAGCCCGGTACGACCGTTTCTATGCAGGCGTCATCTGGTGTTATAGAGAGAATCACATCTCTGATGGCGTTGGTATTTTCTACATCACTGGCGCTTCTGTTGTTCATTATTGATTCCATCTCATCTCACATCAAACGCCATCACTTTAACAAAGAGTGATACCTCAAGATATTACCCTGCAGGATTAGGCAATAATGAAACAGGATTAGCACAGTTTAGCTATTCACCGATACGGGCTCGGCGTTAGCAGATTTATCCGTTATACCGGAAATAATCGCGAGAACGAGAGCGCCTGCGGAGAGCAACCCGCCCGCCCAATTAGGCGATTGCAGTCCAAACCCTGCAGCAATCACAACCCCACCAAACCAAGCTCCCACGGCGTTACCTAGGTTGAAAAAACCAATATTAACGGCAGAAGCCAGAGTGGAAGCGCCTGCGGATTTGGCTTTATCCATTACCAACTTTTGAATCGGTGAAACCGTTGCAAACCCAAATGCTGCCATCAAGAAGATGCAGATAACTGACATCAATTGGCTTTGAACTGTGTAATTGAAGATAAATAGAACCACAGCTTGTGCGCCAAGAGTGATGTACAGCATTGGCATTAAGGCTTTATCAGCAAATTTACCGCCGAGATGATTACCGACAAATAAGCCCAACCCAAACACCAGCATCAACCAAGTGACACTTGAACTACTAAAACCAGCTATTTGTGTCATCATAGGTGCAATATAGGTAATTGAGGTGAAAAAGGCACCAGGGCCTAAAATGGTAATCCCCATTGCCAGTATCACATTGATATTGCCAAAGGCTTTGAACTCTTGCGAAAATCGTTGCTCTTTAGGACAAGGCTGATGAGGAACCAAACGCCATACACTCGCGGCAGTTACGACACCAACAATGGCGACAAGAGCGAACGTCAAACGCCAAGTAATATGTTCACCAATCCAAGTACCAGCGGGTACACCCACCAAATTGGCAATGGTTAAGCCCATAAACATAAACGCAATGGCTTGTACGCGTTTATTGGGAGCGACCAATTCCGCTGCGATCACTGACCCAATGCCAAAGAACACACCGTGAGCAAGGGAGGTAACAATTCGACCAAGCAATGCAAACTCAAAATTTGGCGCGCAAGCGGTGATAAGGTTACCAGCGACAAACAGCATCATTACCGCAATCAGCATGGTTTTGCGCGAAATCTTTGCACCCAAAATAATCAAGGCAGGCGTGCCAAAGAAAACCCCTAGCGCGTAGGCAGTGGCTAAGTAACCCGCCACAGGAATCGTAATGTGAAATTCGTTAGCAATCGCTGGTAACAAGCCTGCAATTACAAACTCCGTAGTACCAATACCAAAGGCGCCAACGGCAAGCGCCCACAGAGCTAATGGCATAAATCTCTCCTCAGTGTTTAATCATTTATTATGTTGTGAGGAGTGTAACGGTATTCCGCTGGTGGATAAACACGCTGTAGGTTCACTCATTGTAGAAAAAATGTCTACCTAGTGGCTAAATAAGCCCTGTTTGGCACGCCGCAAGAGTTCATCGACCAGTAAGCGAACTTTGGGTACGAGCTCTTTACTGCAAGGCCAAAGAATATGCAAAGGAATGGGGGATGGCATGAGCTCAGGAAGTAAAGGTACTAAGGTTTGGTTTTCTATATGGTCTTTAACCATGCTCTCTGGCAACTGGACGATTCCCATTCCACCTAAACAGGCATTGAGTAAGGCGTCACCATCCCCAATTTGATGAAACTTTTCAGGGAGATAGCTAATAGGCTTCTCATACTCATCTTTCAGTTGCCACGCTAATGGAGCTCTACAGCGGTAACCCATTAAACAGATATGATGGTGTAAATCCGCAAGGTTCTGTGGTGTACCATAACGTCGTAAATAAGTGGGTGAAGCACATAGATAGAGAGACTGTTCACTAAGACAACGAGACTTTAACTCATTAGTGCTTTTCAATTGGCTAAAACGTAAAACTAGGTCTAATCCCTCTTCGATAGGGTCTACGAGTCGATCATGAAAAGAGAGTTCGAATAAAATATCGGGATAATGATGTGCAAAATCGGTAAGAATAGGCATCATCAAATGACGACCAAAAAACGCGGGCATGTCGATGCGAATGACTCCTGAAGGATTGTTTTTACGCCGACTTAACGAGTTTTCTGCCGAATCTAATATCTCTAATGCTGTTGTACAGCTGGTTAAATAGGCTTCGCCATCACTAGTAAGGCTCAGTTTACGTGTAGAACGATGAAAAAGTTTTGTTCCTAAACGTTCTTCTAATCGTGCGATGCTTTTACCCACAGCTGATTTAGTAATCCCTAGCTTTTCACTGGCTTCGGTAAAGCTTGCTGAATTCGCTGCAACCACAAAAGTGGTGATACCCCGTAGCGATTCGTCGGAATTGAATGTAGACATATAAGAAACGATTCCAAGTTAAGTGAAAGTATAATAGAGAAATATTCTACAGCAATAGAGAATCAGGTCTACTTAATGTAAAGCAATTGGCTATAAGAGGAAAACAACGAGTTTAAAAACTAAAAAGGACACCCACCTTTTATTCTGATGTAATAAAGATTGAAAAGGTGTCGTGTCCTATTTATTTTCGTGGTCCGTTGTTGTTTAAGAAAGGCGCTACCAAAGAGCGAGAGGGAAAATGGTCTCAATAGAAAAATACAGTGTTAAAAGAAAATATGAAGCGAATTTACTCAGTGTTAAGCCTGAACAGAGTGAATTTACAGCGGGTAATATTAATGACGTTCTATCCTCGCTAAAGGAACATGAACATCCCCATTTAATTATCAATAACAGTGAAGTCGCTGGTTTTTTCCTTCTCGATTTGTTTTATACAGAAACTTATGGTTTTAGCAATTTAAAAGTTTTGGGGATTCGAGCGCTTTTAGTCGACCACCGTTTTCAAGGCCAAGGTGTAGCGACCAAAGCAATTAACTTGTTGCCTTCTTATGTCGACAACAACTATCCCGATTTTCAAGCTCTTCAATTAACGGTAAATTGCCGCAATAAAGCAGCGTATAACTGCTACTGCAAATGTGGTTTCGAGGATACTGGGGAGTTGTACCTTGGTGGTCCGGTTGGTCCTCAACATGTAATGCAGAGAAAAATCGTTTAACAACACACCCTGAGAAGGACAACAAGACAAATGACAAAACGTTACCCACCGGTTGAACCGTTTAATTCGGGGATGTTAGAAGTAAGTGACGGTCACCGAATCTATTGGGAAGAAGTGGGTAACTGTGAAGGTATTCCTGCTATTTACCTTCATGGTGGGCCTGGAGGTGGCTGTGGTCCAGGCTCTAGACGATATTTCGATCCTAGTGCATATCGCGCTGTACTCTTTGATCAGCGAGGATGTGGGCGTAGCCTTCCGCTTGTCTCTGAATTTAACGCTAACCTGAGCTCGAATACAACGGATCACCTTATTGCTGATATTGAAGCATTGCGAGAGTATCTCAACATTGACAAATGGGTTGTGGTTGGTGGCTCTTGGGGAGTGACGCTAGGTCTTGTCTATGCACAACGTTATCCCAATCGGGTCATTGCGATGGTCTTAGGGTCGATAACAACTGGAACTCGTCGTGAAATTGATTGGATTACTCGAGATATGGGGAGGATTTTTCCCCGTGAATGGGAGCGTTTTTGCTCATTGGTGCCTGAGACAGAAAGAGAAGGCGATTTATGTGCGGCATACGCACGACTTTTAGCCGATTCTGACCTTGAAGTTAGTCAACGGGCTGCACTCGAATGGTGCCGCTGGGAGGACACTCATGTTTCACTAATGCCTGGTTGGGAGCCGTCACCGCGTTACCGTGATCCTCAGTTTAGTCTTATTTTTTCTCGACTAGTAACACACTACTGGAGTCGAGGTTGTTTTTTGACTGATGGTGAGTTGATGGCGGGGATGCATTATTTAGAAGATATACCCGCTATTTTAATTCATGGGAGATGGGATATTTCAGGGCCGTTAGATGTGGCTTTGAATTTACACCGTGCTTGGTCAAACAGTGAGTTGTGGATTCTTGAAGAGGCAGGTCATGGTGGAATGGGGTTCTCTGAAGCGATGACCGCTGCTTTGGATAAGTTTTGTGGGTAAGCAATTGCGTTTTCATCCATTTACTTCGCCAGCTAAGTAAGCGTTAGCGAGTAGTAACGAGGATAGTAGCAACGAGGACACACACTTTAAAAATTTTCGATCAGCTAAAGATGGGTAGGGGCTTTGCTCTTGTTCTTTAGCAGTGACTGAATAAGAAATGAAAAGTGTTAGGGTGTGTGTCCCTTATAAATTTTCCTTATAAATTTCTCATAAATTGCAGGCATTTAATTTTATCTATCAATTATCTAGCGGCTTTTATATGATGTAAAACTCCATGAAACAAAGAGGATTATTATTCATGACCGCTCGAGTTTACGTATTCGCTCAATTTAAGCCAAAAGAAGGCAAAGAAGCAGAACTGTTTGAAGTGCTTAAAGCTCTTGAACCAGATGCTTTGCGTGAAGAAGGCTGCATTCAATATCGAGTTACTCGTCAGATCGATCATCCAAGCGCAACGCGCAATGATTTTCCGATTGTATTTAATGAGATTTGGGCCAGTGCAGATGCATGGTCTGCGCACGGTCGTCGTAAGCAGATCCAACACTTCTTTGATACCCAAGTGGCGAGCGAAGATGGCCTAGTTGCTGATGCAAAAGTCACTGCATATACCGACGAAGGGTACGACTACGACGCCCCTGTCTTTTAATGCAACAATAAACGAATAGTAACGTAACGAGGACACGCACCTTTCATTCTGATTCAATAAAGATTGAAAAGGTTTCGTGTCCTATTTATTTATAAAAGACTGGGTAAAAGAACAAAAATGAAGAGCATGCATATAAATTGCAACGCTTTGGATATTTATTATTTGGAGTGGAGTGTTGTGACTGAAATGATATTGACTCTTGAATTACGCAATATGCAGCGCGACCATTCGTTTCTTGTTTAGGGTCGTTTTGGCCTGGTGCAGACGTGCTGAGGTTCCGACCCAAACTCGGGGCTTTTTCTCTAGTTCTGTGCAAAGCGCTAAACAGTCTGATTGGTCTAACGAGAGCCGAGTGAGTATACTCGGTTGAGCGTTGTTGATATAGCCGGGCTTATCTGGCCTTATTTGTCGACCAAGCCAATCTACTAGTTCAAGGTAATCGCTGAGTCTAAAGGGGATCCCTCGAGTCTTATCTTGATGTTCGTAACCCATAAAATTGGCGAGTGATGGTGTGGTGGTTTCTACTTTTTCTAAACTCGTTAGTCTCGCTTTAATTGAGGTAAAGTCCGACTTTTCTGGGGTATCGGCCATTTTGGCTCGAATTGGGTTTAAATCGACATATGCCATCGCTGCCAGCAAGGCTTTTTCATCGAGTAGCGCTTGTGATTTAAATCGTCCCTCCCAAAAACGACCAGTACATTGGTCTTCTTTATTGGCTTGAACTGCAATGCCGTAATTAAGTTCTCGCATAAACCAGCTGAGGGAATAAAGTCGCTTTCGCCATTCGTTAATGAATTGATTACACGCTTCTTTTTCTGTGTCTGATTTAATCTCTCCCGCTAACCAACGTTGAATAATTAATGGCAGTTGATGTTCTGCGTGCCAGCGTTCAACCACTTCCAAGTCAGATAAAGCCAGAGCGCTCTCTTTATCAACACGAACGACCAAATGATAATGATTGCTCATCACAGAATAAGAGCAGATTTGAATGAGATAAACATTGGCTAGGCTAAGAATGCGTTGCTCAATCCAATCTCGGCGATGTTCATAAGATTTACCGGTCAGCTTATCAACGCCACATAAATATGAGCGACGCACACAGCGAGACACGCAGTGATAATAAGGCGTAATGTCAGGGCAAATAAGCTGTGAGCGAGCGGTAGTCATAAATTACGATTCCGAGAAAATAGAAAGCCTTAGCGTGACGATTAACTGAAGTGAGTAAAAGAATAAACCAGTAATTACTCGAGGCACTTCAAAGAATCGTTGGCGAAGTTTTGTATGGTTGAAACCAAAATGTGAACAGAATAAAGGTGTGTGTCCCGGTTAAAAAGCGAGTGTCCTGTTTAAACATCCTGTTTAAACAGTGTGTGTCCCGGTTAACTAATTATAATTGAGTAGAGTGGTAAAAATTGGAGTTGAATTGGTTAAAGAGATATAAAATGAGGACTCACCATGATAGACCACACCGGTATTTATGTATCAGATATTTCGCATAGTAAGCACTTTTACTCGACTGTTCTCGATACGCTTGGATATAAAATTTGTTTAGATTTCGGTAAAGCGATTGGATTTGGCCTTGTTGATAAAGTTGAGGATGATCCTGGCGGTGATTTTTGGATAACAGAAAAAGAGCCGTCTTATCCGCGCAATCACATCGCATTTAGAGCTAAAACCCATGCCCAAGTAGATGCGTTTTATACTATGGCATTGAAGAATGGTGCAACATCCAATGGAGCTCCGGGCTATCGAGAAAATTATCACCCGAATTATTATGCGGCATTTGTCAAAGACCCAGATGGTTACAATATAGAAGCGGTCTGCCATCACGAGTAGTATTTGCCCTGACATGGCGTGCAATTTGATCATAAAAGGCTTCGTAAAGAAGCCTTTTATGTAGTTTAGTGTTCTTTAAATTGGTCACGTTTACGCTGAAAACTCAGTAGTAATAGCCCCGATAACACCACGCCAATGGTGTTGACCATAATTGCGGTTTGGGCACTTTGATATTGCCAGATAGCGCCGGTGACATAAGCACTGAGCGCGGAAAATATCGCGATCGCTAAATAGAGAAAGCCAAACGCAGCGCCTTTATCGGCAGCGAATTTGCCAATGTAAGAGCGAATGCCAATTAGCATGATCACCTCTTGTAGGCCAAACAGCAAAAATGAAATGACGTAAGCGGTTAAACTGGATGTGCACAGAAGCAACATCAGCATCGCGCCAAGCAGGTATCCCACCGTCATTTGAATGCGGATCGATTGGCGATCGATAAAGCGGCCTACTTTGTTACTGATCAGCATTTGCAACCCTTTTACTCCAATCAAAAGTAGCAGTATGGTTTTAATATCGAAGCCAAAATCGTTGCCAAGTAACAGATAAAACGATTCGTTAAAGCTAAAAAAAGTGATCATAATAAATCCGGCGATCACCCAGCGGATATTTGGCTCAACGTTAAGTGCTAATCGTGTTTTCTTTTTACTTTTGCCGCCGCGCATCTCTTTGACAAACAGGATCAGCACCAATAAGGAGAGAATGCCTGGGATAACGCTGGCAAGAAAGACGGCGCGAAACACATCTTCAGACATCCCCCAATAGGCGATGATGCCAAATACCATGATCAAGCCGAGTACTTCACCACATTTCTCGATGGTTTTATGAATACCTAAACTGGCGCCCATGGTTTGTTTTTCAGCAGACATCGAAATGAGCTTATCTTTTGGAGCCGCACGCACCGCTTTTCCCAATCGTTCTGATGCTTGTACCGCTGCAACTGTGCCCCAGCCATCGGCAACCGAAAGAAATGGCTTTGCCAGAGCGGATAAACCATAACCGAGAATCAAAAAGCGTTTGTTACTATCGAGTTTATCGCTGGCGATACCACCAACAAAACGCAGTAGATACGAGGCAATGGTGGTTACCGCTAGGACCACCCCGAGTTTGTCTACCCCTTGATCCAAAATGATCACGATAAAAAAGGGTAGCAGAGGCATAACGAGGGAACTCGCCATGTCGGTAAAAAAGCTCACTATCCCCATCCAAAAAATATTGGTGTTTATCTTGGTCATCCTTTTAGCCTAACTGATTGAAAAATTTCTTCTTTGTATACTGTATTTGGATCCAACAAGCTATGAAAAGAGTGTTACGAAATACCTCTTATGCTAATCAATACTTGGTTAAAGATTGATTAAATCGACAGAGTTCGTCATGCTTAGCGTCGATTTGTGCCTTGTTACAACGATGAAGTAGGGCACTGTTGTACTCACGGATAGAAGTACGGTTTGATGGATAAAGCAAAAACAATCAATGTGTTAGTCTATTCTGCTGCAGGGTGTTCTCACTTTGCACTGGGAATGGTGCTTGAGCCGTTTGCGCTATCGAACCGTTTGGCGACCACGCCCATGTTTCATCTTGAGCATGTGGTTCAACACTGTGGGGATGAACTGTCTGCATTGGAAGCGCAGCCTTGGGATTGGGTGGTGCTCGTTGCCGATGTGCCTATGGAATCTGCGCCCCTCACTCCGGAACTGACCTTTCTTAAACATCAAATCAAGTACATGGGCACCAAAGTGTTAGCGGTGGATTGTGGCGTCTATTGGCTGGCAGCGATGGGTATTAGCTCCAAAGTTCCGCTCGCGGTGCATTGGCATGAGAGCGACCATTTTAAGCTGCAGTTTCCCAATCAGCCGGTGGCAAATCAGCTGTTTCAGCAGTCGCCAACACTCATCAGCTGTGCGGGTAAACTGGCCTCCCTTGATGCAGTATTGCATCTGATTGGGCGTTATCAATCCCCTGAGCATCTGCGCGAGCTAAGCGATCATCTCTGTCTTGATCGGATACGCAGTGAGGATGAAAAGCAGCGTCTACCCGGACATTTGGTTGGCGGCGCTACTCAGCCACGCTTAACCATGGCACTGGAATTGATGGAGCAAAACCTTGAAGAGCCGCTTTCAACCGACGATATCGCCGATTTGGTGCACATCTCGCGGCGCCAACTCGAGCGGCTGTTTAAGCAATATCTCAATACCATGCCCGCCAAACATTACCTTGGTTTGCGTCTTACCAAAGCTAAAAAACTGCTGCTCACTACCAACATGTCAATTGTGCAAATTGGTTTGAGTTGCGGGTTTTCCAGTGGGCCGCATTTTTCCTCATCCTATAAAGCCTTTTATCAAATCACGCCTCGTGAAGAGCGCAGTCGCAAGCTTAATATACCCAAGTAACCTCAAGATGCGGTTTCAGCGAGAATGTATTCGCTCATAGGCAAGGCACCGATTTGAATACCTAGTTATATTTGAATACATAATGATTCTACGTAGAAAATCATAGTTAGCCTAAAATAGAGAAAAAGCGTCCGAATCTATAAATTGGTGTCGTATTTTTGAAATGCTCTGAGTGGTTTACAAGGTAGCGTATAGGGAACATCGATAAATCAGAGGCACGAAGATGAAGCAGTCCATTCCCTCAAGGAACGATTTTGACCAATATATGATCCCTATGTATTCACCGGCTCCGTTTATTCCGGTGAAGGCACAAGGTTCCACTTTGTATGACCAAAATGGCAAAGAATACATCGACTTTGTCGGCGGTATTGCGGTGAACGCCTTAGGTCATGCTAACCCCGCTTTGCGCGAAGCGCTGATTGAGCAATCAGACAAGCTATGGCATACCGGTAACGGTTACACCAATGAACCAGTGCTTAATTTAGCCAAACACCTCGTTGAATCGACTTTTGCCGACAAAGTGTTTTTCTGTAACTCTGGAGCAGAAGCGAACGAAGCGGCACTGAAGTTAGCGCGCCGTTACGCACGTCAGCATTTCTCGGCAGAGAAAACTGAGATCATCGCGTTTAATAATGCCTTTCATGGTCGTACCCTGTTTACCGTTTCGACTGGCGGACAGCCTAACTACTCAAAAGATTTTGCCCCATTACCAGGCGCCATTACGCATTTGCCATTTAACGATTTGGCGGCGGTGGAAGCGGCGATTTCAGACAACACCTGCGCGGTGATTGTTGAGCCAATTCAAGGCGAGGGCGGCGTGGTTCCTGCCACTGCGGAGTTTTTGCGTGGCTTGCGCGCGCTGTGCGATAAGCATAATGCGGTGCTGATTTTTGATGAAGTGCAAACCGGTGTCGGTCGAACAGGATATCTGTACGCTTATCAGAGTTACGGTGTCACTCCAGATGTGCTATCAACGGCAAAAGCCCTTGGCGGCGGTTTCCCGATTGGCGGTATTTTAACAACAGACAAATTTGCTAGCGCTCTGTCTGTTGGTTCTCATGGCACTACTTACGGCGGTAACCCGCTGGCGTGTGCGGTTGCTAATGCGTCGTTAAATATCATTGATTCAAAAGAATTTCTTGCCAATGTACGCGCAAAACAGGCAACCTTTATCGAAGTATTGGAAAACATCAATCGTCGCCTTGGGATGTTTGCGGAAATCCGCAGCGCAGGGCTTTTGATCGGTTGCCAATTGACCGAAGAATACGCAGGTCAATCCAAAGCCATCAGCACCTTGTGTGCCGAGCACGGTGTGATGACCTTAATCGCAGGGCCAAACGTGATTCGTTTTACCCCAGCACTGAACATTAGCCAGCAAGAGCTGGAAACGGGCTTGGCTCGGTTTGAGCAAGCCTTAAAGGATTACCAATCAAGGAAGTAAACATGATCATACTGCGTCCTGCGCGTTTAAGTGATTTAAGTCAGCTAGAACGTTTAGCAAAAGAGAGTGGCACTATGGTGTCCACATTACCCGCTCAAAAAGAGAGTTTGGTCCGTAAAATCGAACGCTCTGTGGCCTCTTTTGCGCAGGATGTCGTAACGCCCGGTGAAGAAAGCTATTTCTTTGTTTTAGAGGAGAGTTTAACCGGGCAAGTGGTTGGTACTGGCGCAATCAACGCCTTATCTGGCTATAGAACGCCTTTCTATGCGTTTCGAAATGACATGCTGATTCACTCATCTCGCGAACTCAATGTGCATTCGCGCGTTCATGCGCTCTCTTTAACTCACGACTTAAGCGATCACTCTAATCTGTGCAGTTTTTACGTGGTGGAATCGTTACTAAAAACGCTCTATCCCGCACTGATTACCTTGGGTCGCTTGCTCTATATGAGTGTTGAGCAGCAGCGTTTTACCAACGAATGGATGGCAGTGCTTCCTGGCCTGTGTGATGAGAAAGGGCGAGCGCCATTTTGGGAACATGTGGGGCGCAAATTTGTGGGCCTAGATTACGATGAAGTGGAGTTTCTCAACAGCACAAAAGAGGGCACGTTCATTGCGGAATTGATGCCACACTACCCATTGTATGTGCCGCTGTTTGATGAAGAAGCTCAACTGGCGCTTGGTATGGTCAACCCCAAAGCCGAACTGCAATGCAATTTGCTCAGTGGACAAGGGTTTGAACCCGATAAATACGTCGAAATTTTCGATGGCGGGCCAATCTTGAGTGCCACGCGATCAACACTAAGCATATGGCAAGAGCATCGCCAAGCCACCTTGTCTCTGGGGGCTGTGCCAGCCGATGCTGAATTACATTTAATTGGATTTAACACCGATAACGGCTTTGTGGCCTTTATCGCGCCTTGTCAGGTGAAAGGCGACAAGCTCAAATTAGAGAGTGCGGTTGCCAAACAAGTCGGGCTTAAGAGTAAGCTCAAGGTCTGGCATATCGCGCTTTAGCTGTAAGAAAAGGATTTTATCATGATGATCATTCGCCCAGTCACTTGGGATGATAAGGACGCATTACTAACGTTAGCCAGCCAAGCAGGCGTGGGCTTTACATCATTACCGGAAGACGAAGCACGTCTTGTCAGTCGTTTAGAGCGCACGCTCAATACATGGCATAAAACCGCGCCATTGCCAGAGCAAGGCTATCTGTTTGTGTTGGAAGATAGCGACACCAAAGAGGTGGTCGGGGTAAGCGGCATTGAAGTCGCGGTGGGGTTAAACGAGCCTTGGTATTCATTTCGTCTTGGCACCTTGGTGCACGCCTCCAAAGAACTCAATGTCTATACCCAAATGCCAACGCTGTTTTTAAGTAACGACCATACGGGGCACGCGGAACTCTGCACGCTGTTTTTGAACGCCGATTACCGTCACAGCAAAAACGGTCACCTGCTGTCGAAAAGCCGCATGATGTTTATCGCTAACTTTCGCGAAGAGTTTGGCGACAAAGTATTTGCCGAAATGCGCGGCGTGAGTGATGAAAATGGCGAATCGCCGTTTTGGGAATCCCTCGGACGGCACTTTTTCTCCATCGATTTTAGTCAGGCAGACTATTTAACCGGCATTGGGCAAAAGGCGTTTATCGCCGAGTTGATGCCAAAACATCCGCTCTATGTCGATTTTCTCACTCCAGCGGCACGTGAAGTGATTGGTCAAGTGCACCCTTGCACCGTACCAGCGCGTAAGATTTTGGAAAGCGAAGGTTTTCGTTACGCCAATTATGTCGATATCTTCGATGCAGGCCCAACTCTTGAAGCGTATGTGGAAGATTTGCGCATCGTGAAGCAGAGCCAAACACGCAAAGTGGCAGTGAGCGACAATCCTATTTCAGCGCCGCAGCCCTATTTGGTCAGCAACACCGAGTACCAACAGTTTCGTACCACGTTAATCCATTCGCTGCCTGACGATGAGTACCTTTATCTCACGCCAGCTGAGTGCGACGCATTGCAAGTGACCGCAGGAAGTGAGGTGCGTATCGCTTCCTTGTTTGCCAAACAGCCAGAGGTATAAAAGATGACAAGATTACAACCGAATCTCTTTATTCAAGGTCAATGGCACAGCGCTGGTGAGAGCGCGTTTGATAAAGTCAATCCGGCCAACGGCGAGTTGCTTTGGCAAGGGTTGGCAAGTTCTGCTGCCAGTGTTGAACAGGCGGTAAGTGCAGCGCGCACCGCATTTAAAAGCTGGGCAAGAACCCCTTTAGAGCAGCGAATTGAGCTAGTAAAACGCTTTGCCCAATTGGTCACTGAACATAAACAGATGCTCGGTGAAACCATTGCGAATGAGACCGGCAAACCCTTGTGGGAAGCGCTGACCGAAGCACAAGCCATGGCGAATAAAGTGGCGATCTCGATTGAGGCTTACCATGAACGTACTGGCAGTAAAGTGACCAAAATGGCTGGCGGCACTGCCTCATTACGTCATCGCCCTCATGGGGTGATGGCGGTGTTTGGCCCGTATAATTTCCCAGGACACTTACCCAATGGGCACATTGTACCGGCGCTGATAGCGGGTAATACCGTGGTGTTTAAGCCGAGCGAATTAACCCCAATGACCGCGCAAAAAACCATTGAATTGTGGGAGCTGGCGGGGCTACCCGCAGGCGTTATCAACTTGGTTCAAGGGGGAAAAGAGACGGGCGTGGCGTTAGCGCAAAGCGCGGGCATTGATGGGCTGCTGTTTACTGGCAGTGCCAATGTGGGCTATGTGTTACATGAGCAATTTGCGTCTCGTCCCGATAAAATTCTGGCGCTGGAAATGGGCGGTAATAACCCATTAGTGATTGATTCATATGAAAATACTGATGCCGTGGTGAATCTGATCATTCAATCGGCGTTTATCAGTGCTGGGCAGCGTTGTACCTGTTCGCGCCGCCTGCTTGTACCTTACGGCGAGCAAGGCGATCGCTTAATTGCACGTTTGGTTGAGGTGACTAAGCAGATTCGAGTCGGCGCTTGGACCGATGAAGTCGAGCCTTTTATGGGCCCAGTGATTTCAGCAAAAGCAGCGCAGCAGCTGCTCAATGTACAAGCGATGTTAATCGAAAAAGGCGCGAAATCTCTGCTCACCATGACGCAGTTGGTGCCCAACACTGGTTTGTTATCTCCGGCCATTTTGGATGTCACGGATACGAAATCTCTGCCAGATGAGGAGTATTTTGGTCCGTTACTGACCATTACGCGTTATCAAGGGCGTGAACAAGCCATCGAAATCGCCAATAACACCCGCTTTGGTCTGTCGGCTGGGCTGGTTTCAACCGATCGCGACTTTTACGAGCAGTTTCTAATTGATGTGCGTGCCGGAATTATTAACTGGAATAAACCGTTAACGGGCGCTGCGAGTAACGCACCATTTGGTGGCCCGGGCGCATCCGGTAACCATCGCCCAAGTGCTTATTATGCGGCGGATTACTGTTCATGGCCGGTGGCATCACTGGAAACCGACACCTTAAGCATGCCGGAAACGGTCTCGCCGGGTTTAGATTTTTCACACATTAAGTAGGAGTCACTATGTCAGCATACGAAGTTAACTTTGATGGTCTAGTTGGTCCTACTCATAACTATGCAGGGCTTTCCTACGGTAACGTTGCGTCGACCAATAACAAAAACGTGGTGGCCAACCCGAAACTGGCGGCGCTGCAAGGTTTAGACAAGATGAAAGCCTTGGCGGACATAGGGTTCAAGCAGGGAATTTTGCCTCCGCAAGAGCGCCCTTGTATTGCCACACTGCGCCAACTCGGTTTTGGCGGCACTGATCAGCAAGTGATTGAACAAGCGGCCATGCAAGCGCCACGGTTATTGGCGAATGCCAGCTCAGCTTCATCCATGTGGGTAGCGAATGCGGCGACGGTTTCGCCATCGACAGACACTGCAGATGGCAAAGTGCATTTTACGCCCGCTAACTTGAACAATAAGCTGCATCGCAGTATCGAACATCAGCAAACGGGGCGCGCTTTGGCTGCGATTTTCACCGATCCTGCTTTCTTTGCTCACCATCCAGCATTGCCGATGCACGAATCACTAGGCGATGAAGGTGCGGCTAACCATAACCGTTTTAGCCATCATCATGGGGCTAAAGGCGTGGAGCTGTTTGTCTATGGTCAGCACTATTTTTCTGATGAGCCGAAGCCAACCCAATTTCCTGCGCGGCACAGCTTAGAAGCGAGCCAAGCCATTGCGCGTTTACATGGTTTATCACCGGACAATAGCGTGTTTTTGCAGCAAAATCCCGACGTGATCGATCAAGGTGTATTTCATAACGATGTGATTGCAGTGAGTAATGGCTCGGTGTTTTTTCATCATCAAGATGCCTTTTATCATCAAGAAGCTGCGTTTGATGAATTGCGCCGTAAACTAGCAATGTTGGAATGCGAATTTCAGCCTATTGAAGTACCACGAGATCAAGTTTCGGTCAGCGATGCGGTACAAACCTACTTGTTTAATAGCCAGTTACTGACCAAAGCTGACGGCAAAATGATGCTGGTGGTGCCAAGTGAAGCGCATGAACATCAAGGCGTGTGGCGTTATTTGCAAGAGTTGGTGGCAACCAGTGGCGTGATTAACGAAGTTAAGGTGTTTGATTTGCGCGAAAGCATGCGTAACGGTGGCGGCCCTGCGTGTCTGCGATTACGCGTCGCTTTGCAGCAGCGTGAACTCGATGCGGTAAATCCTCACGCATTGATGAACGATCGCCAATATCAACGGTTAGTCGGGTGGGTGAACAAACATTATCGCGATCGTCTCTCTGAGCACGATCTTGCTGATCCTGCGTTGCTGGTGGAATGTCGTACTGCGTTAGATGAGCTGACTCAAATCATGCAACTTGGCTCTATTTATCCATTTCAACGGATTTAGTCTCTAACTAGCAGTTCCTAATTATGCTTCAGTTTCACTCATCAGGCGGATGCTGATAAGCAGACCCTCTTTGCTAGGGTTTTATAGCGCTTAATTAGGCGTTATCCATCTTTTTGTTATAACGATGGGTCTTGAAAAAGAGGCCCATCACGTTTTCACGCCCCATCACCTCGCATAATGACAATATTGTCCTTAATTCTCGGTAAAGGCGAGGTTTGTCCTCCATGAACACAATCCCTAATCACACCAGTTTCACCTTGCTAGAACCGGGACCTGTGGTTTTCGTTACCACTCGTGATGGTAGTTTTATCAATATAATGACCATCTCTTGGACGATGGTGATGAGTTTTGAACCACGTTTTGCGATAACAACAGGGGCTTGGAATTGTTCCTATGCTGCGTTGGAACAAACCAGAGAGTGCACTATTGCCATTCCCTGTGCTGATCAAATCGATTTGGTGGTTGGCGTGGGAACCTGCAGTGGCCGGGACACCGATAAGTTTACCAAGTTTGGTTTAACACCAATATCAGGCAAGTACGTCAGTACCCCTTTAATTGCAGAGTGCATGGCAAACATTGAATGCAAGGTGGTGGATATTATCGAAGAGCACCACATCATCGTACTTGAAGGGCTAGCGGCTTACGCCGCCGATGATTTTGCCCAGCGTCAAATGTTACATGCGGTAGGGGATGGCACCTTCGTTGCTGATGGTGCCAAGTTTGATCGTCGTAAGGCTATGGCGTCCAAATTGCCGCGGGGTTGTTAAAATAGTGCATTTACTTGGTTGCTAGAGTGAAATTAAAAGCGTCTCATCGTCATTTGATATTCAAAGACGGAACACGGAAATACGGTTTCACTCGCTTCTATAAGTTTTCCTTCAGCACTGAAGTATTTTCTGCGGATTCGTAATGCAGCTTGGTTTTGCGGAACGCATAATAGTTTTGCTTGTTGTTCAGACAATATGACTGCACTGATGACTTGGTTTACCTCAACCGCAGTAACGCCAAAATGTTGTTCAACATGAGTAATGACGGAACCAAATTGCTTTGGAAGGTCGTGCTCTATAGTTTTGTAATCTTCATGAATCCATACATCAAGCGTACATAAAGGGCGCTGACCGTTTTTTTCGTTCGTCATGTAGCGTAGCGCATTAATCGCCAGCGGTTTTTGCCCCATCCCCTCAAACCATATTTCACTAGGTTTCATAGAGCTATCGAACGTCTCTACTGCAAGGATATCAACATGGACATGTTCTGCATGATCGAGCAGTTCGTCGATGGTTGACCAAGTGCTGCGATATAGCGTTGCCTGATTATTGATAACCACACTGCCTTTACCTTGATGACGTTCAATAAACCCTTTTTGTTCCAATACCTTAAGTGCTGCTCTAGCGGTATAGCGGCTGATTTGGTAGGTGGAGCACAGTTTCGCCTCTGTGGGTAGCAGATCACCAGAGCGATAGGTTTGATCAGTAATCTGCTGTTCCATTGAGTTGGCCACTTCAAGGTAACGTGTTGTTTTCGTATCTGTCATCGAGGGAGTCGGTAAATTTTCGTGATATCGCCATCATAAGTGATTGTTCCATCACATGACAGACAAAAATGTCTGGACAAATTTCAGGGAGCTAATTAACTTGTCCGGACAAATATTTGTCCGGACAAGTTGTTAGAGATGATTGTAATAGCTTGTAGATATATAAACATATGATTCTAATAATGATTTAACTATGAGTTACGGCCAATATCATGCAAGTACAGTTTATGATTCTGCCTTATTTAAAGATGCTTTTGGTTCACAAGAGATGCGAACCATCTTCAACGATATTTCTTTAGTACAAAAATACATCGATGTAGAAGTCGCTTTGGCAAAAGCTGAAGCAGCTTGTGATGTCATTCCTAAACAAGCGGCTGCTGAAATAGTGGCGCTTTGTTCTATCGATAAACTCGATTTTGACCTGTTAAAAGAAGAAACCGATATTGTAGGTTACCCCATCTTGCCTTTGGTTCATCAACTCGTAAAACAGTGTGGTGAAGCAGGGCGTTATATTCACTGGGGGGCAACAACGCAGGACATTATGGATACAGCGGTTGCCTTACAAATTCGTGAAGGATTAGCCATTGTCGAGCGAGACATTAAAGAACTTAGAGTGTGTTTACAGAACTTAAGTGTGACACACAAAGAGACGTTAATGGCTGGTCGAACACATTTACAACATGCATTGCCGATAACCTTTGGCCACAAAACTTCGATTTGGCTATCAATGTTAGATCGTCACTATGACCGTCTTCAGCAATTAAAACCGCGAGTATTAGTCGGTAATTTCGCAGGTGCTGCCGGCACGTTAGCATCGTTAAAAGATAGTGGTTTAGATGTTCAAACTGCACTTATGCAAGAGCTGGAATTAGGCGTTCCTGAATGCAGTTGGCATGTGGCCCGTGATAATTTTGCAGAAGTGGTTAACTTTCTTGGTCTAGTGACCGGCTCGTTAGGGAAAATCGCTTACGATGTGATGCTTATGGCAACCAATGAAATCGGCGAAGTGTACGAACCGTTTGTTAAAGGTCGGGGTTCAAGTAGCACCATGCCGCAAAAGCGTAATCCTATTTCGAGTGAATTGATTTTGGCTTCTGCCAAAGCGGTACGCCAACAAGCTGGATTAATGTTAGACGCTATGATTCAGGATTTTGAACGAGCAACCGGTCCTTGGCACGCAGAGTGGATTGCGATTCCTGAAAGCTTTATTTCTACTGCAGGCGCTTTGCACCAAGCCAAATTCATGTTGAACGGTTTAATTGTCGATAAAAATAAAATGAGAGAAAACCTAGGCTTAACTCGCGGATTGATTGTTGCTGAAGCGGTCATGATGGGAATTGCTCCGTTTATTGGACGTCAACAAGCTCATGACGTGGTTTACGATGCCTGCCGTAAAGTGAATGAGAACGGTGGAACACTAGCAGAGCAACTCTACGATATTTCGATTGTGAATGCGCATTTCACCCATCAACAAATCGATGAATTGACTGATCCTGCTAATTATCTTGGGGTCACTCAACTGATGATCGAACACACACTAGCTTGCTCAAGACGCAGAGATTAAATCTCACCCAAGCAATTTTATAACCTACTGCTACTTTTCATTGATAGGAGCACATGATGAAAAGGTTAATAAAAATAGATGTTAAAAAATGGGTGTGCTGCATTGTTCCTATCCTTGTTCTGAGCCTATTTTGGCTCAGTTCAGCACCAACGGGTTTAACGGTGCAAGGTTGGCACACATTAGGTATTTTCTCTGCTGTTATCCTCGCTATTTTAATGCAGCCTCTTCCTTCTGGGGCGATTATGATTGTTGGGCTATGTGTTTCCATCATCACGGGTACATTTAGTCAAAAACAAGCGTTGGCTGGATTCTCCAGTGGCATTGTTTGGCTGATATTTTCCGCATACATACTCTCTCTTAGTTTTGTTCAAACCGGATTAGGACGGCGTTTTGCGTTCGCTATGTTATCTAAGTTTGGTGGCAGCGCCCTAGGAATGGGGTATGTTTTGGGAATTGCTGACTTATTAATTGCACCAGCGACACCTTCTGTTACTGCTCGGTCGGGCGGGATTATATTACCCATTGTCAATTCCATTAATTCTGCTTTGGGTTCCGGACCTGGAGAGAGTGGGAAGAAGATCGGCGAGTACCTAATTCTTACTTGTTTTCATATTACGCCTATTACTGGCGCACTGTTTTTAACCGGAATGGCTGCGAATCCTTTGGCGGTGTCTTTAGCATCTTCGACACTCAACGTCGATATCGGTTGGCTCGAATGGTTTTGGGCCGCCAGCATTCCTCTTGGTTTGTGTTTTATTTTGTTACCTGCTTTGGTCTATCAGTTGGCAAAACCCACAATGAAGAAGACACCTCAAGCGAAGCAAATGGGAAAAGATGAATTGGCCAAACTTGGTCACATGTCTAAGCAAGAAAAATACTTGGTTGTTATTTCTTTATTAGCGCTGTTGGGGTGGGGAACAAGCTTAGTCACGGGATTAAGTTCGACTACGGTAGGACTCACCATTGCGGCGTTGATTTTTATTGCCAATGTGATTGATTGGAAAATAGTGCTCAAGGACAGTGCGGCATGGGATACATTAATTTGGTTTGGTGCCATTATCAGTTTAGCGAGTGGACTATCAGAACAAGGTGTTATTGGCTGGATGACGAGCCATTTAAGTACTCAGTTCTCTAATGACAATGGAATATTGGCGTTTGTTGTTTTAGGCCTAGTCTATGTTTATATTCACTATTTCTTTGCGACCGCCACGGGGCATGTAGCGGCACTTTATCCTATGTTTATCGCTATTGCTGTTACCGCAGGTGCTCCACCTGTTTTGGTTGCCATTGGCTTAGGAATATTGGGCAATTTGATGTGGGGACTGACCGAATATGGTGGCGGGCCTGGGCCGTTATATTATGCGCAAGGCTTTTTTTCGCGACCTCAGTTCTATCGGTACAATCTTTACATTGTTACGGTAAATGTTCTTATTACCCTAGTTATTGGTTTGATTTGGTGGAAAGTCATCGGGCTTTGGTAACCATCATCCAATCTCGTTCAATATACGTTTTTCCCTACTAATTCAATGGCAAAACTTGATATTAGTAGGGATGTTTTGTTCTATTCGGTTAAATCATTTTTTATTTCTTCTAACACAAAATCACGAAACGCTTGATTGGCGCGAGAGAGGTAACTGTCTTTGCGCCAAGCTAAACTGACATCCACTTCAAACGCCTCTGCAAAAGGCCTTGTGATAATCTCGTCATCGTCTTGGATAGCCACTTGCCACATGGGTGATATCGCGTAACCGCGCCGAATGACGGACTTTATCAACGGTAATAAGTTACTGGTAAACGCGATACGAGGTTTGATATTCACCTCGCGACTGATTCTATCCAATAGAGCATGGTGATAGTAACCTTTACGCAGCAAGGCCAAATCGTGGGAAAGAAAATCCTCATAGCTGATTACGTCTTTGTCCGCGAGAGGGTGATCAACCGACATACACACCACCATTTTCTCTCGGATCAAGGGACGAGCTTCGAGTTCTGGAGTAAGGTCTTTACTGGCAACTACTCCTAACTCCACTTCACCATCAAGTAATAAGCGTCGAATGTTGCGTGTCCCGGTATCTAAAATATTCAAGTCGATATTTGGGTATTGGTGGCGAAAGGCCATCAATAGGGGAGGAAAATAGTAAGAACCAAGCATACCCGGTACGGCAATATCCACCTGTCCTTGGTCTAATCCTTCCATCGCTTGCATTGCCAATTTTGCATCGTGTGCTTGATTTAAAATCTGTTTAGCATGCTGCAAAAACTCTTGCCCAGCAGTGGTGAGATCGATACCACGGTCGCGACGATTAAACAGTGGCATTTTCAATTCTTCTTCGAGCTTTTTAACACTGCTACTGACCGCCGGTTGCGCCAAATTAAGGGCACGGGCCGCTGCAGAAATCGATCCATGCTCCACGACAGTCACAAAATGGCGAAGCTGTCTTAACTCCATAACAAGGGGTCCTTATCAAAAATGAGAACGAAGTCAAACATTAAAATATGGGTATAAATTTTATCTATGGAATAGATAAACACAACATATTTTATTTATTGATATCGCAGGCGTACTCTAGCGCTCTAAACCCGTTTCTTTTAATCCTTTTATACGTAGTCGAGAGCAGTGAAAAATATCCCCCATTACAGCCGCTTTGTTATTTGTGTTTGTCTCTTTTCCGTGATCACTTTTGCAAATATTTATTGGTTACAACCGTTACTTCCTGTTTTACAACATGATTTTAATATTACTTCTTTAGCGGCTAACTTTGCTATGTCTGCTCCTCTGTTGGGGATGGGGCTCGGGTTAGTGATTTTTGCCAGTTGGTCTGACGCTGTTGGACGTTGCAAAATTTTGCTTGCGGGGTCGGCAATTGGTGTGGCTATTTCTTTGGCTCTGCCGCTAGTGGATAACTACAGTGTGTTTTTGTCATTACGCTTTTTTCAAGGGATGTTTTTGGCTGTGTGTCCTGCTCTGGCTGTGCCACTACTTGGGGAAGAATTGCGTAAAAGCTGGCTAGCTGGCGCCGTTGGTTTTTATATTGCGTCCAATACGTTAGGCGGCTTATGTAGTCGTTTACTTGGTGGTTTTAGCGCAGAATATTTTGGCGGTTGGCAAAATGGTGGGTTAGTTATTGCTGGACTAACCGCGCTATTGTTTGCCGTGGTTTATTATTTACTGCCAGAACAACGTCATTTCAAACCGAAACCACTTAAAATAGGTGGTTCAATCAAAGCGTTTGGGAAGCACTTAAAACGTCCACAACTGCTGATCATCTATGTGTTGATAGGCCTCGCTTTTGGCACGTTCGTAAACTTGTCTAACTACTTAATGATGGTGTTAAGCGATTATCCATATAATTTGCCGAGTGACATTCGCAGTATGATGTTCTTAACCATGTTAGGCGGTACCACAAGCTCTACATTTGCAGGTAAATTTGCAAAGAAACACAGTCAAATTGCAGGAATCGTGGTTGGTATTTGCGTCATGTTGTTAGCTAACTTCCTTATGAGTTGGAACAGCATGTTTATGATGATCATTGGCATGGTGTTAGTGGCATTCGGTTTCTTCTTCTGCCACGCGAATGCAAGCACGCTTGTTGGCCGTAAAGCTAAAGAAAACAAAGGCAGCGCACAGGCTTTGTATAGCTTGTTCTATTACTCAGGCGCCAGTATCGGTGTGTTCTTCCTTGAACCGTTTTATCAAAGCATGGGATGGCAGGGCGTATTAGGCGCAACTCGCATGGCACTGGCTATTTGCATTATTTGTGTATTGTTGTACCAATGGTTTGGTACCCACAGCAAAAGTCATTCTCATGTGACCCAGTAAATTTTAAGTCTTTGTCTAAAAAGCCACTGTTAGTGGCTTTTTGTATATCTAGCACTAAATTTAAATTGTTTATAAATAGCATATGCTATAAACTCAGCGCGTTTTTGGGAGTGAAGCGTGTGCTAAACTTTAGATAAGGTTGATTAGAGCGAGGTGTGACTCATGGCTTTTGTTTTGACGTTATGTGTTTTTTTGGCTGTGATTGCCATGATGGCGATTGGGGTAATGTTTAAGAGAAAGTCAATTCAAGGAAGTTGTGGTGGGCTATCAACCATAGGCGTCGAGAAAGAATGTAACTGTGAAACGACATGCGAGAACCACCGTCAGTTATATCAAATTCAAGAACCTTCCTCGACTAAACAACAAGAGTATTGGTGTTTAGTCTGTAACCCAATGAGAGCTTAGTATTACTGGTTCTCATTGAGGTGTAACATCGTTAAACATTATCAATGTATCTATCACTTTTTTATCAATATTATTTTTGATTTCTCTTCTATTTGTAGTAACGTCTAGTCTTGTTCAATTTATCCCTAAAATCATTAGTTTAGTAAAATTGAATATTAATATTTTAAGACCACAAACCCCCGTTGTGGTGGCGGTAATCGTATTAGGTAGTAAAGGAATTTTGATGGACGTGATGTCACCTGAATCTTATTGGTTATTGTTAGGCGCAGTAGCGATAGTGATCCTTTTGCAAGGTGTAATGCTCTTTCGGCAGTATCGAATTCAACAAGCCGCACAAGCACAATTGAGCGCGATGAATGAAACGTTTGTTAAGCATCGCCGTCAAATCGAACTAGAATTTGCTGAACTGAATCAATTCATTATTAATGATACGGCTGAATTAAAACGAAAAGCGGGGCAAAGAGAAGAGAAAGTGGACCAACTTCGCGCCTCTGTTTCGCAACAATTTCAACAAATTCAGCAAGCTAACCAAAGTTTACTTAGCGCACATACCGAAACGAGTGAAGCGCTACGTAAGCTCATGATTCAAGTTTACACGGGGCTAAAAACACAGCAGGGGCAGATTGAACGTGCTGTTACACAGCAGCATGTGGGGGTTGAAAATGCTCATGTGGAAACTCGTAACCAACTGACTCAACAGTTAAAGTCTCTTAGAGTAGTTTCTGTGAAGCCTACGACAGCCACTAAAGTGAACCCTTCTCCAGTGAAAAGTACAACATCAACTTTATCTCGTGGAGTGGCAAAAACCGCTATGCGTGAACGTGAAGCTGAGCCTGTTGTTTAAGACTGATAAAGAGATGCCTTTTCCCTATGTGGCTTGGCTAGCGCATGGGGTAAACGATGCGATAGCCAAGGTGCTTTTCTCGTTAAAAACGAAAACGATGAACTGCGGTGTGCAGACGTTTAGATAGGGTGTCGAGAAGGTTCGAGGAGCTCTGAATTTCTCCAATCGATTCTCTGGTATCACCGCTGATGGTATTGATGCGCTCTACACTGGCTGACGCAGATTGCGCAGCACTATTTTGGTGAATAGCGGAATCTGAGATTTGTTCGTTAATATCATGAATCGTCTTAATACTGGCGTTGATATTGCTGAATGCTTCTGAAACCAATTCTGATTGTTTTACGCTAATATCAACATGTTCTTTTCCTTTCGACATGACCGATAAAGTAGATTGGGCATCCTGATTGAATTTTTCCAATATTTGCGCGATTTCTGTCGCTGATGATTGGGTGCGTCCGGCAAGAGATCGAACCTCGTCTGCTACTACCGCAAATCCTCGACCATGTTCACCAGCTCGTGCAGCTTCAATAGCGGCATTGAGTGCCAATAGATTGGTTTGCTCTGTAATGTCGCTGATCACACTCAATACAGTCATCACATTGCGACTCGTTTCTGTCAGTTTTTCCATTGAACTCACGCCGCTTTCAATGCTGGTAGCAAGCTGACCAATGGCCTTGGTTGAGTTCATCACCGTGTTTTGCCCTTTCTTAGCGTTATGCGACGCATCTTGAGTAGCAGAAAGAGCCTGTGAGGCGAGTCCGGAAGCTTCGGCAAAACTCTGACTTAATTCTTCAACAGTGCTGGCAACCACGGTAGTTTCTGAACTTTGCGTTTCGATGTTCTTATAGCTTAGTTGAGTGAGGCTGGTGGTATTGGTTACGGCATTGCTAAGTTCAGTTTCTACATCGGCAAGAGATTTAACGGTTTGCTGCAATTGAGCAACAAATCGGTTAAATGATTTTGCTAACTCAACGGCCTCTTGGATACCTGATACCTCGATACGACGAGTTAGGTCACCTTCACCATCGGCGATATCGGCTAAAGCGTTTGAGATCTTATCAAGTGGTTTGGTAATGAGACGAGTGATTCCAATAGACGCGGCGATTAGCACAATCAGTACAACGGCAGCAACAATCGCGCTGCTGTTTAGTAATTTATCGATGGTGCTGTTTGAGTTGGCTAAGGTCAATGCACTTGCCTGTTGGCTAGTCTTAATAACACTGTCTGCCGCTTCACTCATTTTTGTCGCTAACGCCGACACTTGTTTGCTTTGCTCTTTTAATTGAGCTTGTAATTGAAGGTTTTCGCGCCGCACAGATAAAATTGAACCTGACGATGTAAACATCACAGTATATAACTGGTCTCTCTGTTCTACGATGTTTGAAAGAAGCTGATTCAAGTTGGCGTTATTCTCAGTCAAACCTTGTAGAATTTTAATTTTATCGTCAATAAGTGCCTTTGTTGGTGCTGCGATGTTTTTTTCTAAACTGATAAGACTCGAATCATCGACCGCACTTTGCATGGCATAGTTGATGGTTTCTAATTGAGTAACACCCAAGCTTAGCTGAGTGGCCGCCGTAATGATTTTATCGCTATCTCCCTGTAATACATCAAGTGCTTTTTGAGATGTTGATAGCCAACTGTCGGTAGGGGTTTCAGGGGTGACTTTTTTAAGCGCACGAACAACTCTTCGTACCAAGCGCTTTTCTGTCAAGGAGGTTTTACCTAAAAGGCCTCCTGTATTTTTGCGGATCTTGTCCATTAATTCAGTAGATTGCATGGACATCAATTGAATTTTTTCAGCATTACTGACTAAAGCTGCTTTCGTTGTATAAAGCTTTTGGCTGGCATCAGCGAACTCACGCACTATCTGATTGAGTTGATCGTGCCCTGAGTCAGATAAAGAAACGTCATAATCAGCGCCATTACCTAATTCTTGTCTAGTCTGAGCTGACGCTATTTTTAAGGTGTTAGCCAGAAGTGCAGAGGCATCCTGGCTAACATTGTTCACCTGTTCAGATTCTCTGGCGCTGTTGTTCGTCGCCTCACTTAAAGAATTGGCTACATCTCCGAGCCAAAATATCATTGTTGAAACAACCAGTACGGAGATGATGGCCCCTGTCGATAAGGTAATGAGCAATTTACGAACAGATAGTCTTAACATAGTGATTCCTTAAACGTTATTGCTTCCATACTTAACGCAAAGTGGCCCAATCCAATGCTTCATAACGACCATTACGAATGATGGTTGGCCATACTTTATGACTTGCTTGGTGTTGAGTAGAGCTATACGTGATCGGCACGCCGATACCAATGTCTAGGCTATTGAGTTTTTCCAATCCATCAATCACACCTTCGCGAGTTAGACTAGGCGCTTTTGCTGCACCAGCAACGAAGATTTTGGCGAGTAAATACCCCTCAAGAGAGACGAAATCTGGTTGTGCGTTTGGTTTGTATTTAGCGAGTGCTTTACGGTACGCCTCAACGCCTGGCAAATCAGATTCGTAGTGAGGAACCACTTGCGTCACTATCACGCCTTCAGCGTCATCACCCAACGCTTTTAGCAATGGCAAACTGCCGACGAAAGAAACATTTAAAAACAGCATGTCATCGAAGTCTTGTTTAGCTTGACGAATGAACTCCGCACAAGGGGCATAGGCACCCACCATGATGATGGCTTTTGGTTCTACTGCTGCATCGAGAATGGTGCCTAACGCTTGTTCTACGTTGGTTGTATTACGGGTGTAGCGGCCATGTGCCAATTTATCGGTGTCATTAAACCCTTCCGCTTTAAGAGCAGCAACCGCACCATTGAAGCCAGCATCACCATAGCCATCATTTTGGGTAAAGAAGGCTATCTCTTCAGGTTTGATACCACTAGCAAGAAGGTTCTTCACCATTGCGGCTGTTTCTTCTGCGTAGCTGGCGCGGTAGTTAATAACATAGCGATCTGGTGGCGATTTACGCAGCACACCAGCCCCGGTATACGCTCCGAAAAGAAGAGTTTTATCTTCATTCGCGATAGGCACGGTTACGACAGCAGTAGGTGTGCCGACGTTGCCAAGTACGGCTAATACACTATCTTGAGAAATCAGCTGTTTCATATTCGGGGCGGCTTTGGCTGGTTCATAGCCATCATCGAGAGGCGTAAAGACCAGTTTATTTCCGTTGATACCGCCAGCGGCGTTGACTTCGTCGAAGTACGTTTCGATACCATTTTTTACCGCTATGCCTAACGCTGACGCAGGACCTGTTAGAGCGGCAGACATGCCAACTTTAATATCCGCGGCATAACTGGAACCCACTGCGAGGACAGCTGCCGAGGCAATCAAACTTGTTAGTACGCTTTTTACACCCACCATAGTTAAAATTCCTTTTTGATTAGTCGCTTGTATTCAGCTCAGGAATAAGTATAGGAGGGCAATAGTTTTGCGTAGGGGAGGATAAGCTAGATATATTAGTGTTTTATGATTTATATGATAACTCGCACATTTATGATGCAATAGAATACATATGTTTAAAAAAAGGGATGACATACTGTGCTCATCCCTTCAAAACTGAATGTCTACATGTATTAGTAGTCTAATTGAAACTCAACTTGAGTGGAGTTTTCGCCATGTGTTGTAATGATGTGGCCAGCCCAAACACGAACTTGTGGGCTAAACCAGTATTGCATTTGTGGAACAATTTTATCGGTAAATTCATCATGGGATACCGTAATGACAGGCCCCCAACCTTTAAACCCTTCAGGAAAATATTGGTAAGTTGACGATATTGAGAAGCCTAAACCGCCTTCAGCGTAGCCTTGCTCTCTTATTTCACGGATGGATTCGTCATTATCGCGTTCAGAATAAGCCATAGCGAGACCAACGCGGCCATTAAATCCAAATTGTTTATAACTACTCAATGAGTATGTGATTAGTGATTCGCTGTCACGGTTATAATCGGTATCTGATTTTATATTGGAATTAGTGTTGACGTTACCGATTATATTGGAATTGTATCCTTTGTTTAATAATGGCTGACCATTGTGCATAGAAAAATAAACGCCATAGGAATCTGGTCTAAATGGATAAATATTTGCTGTTTGATAACCAATATCTAAACCATATATATCGGAGTTAGTGTCATAGCTCGTGTGTACAAATAGGTTGTTATCAAAATAATTCTTATAAATTATTTTTCCGGCATTTTTGCCTGCTGCATCCATTTGTATGTCATATTGGCCATGCATACCAATATCAGTAGAATAAACAGCCCAGTTTGTAGAGTGTTTGGCGTAAGCCAGGGTACCAAAGGTATTTGATTCAATACCGAAAATGAGGTTTTCCCAACTGGCTCCCTCATCTAGGTCGTCATAGTGATTTGAGGTTATGCCATTTGTTTTATTGTAGTTTTCTTTGGCTTTTAACCAGAAATCGCCCGTAAAACCTAGGTCTTCAGTAAACATGGTTTTACCACGCAAGCGTAAACTAGCTTCAATTTTGCTGCCTTGATCGTCGAAGGAACGACCGACAGTAGTGGTGCCTTGTAGACGTAAATTATAGTACCAACGGCTGTTGTTTTCGATATCGGTGAATTGTGCTAATTCGCTACCATTATCTCTATCCAAATAGTTTTCTATCCAGTTACCATCATTGTCGGTTCGGGCTTGAGCGCTAGAAAAGGCGCTAATAGATATTAGAAAAAGGGTAGTGTTAAGAGTCCGGCTCATATTTTGTTCCTATTACATTTGTAAGAAAAGTAATTACACGATTTACGCTTATGGTTATTGGGTTTTTAAGGGCAATAAAATGCCGTCCATTTAAATAAATGGAAATTTATTATTTTGAATGATGAAAAACAAAAAAACCTCACCCCAATATTGATAATTTATCTATGGAGTAAGGTTTTGCCTGTAAACAGTAACAATCCAAATTTTTATTAATTCTAAACTTAAAACAGCGTATGACAATTGGCGATTAAATAAGCTGTGATTATAATCACACTAAGTTTTTGCTTATTTAATACTTGCTAATAAACGACAGCATAAAACAAAAAATGATTTCAACATTTGGATGCACAATTAATAGTAAATTTTGGTAAACATTAGATCGAAATATCCTTTTTGTATTGAATGCTGAACTGAACTAGAAATGGCTGTCTCAATCATGTTCCCGTTTGGGAAGTCAGACAGCCGCTGACAAGCAAACTCTGTTTGCCGAGGATGGTAAATAAGCTCTCATGGAAGGGCTTATGCGAGTCAACATTTGCCTAAACAAAACCATATAGGAACCGTGATAGGGTAAATGGCGTTATTTAAACAACGCACAGTAAAGCGCTGCGACAACAAGGCGAAGTTTACGCTCTCTTTGCTGTTTTTGTTCGAGTGGTTGATTTTCACTTCGTAACTGCTGAACCAAACAAACATAGTGTTCAAACACGTCGTTAAGCTTAGCTTGCTTCTTCGAAGACAGGCATGATTCAGCATTGGTAATGTCATTGAGCCTAACTCGATGACATAGATAGGGTTGATCATCGTTTACAAAATGAAGGATGAGTTTTTTGTGCAAAGTTTGCATTGGGTCGGGTATGACGGCTTTGTATGGATGACGATGTATCACGTTCTGTTTCCATTTCTCAAGTGAAAGACAACCTAGCAGGTATTGACTGCATCTCTATCTTCAGGATAGGTCGTAATTCTTAAGAAAAGCTTAATATGGCAAAGTTATTTGGATGTAAATTGAGGTGATTTATGCATATTAAAATATTGAATAATAGTGATATTTAGTCGAGTTTTTATACAGTGTTAATTAGTTTGGGGGATGGAATATCACGTTAGGTAAGGGGCTAAGCGAGTGGCCCCTTACTTGTGCATCATACTTTAAGGGAGCGAGTTACAAACTCGGTGAGAAACTCGCGGATGCCCGCTAACCCTTTTTCTAATTTGTCGGGATGGCTGCCGTAGCAGATACGTAAATGCCCTGAACCTGCGCTACCAAAGGCTTCACCTGGCGCTACGCCAACCCGATATTTTTCAATCATTTCTAAGATGGCTGGTTGGCTATTGTCATCTAGGCCTCGCACTTTTAAGAAGGCATAAAAGGTTGCAGGCATGTCGTATAAGGTGACTCCTTCAATATCACCAAGGTATTTTTGTACTAATGAACGGCCCTGACGGAAACGATCGAGCGTGTGGTTAACAAATTCTTCGCCCTGAGTGATTGCCGCTAGTCCACCATGTTGTACAAATGCGGGTGCGCAGGACACGTTAAATTCAATCAATTTGGTAA
The DNA here is from genome assembly GCF_001547935.1 of Vibrio tritonius. Classification (NCBI taxonomy): domain Bacteria; kingdom Pseudomonadati; phylum Pseudomonadota; class Gammaproteobacteria; order Vibrionales; family Vibrionaceae; genus Vibrio; species Vibrio tritonius. The sequence continues at coordinate 1,559,280 of NZ_AP014635.1, forward strand.
TGGTCGGCGTGTAGTTATCAGGAAGAGTAAGCCAGCCAAGACGCCAACCAGTCATACACCACGCCTTGGAAAAACTGTTACAGATAATCAGCTTATCGTCTGCTTGCATCTCTCGAACAAAAGAGGGCGCAGTTTCATCTTCATAGCAGTGACGACTGTATACTTCATCTGATACAACCCAAACGCCATGTTCACGAGCGAAAGCCATAATCGCATGAATCTCTGCCTGTGAAGCCATCCATCCCGTTGGGTTATTGGGGCTGTTAATAATAATTGCCCGTGCATCTTTCGCCTGTGCAAACAGCGCTTCAAGATTCAGTTCGAAACGGTTCTCTTTTTGTTCTAACGCAAATGGCACGACCTCTGCGCCCAGCAGTTCAGGAATGGCAAACAAGGTTGGAAATACAGGGGTTATCACCACGACTTTATCTCCGTGGGAGATACAGGTTTGGCAGGCAAGCATAAGCGCATCGGTGCCTGACACCGTCACCACAATATTATTGTCGGCAATCGGACGGGCGAATAGGCGAGTTGAGTAGTCGGCTAATGCGGTGCGCAATTGTGGTAAACCGTTATTGGGCGTATAGCGAGTTTCATCTCTGTTTAAGCTCGCAATCGCGGCTTCAGAAATGAATTTGGGCGTTGGAATATCCGATTCGCCAAACCACAGGGGAATGACATCAGGTAAGGTCATACCGTAATTGGCGATCGTGCGGATAGATGACTCAGAAAGTCTTTGAGCAAGAGGGCTGATGTCGAGATGTGCATTCATGAACGGAATACCTCCATGTATTCAAAAAAAGCCAATACCACAGCGCGCGAAGTCCGTGCCGCGTTGCTTATTGTGGAAAAGTGAGAGCCACTACTATCGCACGAACCACAATAAATGCAATGGGATACATAGGGTGGTTTAGGTGTGGGATGGGGTAGGTAGACAAACCTCGAGAAGTTGATTCATGTAAATCTAATATATTTATCATAATCAATAATCTGGCGAATCATAGAACTTTGATATTGTTCTTATGTGTCTAGTGTCTTAATATCGCCTTTGGTCTGTAAAACTTTGTAAGTTTGTGATTTCTTGCGAAAAAAACTAGTTAGTAGCGTTGATTTTATCTCTTGCCATTTAGGGGGATTGTGAAACATCGCCCGACTAAGGCTGTGAAGTTTGCCAGATTTTTAAAACGTCTATTCACCACCCATCTAGTAACGGTTAAATAATGGAAATAAATAAAGATCAGAAAGTTAGTTCAAGGGTATGGCAAGGAATTAAATTTGCTATTAAGTGGATGTGGTTACTGACAATGTTCCTCTTAGGAGTCACGTTGTTTGCGTTATTGCCTTCTGAAATTTTTGAATACAGTGTCAGCCTATCGGAGTTGGATCTAGTTGAAGAGTTTTACCTACTATGGTTACTCATATTCACTTATAAGTATGTGAAGCTGTGTTTAATGGTAAAAGCGCCTTTTATGAGAAAGTTGATCACCCCTTTTGTTTATCAAGCCTATTTTTGCTTATTTGTCGTAGCTTGTTTGATGATCGCGCATTTAGCGTTTGATTTTTCAATAAATAAGATAGACGAGATGCCTTGGCTTAACCTCTCATCATACTTTGGGACAACGCTGGTTACACTCTATAGCTACCAGGTGTTGAAAAATAGCGCGGGTACTAATGTGCCTGATGAACCCAATAGTCTTAATGAAACGGAGTTATCACAATGCTAAGACGGTTAAGTTTTTGTTTCTTCCTATTAGTGACTGCATTTCCGGCGTTATGTCGCGAAGAGCCTATGTCTAAGCCGGGTAGTGCCCGTTTTTTGATTAACGCGTGCCAAGAATATATTGAGTTATACGACAAAAAAAATGAAAAACGTTTCGGGGCATATCTAACAACCTCAGTGGCAGAAAGTTTTAGAGCAGGTTATTGCTTAGGGGCTGTTGAGCATGCAGATATGAAATG